>NZ_JBICMM010000026.1:0-98281 GCF_043106425.1 Pseudomonas sp. FYR_2
CTTCGCCGCCGGCCTGCAAGACGCCCAGGGCGATGAGGTCGGCAGCTACGAGGGATATGTGCCGGACTTCTTCCCGGGTAACCACTACGGCGACTACCTGATCCTGAACATCGACCTCGATACAGGTCAGATCAAGAACTGGAACAAGCCCACGGTGGCAGACGTCGAGAAGATGCTGAACCAGGGCGACGACGACTGAACAACCAACACCACGTCCGCCTGACGTTAACTGCCCAATGCCCTGCTCCCCATCGCAGGCTGCATCGGAGTGTGATCTGTGAGACGTGGCCGCTGAAACCCAAGCGCCGAGATGGATGCGCCGAAACGTGGATACGGGGCGCTCAACACCAGATCACACCCCGATGCATTCTCAAAGCAGCAAAAAAAATTGAATCAGCTAATTGCCTGCTCGGTCAGGAATTATGAACGCAGTAAATCTGACGAGGTAACAGCAATGACTATCCAGGCAGAGACACTCGCTCAACTGACCAAAGCTCTCCAAGAGCGCGGCATGAAACTCGTAACAGACGTTGCATTTACCAGAGCGCCATACCGGCAAAACCATCGCTGGATCTGCATCGTCGAGTAGCAATTCTATTTGCCGGCGGCTCGGGCTAAGACCCCACCGCCGGTACCACTCACTCAGCGTCAACTCCCGCAACACCTAGTTCAACACCTCTTCCCTTCACATCGACCGCATTGGCAGGCGCCAGGCCACCTTTCACGGTGGGTTTGGTCACCCGCGCCTGGCGCCTGCCAATGCGGTTGCCAATCGAGCAAACGAACATGAGCGAACTCGGATATTGCGAGGGCGATACCTGCGGCCGTGACGGCTGCGAGGGCGTCATCGAATCGCACAAGGTGGTGAATTGCAGCTGCCACATTTCACCACCTTGCGGCGCTTGCACGGCACCGCGCGGCTACTGCGAGGCCTGTGGCTGGGAAGAGTCGGAAGACCCTGCGCCAGAGCCAGAGCCGATCAGCCAGAGGGAAAAGGACTTCTGGAAAGCTCAGGCCGAAGAGTGGGAGCGACTCAGGAATGCCCCGCTGGATAACACAAAGGTCAGCTGGCGCTTCGTGCCCCACACCAACGCCTCAATGATCAAGGAAGGCGTCTATCCGGAGCACATGACCCGCGCAAAGGTTGAGCGCGAGGTTCGCGGAACCTTCGGCGGCCGCTTCGAGCAATTCGGCAACGGCCGCTTCAAGTACATCGCATACACCGACTGAACCCACCACCTGGAGGCGACCATGGGCGCACTTCGAGCAGCACAGTTTGAGTACGACAACCGCATGCCGCCGGCGGTGAGCGAAGCAGCCGACGCGGAATCCACCTGGATCGACGACGGAATCGCTGAGCTGATGGCGCGCCGCGATGTGGTGTTTCAGCGCCGAATGCGCCCGAAGCAGGGTGTCACCTACGAACGCTTCGCCCAGGCGGTGGATGAGTTCGTGATGGGCCAGCTTGGCTTGTCGGGGATCAGCAACTCGGTACTGGGCCGCCTGGTCCTAGCGGCGCGCTGCAAGGTCACCAGCGACGCAAAGGCAGCGGCTGACGAGATCATGAGCGTGGCCAACCCCGAGGCAGCGCTGGAAGAGATCGCCCGCCAGCTGCTCACGCCATTTGCGAAGGAAGGAGTTCTGGCCCTGACCGAGGAGGCGAAATGAGCCCACACGTCTTGCTCGACAACGAACTGGATGCCCTCGCCGATCCATCTACGCCGGTGAGCTGGTCCGCGATGATCCAGAAGCAGCTCACCGAAATGATGGGCGACCAGCGCATCACCATCGAAGAGTTCAACCACTACTGCGGGCGCCTCAACAAGATCGTTGATGGGCGCAAGGAGGTTGCATGACTACTCCGATTTTCCCGCCGATCATCGACGACCAGGTTGCCGAGGCTGCCCAGGCACTTCCAGATGACCGCATCCTACTGGTGTTCAAGGGCCTGACCATGGCAGACGCCATGAATCAAGCGCGCCTCGCTCACATCGAGAACCCGGCAGCCTGGTCGGGCCGGGCCTACCTCTGCGGAATGTGCACCCTCGCCTATGAGGTCCGCACGTGAGCCGCCAGCAGGCCAGACGCTGGGCTTTCTGGCGCGGCTCATTCTCCATGCTCTTCGCCTGCACCTTCTTCATGCTCGCCAGCGCACTGGCCGGCAACATCACTTCCTGATTCACGTAGCCGAGCACGGCGCCCCTTCGGGATAACCGTACCCTGAGTGGAGCGCAGGCCGGGAGAACTAATCCTGGCTCGGCTGCTGTACAGGCTTCTCCGTTTTTTTCAAGACTGCAGCTTGCTTCTTTGCATCTGCTGCTCTCTTTGCAACATCTCGAGATAGGTCAAGGATGGTATTCGAGGCGCTTTGATAGGAGTAGAAAAAACCCTTTCCTTGCGGCTCGTAAATGGTGCTTCCGCGAGCAGTATCTGCTTTGTAAATTTCTTTAATGCCTAAGACTGTCGCCAAATTCACCATTATTTCTTCGAGAGTTGCGCGCTGATCCAGACCGGTATTTTTTATTGTCCCATCATAAAAACCGCAGTCTGGCTTTGGCGCTCGAACAATCTTTGTCTTTGCCATTCCTTGACCTCACAAATTTATTTACTCAGTGAGTATCTCACACCCCCATGTTGATCTACACAGCGCCCACCACACGGATGGCACGGGAGATTCGTATGTCCGCAGAACAGAAACTGATCGCGATCGAAGAGATCAGCGAGGAGAACGCCCCGGCCATCTACGTGGCCGGCGGCCTGAAGCAATTCATCGACCTGGTGAAGGCCGAGGTCGAAGGCGAAGTGCCCGACCTGACCACCCGCAAGGGCCGCGAACGCATCGCCAGCCTGGCCGCTAAGGTCAGCAAGTCGAAGACCGCCGTCGAGAAGCCGGGCCGCGACTACCTGCGCCGGCTCAAGGAAATGCCGAAGGTGGTCGAGGCAGAGCTTCGTGAGTTCGTGACCAAGATGGACACGCTGCGGGATGAAACGCGCAGACCGCTCACCGAGTGGGAAACCGTCGAAGATGCCCGCATCGATCGCCACAACGACCGCCTGAACTGGCTAAAGACACTTGCCGACGACCTGGGCGAACTGAACTCCCTGCAACTCAAGGGCTTGATTGCTGAAGCTGAAGGCATGCAACTCGGCGCCCACTGGGAGGAATTCGAGGCCGAGGCAGCGAACACCAAGGACAAGGTCCTGATCACCTTGCGGGCTGCCCTGCTGAAGCGCGAGCAGTTCGAGGCTGAGCAGGCCGAGCTCGCCCGCCTGCGCCGCGAGGTAGAAGAGCGCGCCGAGCAAGACCGCATTCGGGCAGCACAGGAGGCCGCCGTCGGGGCGGAGCGCCAGCGCGTGGCACAGCAGCAACAAGTCGAGCGCGAAGCTGCAGCCCACCGCGAGCAGGAGCTGCTCGATCAGGCCGCTGCGCAAGAACGCGAAGCCGAGAACCAGCGCCTGCAGCTCAAGTTGCAGGCTGAACAAGCCGAGCGCGCCCGTATTCAGGCCGAGGCCGACCGCGTTGCCGCCGAGCAGCGGATGGAACAGGAGCGTCAGGCTGCAGCGTTAGAGCGCGATATTGAGCTTGCCCGCGAGGACGAGCGCCGCCGGGCTGATGCAGCCGCTGCCGAGATCGTTCGCCAGCAGCAGGCCCGTGAGCGCGATCAGGCGCACAAGATCAAGATCATGGGCGAGGCCAAAGAGGCCCTGATGTCGATGAACATCACCGAGGAGCTGGCCAAGGCCATCGTGCTCAAGATCGCCCGCCGCGAAGTCCCGAACATCACCATCAACTTCTGAGGTAGCCGCCATGAGCAGCACCATCATTGTGCCGGAGCAGCGCCGCCAGGCAGTGGCGGCAGCCGGCCCGGTCGATAACAGCATCATGGCAGTGATCAGCCGAGCCGCTGCCGACCCGACTTGCGACATCGAGAAGATGGAGCGCCTTCTGGCCATGCACGAACGAATGCAGGCCAAGACCGCCGAAGCGGCATTCAACGCCGGCATGGCTCAAATGCAGTGCGAGATCCCGACAGTGTTCGAAGCCGCGGTGAACCTGCACACGGGCAACGCCTACGCCACGCTGGACGACATCACCCGGGTGGTGAAGCCGATCATGCAGCGGCACGGGTTCGCGATCACCTTCAAGGTGGAGAACCAGGACAAGTCGATCAGCGTCACCGGCATCCTGATGCACCGCGACGGACACCGCGAGCAGACAACCATGACCCTGCCGGCCGACATCGGAAAAGGCCGGAACGATGTTCAAGCGGTTGGCTCCTCCACCACTTACGGCAAGCGCTACGTGATGTGCGCCTTGCTTAACATCACCACCGGCGACGTCAGGGACGATGATGCGCAATCGTCGGATGGCTCCGATACGGCAGAAATGCGAGCCCAGGCGCTGAACGACATCCTTGCCCAGGTCGAAGCTGCCGCCACGCCAGACGAGCTCAAGGATGTGTGGCAGGCATCCGTAAAGGTCATGCAGGCCAGCGGCGACAAAGCCGGATACGACGCGGTGAAGATCGCCGTGACCAAGCGGAAGACAGTACTGGAGGCCAACCCATGATCATCGTCAATTGCACCCAGGGCTCACCCGAGTGGCTGCAGGCCCGCGCCGGCGTTATCACCGCCAGCATGTTCAGCACTGCCCGCTCCAAAGTGAACGGGCTCACCGCCCAGCAGAAGACCTACGTCGAGGCAATTCTTGCGGGCCACAGCGGATCCAAAGCACGCGACGTGGCCGGCTACAAGGCTGCACCTAAAGCAGAGGTGGTCCAGAAGGCGCTGGACGGGGAAAAGGTCGGCGAACCGTCGAATGCCGCCCTCACCTACGCCTTTGAGCTGGCCGTCGAGCGAATAGGAGGCGCCCCGCTCGATGGTGGATTCGAAACCTGGCAAATGCGGCGCGGCCATGAATTGGAGCCTGAGGCTCGCATGGAGCACGAGATCCAGACAGGACTGATCGTTACTCAGGTCGGCCTGGTCAAGACAGACGACGGCGCGTTCGGAGCCAGCGCAGACGGCTTCATCGGCGATGACGGCGGCAGCGAGTACAAGTGCTTCCTGGCCCCGGACAAGCTCCGTGCGTTCCACATCGACAACGATGCCAGCGACGTCATTGATCAGGTGCAAGGCTGCATGTGGATCACTGGCAGGAAGTGGTGGCACATCGGGATGTACTGCCCCCTCCTGAAGCCTGTGGGCCGCCAGCTCTGGTGGCGCGAGTTCAAGCGCGATGACGACTACATCGAACAGCTTGAGCAGGACTTGTGGGAGTTCAAGCTGTTGGTTGACGGCTACGAGAAGCAGCTGAGGAGCCACGCAGCATGAACCCATCAATCGACTTGGAGGCCGCCAAAGCGGCCTTCTTCTCGTCTGGCGGCCGGATCATTGTGCTGGAGGGGTTCCAGTACGTGCGCTTCCGCCCGCGCCATCACCCTGAGCCGAAGCCGAAGCGGGCCAAGCCAGTCAAGCAGGGTCGCGGCGGCGAGCGTAAAAGCCGCGCCAAGGCACGCACAGCTCAGGTAGAAGAGCTCGCCAAGACCATGACCTGTGGCGAGGTCGCAAAGCTCTTGGGCGAAACCAAGACCGCTCTCTGGGGTGTAGCGGCGCGGGGAGGATTCAGGTTCTTCAGCCCGCCGAAGCCGGCCAGACCGGAGAAGGTAAAGGCCGAACCGAGCCAGGAGGATCGCGACCTCGGCGACAAGATCATTGCCCTGCGTGATGCCGGCAAGTCCAGGTGAGGCGCGACTTTGGAGTTGGGCATCGGTAACTGCAAGTTCGCGCGCATCCTTGCCGAGTTCGACATTGACTTCCCGCTCCAGCGGAATCGGGGTTAGGCCATGATAGCCACGATCTCCCAGCCCGTGCCCGCCGTGAAGTACGCGGCGGCCATGGCCAGGTCCACTGGTCAGCCTTGGGGCGTATACCGAGGAAACAAGCGTCTACTGGTGGTTATGCCGTCTGGCTCGACGAAGAAAACGCCCATTGAGGTGTGCCACCCATGAGACGCATCCAGAAACTCACGCAGCAGCGTCGCCGCCAGCTGCACATACACATCCCGCCCAGCGGAATCATGGAGGTGCCGTATGGCGATGTCACCCAAGGAACGCGACGAGAAACGCCGCGCCAAAGCCTCACGGTTGCAGGAAGAAGACCTGCGCTTGAAGGTTCGACCAGGGACTAAAGAGGCCCTGCTGGAGCTGATGGAGTGGGCCGGGATCGAGGAACAGGGCGAGGCGATGACGCTGATGATTCATCACGTCGAGGCGCTCGGCCATCACGCGCTGTTCAGGATCGCGCACCACGAAATCGAATCTCACCGATCTGTGGTGCGGTCCGAGCCGCTTAGGCTTTCAGCCAGGAAGCGAACCGGCCAGCACCTACGCGCGATCTGCGGCTGGGCTGAAGCCACCTACAGCCAGATGATCGAGGCGCTGATCCACGGCATCCGCGCACTCGGCAGGCTGCACGCGGCGAAGTTCCTCACCCCGCCGCGGCACGAGATCAGCATATCGCCCCGCCTGGCACTGGCCTTCGACCGGAAGAGCATGCTGATGATTCAGCAGGATCCAGGTGATGAGCTGATTCAGCCTTCTTTCGGGTAAGGAACCCACAAGGTGCAGGCTGAAGCGGATTGCGCAATGAGCCAATCATGCTTGCGGGAATCGAATGGTCTTTGCATCCCCTCGGCCACTTTCAGTGCAACCGTGTAGGCCCCAACTACTTCACCCTCGTAGGGCATTGTGCCTCCGAGAGCAGGGTTCGCCTTAAACGCTTTGAAGGCTTCCAGCAAGAGGTCAGGGTGCTTGCTGGCATCAGCATTCATTTCAACCACAGAAACTGCGAGAAAGGCCGCGTTTGAGCACCGATCAATCTTTTCCCGCTGCGCCTTGTTGCTTTCAGCCGCGCTCACTGAAGTGATAAATGACAGTGCGATCCATAAAGCGGCTATTGCGTAGCGCATTTAACAGTCCTCGAATGAAATCGAGGCGAATGAAACACCATCCCAACCCAAATTGCCACCATGCCGCATCCGGCCACGGAGGGCGGCGCATGCATGGAGAAAGCCATGAAAGACCAAGAACGCTCCGAACTCGCCGCCCGCGTCGCTGAAGACTTGGCCCAGCACCAATACACTCAGCTGGTGAATGAGAACGGCGTCGAGGTTTGGCGCTGCCAGCAGCCTGGCACCAGGGTCTACCACTTCGATATCTGCGTCACCGCCTACGGCATGTCGATGTTCGGCGATATCGACGGGCTGCTATGGCATGTCGGCGCCGACTACGGCATCAACTTCCTGCGCCACCAAAGCGACGGGTATCTGCACGAAAAACTGGAGAGCACCTGCAAGCGCGAGGTCATCGACTTCGACAGCATTCGCGATACGGTTTGCAGCTGCATCGTTGGCCGCATTGACGAGGAGTTTGACGCCGATCAGATCCCTGAGGGGATCAGCGGTATCCCGGACCAAGGGGCAACGCTCGATCAGGCAGAGCTGCTGGTCGGATGGTTGCGCGACCAGGAAGAAGCCGGTGATCTCCGACTACCGTTCAGCGACCTGGCCGAGGTCATCGAGGAGGTTGAGACCTTCGCCGAAGGCCGGGATACCGAACTGGTGCTTGCCTACGATTTCCTCCAGAGCAATGAGTCGCTGATCGGCGGCAGCGACCTCTGGGAGACGAAGATCAGCAAGCCATGCCCGAACCTGATGGCGCGTCTGTTCTACGTCCGCCACGCCGCTAACGCGATCATGGCCATCAAGGAGAAGCAGCAGGCGGAGGCAGCATGACCCAGTTCTACCTTCAGGACAGTCGCAGCCATGTCGGCGACGGCCTCATGTTCTGGGCCTTGGGCGGCGGCTACACCACCAACCTGGACAAGGCCGAACTGTTCACCCAGGGCATGCAAACATGATGATTACTGATAGCGACTGTTAAATCCGGAAAAATTCGTGAATACAAGATCGCGACACAGCCCTTCCAGATCTCCGTATACCGACTTAGCACCTATATTGAGCGAGATCAACTGAGTATGAATTTCTGCTATCGCACTCCTTTTAATATTAATCTTATACGCTCGCTCAGCCGGAAAAACATCCAAAGGACTAACGCCAACAGTGAATACCCCACTCTGATGTTTTATCCGATCATTGGTGACATCTGGGATAATGAAGCAGTAGCCACCTCTCTCTGCCGCTTCGACCTTGTCAAATACAGAAGCTGGAAGATCCTCTGTTTTTAGCCAGTCAGCGGAAAAGGCGCCATGTGAGCTAGGTATCATGTACACCGCGGCATCGTTTTCTGGCAGCCCAACATACCCATCTCGAATTGGCAACTCACGATTTAGCTCTTGTCGTTCGGGTATTGTTAGGTCCGCAATTTTCGTCTTCTTGTATCTTACTCCATCAAGAGCAAAAAACAGGGCAACCATGGGAGAAAGACTCCAATCTAAGAGTCTTGTGGGGAGCCCGAAATGTTGTGCCAAAATCAACACATCCCATGGATTTTTCGATGCGGCACTATGGTATGCGTGTCTCTCAGAATCAAATATTCGGTAGGCCTTCTCGGCCCTACTCAATGTCTCTCTATTTCCGGCCGCACTACTTCTGGCTAAGCCGGAGGAGATACCCCAACCACTATCTGACTGCCCTCGATAAACAGCCCCAGTTACTGAGTTTGTTTTATTATTAATTCTTAGAATCTCATCAAGATACTGAGACAAAGTTTCCACACTTACTTCTTCGATATACACCTGAGCTTTTCCTTGTTCTGCCTGCGTATAAAGCACCTTTATTGGTGGCAAGGCAATATTACTCACTCACACGAATCACGCCACCCCGGCGAGGGCGGCGCCTGCACGCAGGGCGTCGCGCAGATAGATGTGTTTCACGACACCAAGCCAGCAGCGTGAGAACTGGGGCTCACCCTTTTTTGGTTTTCTTCCAGGTCAAACTTCCACCACCCTCATGATCATAGGTTTCAACGATCAGGTAATGAGCGATCGTCTTTCCATTCTCATCGATCTCGTAGTAGTTCCAGGTTTCGACGCCGGCGGTGATTTCCATGACACCGTCGCCGGACCTGAATTCATGCTGGTCTGGTATTCGTAAAAACTTCTTCAGTTCCTTCGTGTTCACGTTTGCTCCGATGCGGCCCCATGCCGCTTGTCGACTAAATACCCCACATAAACGAATCACGCCACCCCTGCGAGGACCGCCCATGTCTGCGTTTCAGAAAAAGAACCCCCTCGACTTCAAAACCCAGTACGGCCTTGGCTTCGATCCGCAAGACGATGAGATCGTTGTCGACTTCTTCTGCGGTGGCGGCGGCGCCGGTACCGGGCTGGAAATGGGCCTGGGCCGGCCGGTGACCGTGGCCAAGAACCACAGCCCGGCGGCCATCAGCATGCACACCGCCAACCACCCAGCGGCGCGTCACTTCACCACAGACGTTTTCGAGGGCGACCCGGACGAGGAATGCCAGGGCCGTGCCGTGGGCTGGTTCCACATGAGCCCAGACTGCACCCACCACAGCCAGGCCGCCGGCGGCCAGCCGCGCAAGCGCGAGATCCGGAACCTGTCGTGGATCGGCTTGAAGTGGGCGGGCAAGAAGAAGCCTCGGGTCATTAGCCTGGAGAACGTGAAGCAGATTTTGCAGTGGGGCCCGCTGATCGCCAAGCGCGACAAGGCCACCGGCCGGGTAATGAAGCTCGACGGCACCGTGGCCACCGCTGGCGAGCGCGTGCCAGTGCAGCAGCAGTTCCTGGTGCCCGACCAGAAACGCCGCGGCATAACCTGGCGCCGGTTCGTGCAGCTGCTCGAAGGCATTGGCTACCAGGTGGAATGGCGGATCATCAAGGCCTGCGACTTTGGCGCACCAACCAGCCGTGAGCGCCTGTTCATGATCGCCCGCTGCGATGGCCAGCCAATCGTGTGGCCTCAGCCAACCCACGCCAAGAACCCCGCCAAGGGCCAGCAGAAGTGGCGCACCGCCGCGGACTGCATCGACTGGAGCGTGTCGAGCAAGAGCATCTTCGGGCGCAAGAAGGCGCTGGCCGACGCCACCCTGCGTCGAGTGGCCAAGGGCATGAAGAAGTTCGTGCTGGACAGCCCCCAGCCCTTCATCGTGCCGATCGCGAACTGGTCGGGCGAGTTGGCCCAGTCTGCCGACGAGCCGCTGCGCACCGTTACCTCCTGGCCGCGGGGCGGTTCGTTCGCAATGGCCAGCCCGACCCTGGTGCAGACCGGATACGGAGAGCGCCAGGGGCAGCAGCCCCGCGTGCCCGGCCTCGATCAGCCGCTGGGCACTGTAGTCGCCGGCGGAGTGAAGCATGCGCTTTCAAGTGCGGTCATCCTCCCAGCCACCCACCAGGGTGCCGACCGCGTGAACGACCCAGGCGAACCGATGCCGACGGTCACCGCAGCCAACCGCGGCGAGTTGATGATGGCCAGCCCGGTAATGGTCGGGGCCGGCGGCCCGGTGTATGCCGGCAAGCCTGTACCAGCTGACCAGCCCATGGGCACCCTGATGACCCAAAGCCACCGTGCCCTGGCATCGGCGCACCTGGTCAAGTTCAGATTCAACAGCGAGGGTGCGGCCATTACCGACCCGGTGCCGACCATCACTAGCGGCGGAAACTACAAGCGCCCGGCCGGCGCAGCTCATGCAATGGGGGTGTGCACTGCTTTCATCGAACAGGCCAATGGCGGTTTCAACACCACGCCAGCAAAAGGCGCAGACGAGCCGATGACCACTATCACCAACACTGGCAGCCAACAGCGCCTGGTTACGGCCAGCCTGGCCACACTGCGCCGCAACTGCGTGGGTCGAGCCGTTGATGAGCCGGTACCGACCATGACCGCCGGCGCCGAGCATCACGCCCTGGTTGAGTACAAACTGTCGCCAGCGCAAGAGGAAGGCGCCCTGCGCGTCGCCGCGTTCCTGATCAGCTACTACGGCACGGAGAACATCAGCGCAGCAGACGCGCCAGCGCCAACTGTGACCACCAAGGACCGCCTGGGCCTGGTCACCGTCTTCGTGAAGGGCACCCCCTACGTCATCGTCGACATCTGCCTGCGCATGCTGCAGCCGCACGAGCTGTATCGCGCCCAGGGCTTCCCGGCCAGCTACATCATCGACAAGGGCGCCGACGGCAAGCCGTTCACAAAAACCGAGCAGGTACACATGTGCGGAAACAGCGTCAGTCCACCTCCAATGGCTGCATTGGCTAGAGCGAATGATCCGTGGAAGATCACCGCGAAGCAGCCCATCGCCGCATAAATCTGTGGCCCTTAAACCAGAAAACCCCCTCCATTGCTGGAGGGGGCTTTGCGGAGAGGACGGGATTCGAACCCTTGGGCCAGTTGCCTGACCACCGACTTATCAGGTCGGCGCAATAGACCGCTCTGCCACCTCTGGAAAGCTGTTGCTTTCCACAGAAGGCTGAACGGGGGCCAATCTAACAGCCCCTTAGAAAAGTATCAATAGGCCATCAGTGCCGAGGTATCCCCATGCCCACAGAAAACCGATCTACCGACGCCGACGGCTGGATAGCCTGCGACGACGGCCTGCACCTGATCCAGATGGACAAGAACCTCAGTCATTACGGCTGGGTTTTCAGGAAAGTTGATGGAGGCCTGCCCTACTCCGTTCGTGAAGCCACACCCCACGAAATGGCACATGCCCAAGCTCGCCAACACCTACGGATTGGGGTCGCGCAGATCGCTGGACAGGCGCCAGCCCCGCAGGCCCACGCCGAGCCAGCCAGCTACCCGCCGTGCGATTACTGCGGGACAGTGCCCAGCTACCACCCTTGGCATGGCAGCGGGATGCTGATTGGCGTTGAGAACCGGCATATCCATGCTTGCGACGGATGCCGTGGGCAGTTGCCTTCGCACCCAGCCCCGCAGCCCCACCCCGAGCCAATAGCCTGGAGGTTGGTACTGCCTTCTGGTGGACCAAAGAAGAGGCAGAGAGGGATGCGGCAGAGACTGGGCTGCCAATTGTTGGCCTCGGGCCGATGATCGGCGTCGCACATCCCGAGCAGCGCAAGAGCGAGCCGGCGTCGCCCGCGTTCGTTATGCCATCGAGCGAAAACAGCTACGGCTTCGGCTATGTCGACGGAACCTGCATCCAGAGTCTTCGCGGCTACCGGGACCATCTAGAAAATATCGTTGACTCGATCCCCGAGGGCCCGCTCTACACCCACGCCGACCCTAACGTGCGCTGGAAGGCCGTAGCCGATGAGCAGGTGAAGGTTATTGACAGCCTGCGCTCGCAGCTTCGCGAGCAGGATGCGCTGCTGGATGAGGTTTATCAACTCGACATAGGAACGCCACTCAAGCGCAAGATGCGTGTTCAGCGGGCCGCCCTATCCGCCAGCGCAGAGCCGAGCCCTATGCCCGACCCGCTCGGTTGCAACGAGTGCGCACACACCGATTGCGGCAAGTTCGACGGCCCGCGCCAAGTGGAATGTCGTGCAATGGCTGACAACGCCTGCGCACGCCCCGGCGCCAGTTCATAGTACCGGGTACAAATGTACTCCACCCAGATGTAACCCCTCTCCCCTCTACTTCGAGCAGGCGAACTGGTCGAACTGAGGGATGGTATCGGTGGCGACTCGACGGGCCCGGCCCACACCCCAGGCCAAAGCCCTGGTCATCGACTCACCGGGACGCGAATCGAAAGCCTCTTCGTGAAGCGCCATGCCGGACGAAGCGTACACCCCGATGAACATCTGCGTAGTGCCTGTCCGCGACAGTCGCACCTGGACATCGATGTACGTTCCATCGCTCAGTGTCTCGTCATGAGTGCGGTGGTGAAGCGTCGGGTCAGCCCAGGCCCAGAAAACATCACCGCGTATTCTCATGAAGCTCTCCTACGACTTTAGTTGTAGTTAGGTGTTGTATTGCCACCATAGCGAACACTCAGTTTTACGCAAATCCGCCGAGCCGATCTGAAAGCTGAATCGGACAATCGGCAATCACCTCTCCCCTCTATTCACTGCCGCGATATGGCGGCCAAGGAATCCCCGTGTCCGAAAAAATTGACTTGGACCTCGACGCCATCGAGGCAGCAGCCAAGGCTGCAACGCCGCAAGACTTCGTCAGCGCCCAAGTCGGCGGGGCCGAAGAAGGCTGGATGGAATGCCCTGGGTGCGGCGGTGAAGGCTCCGTCGAGCTGACGGCCGACTACCTGAACTACGACGGGGTGGCCTTGGGCGTGCAGTTCTACGGGATCGGTGAGCCACACGTGCATGCTGAGGCTCACTACCGGGAAGCCCGGCCCGCCGTCGTGGTCGCGATGGTCGAAGAGATCCGCAACTTGCGCCGAGCCCTGGGCGGCATGCTGTTCGCCTTCGACGACGGCGTAGGCGAGGACTGGTCGCAGAGCGTGCTCGACTTCGCCCGTCAGGTCACCCCAGCAGTCGAGTTCAAGCCATGACCCGCCTCGCCCTATGCCTCCTGCTGCTGGCCACCGGCGCCAGCGCAGCCGAGAACGTCATCGACGTGCAGCACGACAGCCAGCGCGGCGTCACCTGCTACCTGCTGAATGGGGTCGGCATCAGCTGCATCCCCGACAGCCAACTGCAGGCCGACAACGAGCGCCAGCTCTCCCCGCACGAAACCCAACCCGAACCTACACCCGCTCTGGCGCCTGGGCGCTGGATTGATGAGAGGTATCAGCTGTGAGCAAGTATCGTAAAGGTCAGCTTTACACCCGTCGCATGCGCCCGTCCGACGACAGCGACAGTTGGCGCCTGGCAATGCGCCTGGCGTTCTACACAACGATGCTGCGCAGTGGCGATTACAAGAGTGCATACGTGCTCTGCCGCCACGGTGTGAAAGGGATAATGGAAGTAGGTCGGAGCCGTAAAGACCTGACCTCAACCCTGTTCATGTCCGGTTGCCGCACCTTCAAGGATATCCAGCGCAAGAGCAAGTTCGGCAACATCGAGCGCGCCAAATCGGCCAAGGCCAAGCAGGTGGCGCCATGACCGACCTGATTGAAGTGAGGGTATCGAACCTAATCGGTGCGCCGCTGGACTGGGCGGTGGCCATGGCCGAAGGCTACAAGCAAGACCCCGAAAACCACCTGACGATTATCAGTCCCCGGGGCGTATTCACCAGCGTGAGCATTCGCGGAGCATCCGAAGGCTTCGGGTTTCGACCATCCACTAACTGGGACCAAGGCGGCCCGCTGATCGACAAGCACAACGGCGGGCTGCACTACGAGGCCCACCTGGCCGATGCGAACTTCCGCTACAGCTCTGGGCCAGGCAGGACCGGTTTCTGGTGCTATGGCCCAACTGCGCTCATTGCCTTCTGCCGAGGCCTGGTCAAAGCCAAGCTCGGCGATACCGTCCAGGTGCCGAAGGAGCTGATGCCATGATCGCCCTCGCTTACATGGCCTACCTGATCTACAGGGGGCCGCGATGAGTGACGCGCCTATCGAGCCGCAAGAGTGGTCGTTCGGCGTCAAGGTTGTCCAGATCGAAGACATCAGGGTCGCACGAGGCCTCACGCGCCGACCGAGATCCTCGTGCCGACACAGGAAGATGGTGTACGACGAGAAGGAGCGGCGCGTCTGGTGCAGCGATTGCGAGACCGAGGTAGAGGCATTCGATGCGTTCATCTACCTGGTCGAGCATTACGGCGCAGCGGTAAGCAAGCTCAACCGTCGAGCCGAAGAACTGGCCCAGGCTGAGAAATTCCAGCTCCGCAGTCGCGCTGCAAAGGCGATGGACGACGCATGGCGAAGCACGACCATGGCGCCTCTCTGCCCTCACTGCAACAACGCTCTCATGCCAGAGGACGTGGTTGGCGGACTTGCCAGCATGTCCAAAAAGTTCGTCCGGGCCGAGCGCAAGCGCAAAGCCGACCTAAAGAAGAAGTAACCCCTCCCCCTACTACTCAAGCCCGCCGGCATGCGCGGGCATGGAGAGCTATTGCCATGATCATCGACGATGTGATGACCGACAAAATCACGCTCCACGGCCTGGGCTTCGTCCAGGTGCAACTGCGGGGCGAGCAGCGCCTGCACGTGTGGCATCCAGAGCTACCCCGGCGCAGCTGCTTCGAGCATTCGTCCATCCACGATCACCGTTTCAGCTTCGTCTCGCGAGTGCTCACCGGCGAACAGATCAACCACCGCTATGAGCCTCTGCGCCATGCCGAAGGCGAGTTTGTGATGTACCTGCATGAAGGCAAGCGCCAGCAGGGCGGCGGCCGACCTTGGACGCCAGATGGCCGTGCCGACATGGTTCACCAAGGAACCGACCTGATTTACGCGGGCGGCGAGTACCGGACAGGCGCGTATGACTATCACCGCACCGAGCCAGGCGGCGACGGCCGAGTCGCCACCATCATGCAGAAACGTGACGAATACCCCCGCGGCGCCAACTCCACCTGCCGATACGGCGTTCAGCCTGACACCGACTTCGACCGCTACCAATGGCCCGCCGCTCGACTATGGGAAGTCGTGCGCGACGTGCTGCTGGCCTGACCACCAACCTGCCGCCACCGGCGGCGTGGAGACAATCATGCAAGACGAAGAGCGCCAGCCGGTGACCTATGTGTCCGACAAGGTCCCTGAGGAAAAAATGGCCGAGCTGGTCGGTACGACCAAGCGGGCCCTGGAAGGCAAGCGAAGCCGCGGCGTGATCCCCGAGGGGGTCTGGAAGAAGATCGACGGCCGTATTTTTTACAGCATCAGGAGATACGAAGCGTGGCTGGAAGGAAGCTGGGGCTACCCACTGGAGTCGAATTCATCGGCAAATCAATCCGGATCCGTTTTACTTGCAACGGTGAACGTAGGACCGAAACTCTCGCATACCCCCAGACCGCCAAGGGGATCAAAGCGGCAGCCGATCTACGCGCTCAAGTAATCAGCCTGGCCAAGCACGGAGTTCTGGACGAAAAGCGGTACGCCGAACTGTTCCCGACTTCGAGCTACAACGCTCCAACCAATGAGCTCATGTTTGGCGAGTATGCGCAAAGCTGGTTGAACAGCCTAGAGGTGGTGCACGACACCCGGGTCAACTACAAGGGCTTGATGAACAACTACTGGATGCCACATCTGGCGACACTGCCGATCAAGGCGGTCACGCCGATGGTTCTGAGGGAGGTGGTCGCAAAGACCAAGTGGAAAAGTTCGACAGTCAAGCGCGCCGCGATTGCCCGGGTTAAGGCAATGTTTCGTGCGGCGGTCTACGACGAAGTAGTGGACAGGAACCCAGCGGCATCAATCCAGTTGCCGCAGAAAAACAGAAAGCAGATTGACCCCTTCACTGTTGAAGAGGCTGACGCGCTGATCCAGTGGATGTACGCGAACTTCTCCCGAAGCAACCAGGTGTTCGCGGCTTTCTACGAGTTCGCGCTGTTTACCGGCATGCGTACCGGGGAAATCATGGCGCTGCGCTGGGATGAGATCGACTTTGAGAAAAAGACGGCCCACGTCTGTCGGATCGTGGTCGAGAATCAGGTAGTTGATCGCACCAAGACCAAGTACACCCGAACCGTGATGCTTAACAGCCGAGCCCTTGGCGCCCTGGCCAGAGCGCAAGAGGTGGCGCATTACCGGTCCAAGCAAACGCGTCGGGTATCTACCGAATCGCCATTCATCGTTCAGCCTGCGGGGAAGTCACTCCACATGATGAGGCCTGAAACGCCTGCGCACCACTTCAACGAGGCGATCAAGGCCCTGAAAATTCCTGCCCGACCGCAGTACAACTGCAGGCATACCTATGCCACGATGTGCCTTATGTCGGGCATGAACCCTGCCTTCATCGCTGGCCAGCTGGGGCACTCCGTCCAGGTGCTGCTCACGACCTACGCGAAGTGGTTGAATTCAGCCAACGACTGGGCAGAACTGGCGAAGCTGGAAACGAATGTAATTGGTACAGAATTGGTACAGCATTAAATATCGTTCACCTTGCGCCCTTTAGTCATAAGGCATTCGACAGCGTTTGGGCCATACTCCACAATGCAGCGGTTTAGGGGGAAAACCCTTGCACAGCCAACGACATACCAACTTTTAGTGAGCCTCAACGTGAAAACATCCCTGTCTATCCTCAGCCTGCTGCTGTTGCTCACAGGAACCGCGACCCTTCCGTCGACCGCTGCTGCACAACCCCCGGCCCAGGTTCAACGCGACCCGTCCAAGCTGCACCTGGCTTCAGGCAGCGCCTTGTTGATCGACCTGAACACCAACCAGGAGCTGTACGCCAGCCATGCCGACCGCGTGGTGCCGATTGCCTCGGTGACCAAACTGATGACAGCGATGGTGGTGCTGGATGCCAAACTGCCCATGGATGAGATGCTCACCATGACCATTGCCAACAACCCGGAAATGAAAGGCGTGTATTCGCGCGTGCGCCTGGGCAGCCAGCTTGACCGCCGCGAAACGCTGCTGATTACCCTGATGTCGTCGGAAAACCGTGCTGCCAACTCCCTGGCCAACGCCTACCCAGGTGGCTACCCGGCGTTCATCAAGGCGATGAATGCCAAGGCTCGCAGCCTGGGCATGGCACATACCCGGTATGTCGAGCCGACCGGCCTGTCGACACAGAACGTATCCACCGCCCGTGACCTGGCCAAGCTGCTGATGGCCTCGCGCAAGTACCCGATGCTGAGCGAGCTGTCGACCACACGCGAAAAAACCGTGGCCTTCCGCAAGCCCAACTACACACTGGGCTTCCGTAACACCGACCACCTGGTGAACAAGAACAACTGGGACATCAAACTGACCAAGACCGGCTTCACCAACGAAGCCGGGCACTGCCTGGTGCTGCTGACCCGCATGGACAACCGCCCGGTGGCCATGGTCATCCTGGATGCGTTCGGCAAGTACACCCACTTCGCCGATGCCAGCCGCATGCGTCAGTGGCTGGAAACCGGTGCCGCCAAACCAGCGCCGGCAGTGGCCATGCAGTACAAGGCAGACCGGCAGAACAAGGGACGCCTGGTTTCCGAGTAAACCCAAACGGTCTCGCTGGGGCCTTTGCAGGCCCCAGTCGTATCATGCCTGCGTATTGACCATCCCCCCTGCACTGCTGCCACCTGACGTCTGCAGCGCTTCGAGCAACTGCGCAGTTGCCTGCAGGATTTCCCCATTGATGGTCGCGATGCTCGCCTGCTTGGCACTCACAGCTGCCATCTTGGCGGTTTCTTCCATCTTCTGCGCCATCAACTGGGCCAGTTGTTTCTGTTCGTCGGCCAATTGCTTCTGCAGCTTCTTGATCATCTCGCGCAATTGCTTGATGTGCGCAGGCTCCGAGCTTTCACTGCTGCCCTGGGCCCCTTGGGCCTGGCCGCCACCGTTCGCCCTGGAGGCGTCGGTCTGAGCGACTGTTCCACCCTCTTCAGCCTTTTGCGCGTCCTGGCTCTCGGCGCTCTGGGTCGTGCTCAACGCCTGTGCCGTGGTGCTGATGCTGACTGCTGCAATTCCTGTCATGTCTGTCTCCCTGCGTTGCAAAATGGGTCCTTGCAGTGTTTTGCCTATCGGCCGCAGCACGCAGGTCTTTAGCCCGTGTAGCAGTGGGGCGGCCGCCCGCCAGTAAATTCCCCATCGTTTGGCTCGTTCCACCCAATGTACACACGCAAGCGCCGGCCCCTCCCGGCGGCGTCCACATTCGACCATTATGGAACCGCAGCCATGAGCCAGTCTGCAAACCCGGAAACTATCAAGGACCTGATCGGCGTGGGCTTCGGCCCTTCCAACCTGGCCCTGGCCATCGCCCTGGAAGAACTCGCCGAGTCCCAGGGCCATGCCCTCGATGCGCAGTTCATAGACAAGCAACAAGACTACCGCTGGCACGGCGAAACCCTGGCCACCCAGAGTGAGTTGCAGATCTCGTTCCTGAAAGACCTGGTGTCGCTGCGCAACCCCACCAGCCCCTACAGTTTCGTCAACTACCTGCACCAGAAGCAGCGCCTGGCCGACTTCATCAACCTCGGCACCTTCTACCCCTGCCGCCTGGAGTACAACGACTACCTGCGCTGGGCCGCCGAACACTTCGCCACCCAAGCCGTGTATGGCCAGGAAGTGCTGCGTATCGAACCGGAACTGCAGGATGGCCGGGTAGAACACCTGCGTGTGATCGCACGCGATGCACAGGGCCGCGAATACAGCCGCCGCACCCGCTCGGTGGTAGTCGGCAGCGGCGGAACGCCGAAAATCCCGGAAAAGTTCGGCGCCTTCAAGGACGACCCACGGGTGTTCCACCACTCCCAATACCTGAGCAGCCTGAACAAGCTGCCGTGCACCGACGGCAAACCGATGCGCATCGCTGTGATCGGTTCGGGCCAGAGCGCCGCCGAGGCGTTTATCGACCTGAACGACAGCTACCCGAGCGTCAAGGTCGACATGGTACTGCGCGGTTCGGCCCTCAAACCGGCCGACGACAGCCCGTTCGTCAACGAGATTTTCTCGCCGGACTACACCGACCTGGTCTACAACGAACCCGCCGACCAGCGCAGCAAGCTGCTGGGCGAGTACCACAACACCAACTATTCAGTGGTCGACCTCAACCTGATCGAACGCATCTACGGCATCCTCTACCGGCAGAAAGTCGCCCACCAGCACCGCCACAACGTGCTGTGCCGGCGCCAGGTGGAAGCCGTGGTGGCCACGCGCGAAGGCCTGGAGCTGACCCTGCGCGACCTCGCTACCGGCCAGCAGCAAACCCACCGCTACGATGCCGTTATCCTTGCCACCGGCTACGAGCGCCGCTCGCACCGTGACCTGCTGGCACCGTTGGCCGGTTACCTGGACGACTTCAGCGTCGACCGCAACTACCGCGTGCTGGCCAGCCCCGACCTGCAGGCCTCGGTGTACTTGCAGGGCTTCTGCGAAAACAGCCACGGCCTGAGTGACACCCTGCTCTCCGTACTGCCGGCCCGTGCCGCAGAAATCGGCCGCGCCCTGTATCAGGACCTGGCGCAATTGCACGGCAAAGCGCAACCCGCTGCGGCCCTGACCCACGCCTGACCCCTGTGCTACGCACCCTCAAGGCCGGCCTGTCGCCTCGCGCGCAGGCCGGCTTTGTGCCCTCTGAAACATTTACTTGCATTTAAAACGGCAGGTTTTCAATTCTCATTCGTCCTTATCAGTACAGCCCTCTTTGGTTGGGCACACGCTCGACCACCCATTGCAGAAGACCGTCTGATGGCCAAATCACCGAAAAAATCCAAATCCAGGCTGTGGTTCCTGGTCCACAGCTGGCTCGCCTTGCCGATCTGGTTCTTTGTGCTGATCGTGTGCTTCACCGGCATGCTCGCCGTGGTCAGCCAGGAAATCGTCTGGCTGGCTAACCCGGATGTACGCGCGAGCAAGCCCGACGGTGATGCCGAGCGCCTGAGCTTCCAGCAGGTACTGGACGCCATGCGCAAAGCCGAGCCAGACATGTTCGTGGAGTCGCTCAGACAGCCCGACGGCTCGCACTTTGCCCTGCTGGCCGATGTCACGTACCCCGACGGCACCAGCCCGACGCTGTACGTCAACCCCTACACCGGCGTCATCCAGGGCAAGTCCCCTGACTTCAACTTCGAAGCCTTTACCCGTGCCCTGCACGGCTGGTGGCTGGTGCCTTTCACCAATGGCTTCAGCTGGGGCTGGTACCTGGTTTCGCTTCTCGGCCTGCCCATGCTGGCCTCTCTGGTCACCGGGCTGGTGGTGTACAAGAAGTTCTGGAAAGGCTTCTTCAAACCGGTGCGCACCGGGCACGGCTCACGTATTTTCTGGGGCGACCTGCATCGCCTGGCGGGGGTGTGGTCAATCTGGTTCATCGCGGTCATTTCCATCACCGGCACCTGGTTCCTGATCCAGGCGCTGCTTTCGGACAACCACATCACCATTTCCAGCCGGCCTATCGTGCCGGTGATCGCCCGTGAAGATGTGCCGCAAACGCCGGATGGCACCCCTGCCCCGCGCATTGACCTCGATGAGGCGGCACGTATTGCCGGCCTGGCGATTCCAGGCCTGGACATCACCTTCATTTCGTTGCCGGCGACCGCCTACAGCCACGTTTCCATGGGCGGGCGCGGCTGGTATCCGCTGATGTTCCAAAGCGCTGCGGTCAACCCTTACACACGCAACGTCGACAGCCAATTCCTGCTCAGCGACCGCTCCACGCTGGAGTTCGTCACCGAGTCCATGCGCCCCTTGCACACCGGTGACTTTGGCGGATTGCCCATCAAGCTGATCTGGTTCTTCTTCGGCCTGATACTCACCTTGATGGTGCTCAGCGGCTTGCTGATCTGGACCAAGCGTACCGCCCAGGCCACCGCAGCCGCCCTCAAGCGCAGTGACCGTGCGCCCCGTGCCGCACGCAGCCAGACCACACTGGAGACCCAACCATGAGCCACGCCCAGGCCGTTCCCGCCAGCCCGCTGAAGCAGTGGTGGCTGAAGTGGCGCTTTCATCTGAACATCCTGCTGATCCTCGTCCCGCTGGGCTTCATGCCCAAGTATTTCAGCGACGCCAAGCTGTTTCGTGGCGACGCAGGCTTGGGGGCGAACGTGATCAGTGGCATCCAGGCCGGCCCTTACACGCTGGACTTGGCTGAACTGCGTGACGAAGCACCACGCGAAGACGGGCCCGCCGGCCACTTCAAGTCCTTCAGCGCGTCCTTGTGCAAAGCCTGCATGAAAGACGTCAAGGCTGTTTACCTGCGCATCGGCAAACCGCGCAGCCTGCGCGCTGCCGGCACCCTCTTCTTTGGCGCCCCCTACCGCATGGGCACCAACCTGCCTATCCCGCCGCGTACCAAACCCGACGCACAGATCTGGATCACCCTGGAAGGTTGGGACGGCAGCATGCACCAGGCATCCGTCCCCCTGGCCCAGGCATCGCCTGCCACCGTGGCCTGGCTCGAGAAACAAGGAGGCAAGAAATGAAACACCTGATGCGCACCCTCGCCCTGCCCTTGCTGGTACTGGCCGCTGGCCCTGCTCTGGCACACAACCCGATGTGCGAATGCGAAGAACTGGCCAGCGGCCAGGTCACATGCACCGGTGGCTTCTCGGACGGCAGCGGTGCCGCCGGGGTGACCCTGGACGTGATCGGCTATGACGAGCAAGTACTGGTCGGCGGCAAGCTGGGCGACGACTCCACGCTCACCTTCAAGCGCCCGGACGGCGAATTCTACGTGCTGTTCGACGCCGGCCCCGGGCACGTGGTGGAAGTCGACTACGCCGATATCGCCCAGCCATGAGCCGCGCTCAAGTGATTCGCCCGGCCGGCGCCGGGCACGAAACCCTGTACGTGCTGCTGGCCAACCTGCTGATCGTGGTGCTCGCCGCCAGTGTGGTGCTGTTGCGTGGCGAACGCGTGGATGAGCAGGCCATCGCCAGCCACCAGATTGACGCCCGCCGCGACCTCACCGCTGCCGAGCAAGGCCTGTACACCGACCTGCGGGTGGCCTTCGACGAGATCCAGCTGCTGCGTGAGGAAAACGCCGCCGTGCCGAGCGTGCAGGCACTGGCCGAAGAAGGCCTGCCGCCATTCGTGGTGGATGCCGGCAGCCAGGGCCGTGGCAGTCATCAGTGGTCGTGGCTGGAATCCGGCGCTTACCTGGGCCGCAGTCAGGCCCCTGAAGTTGCCGGCAGCCTGCTGCTGATCCTGCCGGCGAACAGCACCGGCCAGGCCGATGTCTGGTTGCGCCGCGACAGCGCTGCCGTCATCCCGGACGATCTCGGCCAGGCGGCCTTGATCGCTGCAGGTTGGCAGCAAGTGGTCAGCCACTACGACGCCGGGGTTACCCGCGAACACCGTCACTGAACCCAAGGACTCCCACCCATGTTCCGCTCCGCCCTCGCCCTGCTCCTGGCCTTTGCCCTGCCGGCACTGGCCCTGGCCGATAACGGCAAGCCCCTGCGTATTGGCATCACCCTGCACCCCTACTACAGCTATGTGACCAACATCGTCGGCGACAAGGCCGAAGTGGTGCCGCTGATTCCGGCGGGCTTCAACCCGCACGCCTACGAGCCACGGGCCGAGGACATCAAGCGCATCGGCACGCTGGACGTGGTGGTGCTCAACGGTGTCGGCCATGACGACTTTGCCGACCGCATGATTGCCGCCAGCGAAAAACCCGGCATCGCAACTATCGAGGCCAACCAGAACGTACCGTTGCTGGCAGCCACGGGCATTGCAGCGCGCGGCGCCGGCAAGGTGGTCAACCCGCACACCTTCCTGTCCATCAGCACCACCATCGCCCAGGTCAACAACATCGCCCGCGAACTGGGCAAGCTCGACCCGGACAACGCCAAGTTGTATACGCAAAACGCCCGCGCCTATGCCAAACGCCTGCGCGCCCTGCGTGCCGAGGCGCTGGCCAAGGTAACCGAAGCGCCCAGCGCCACCTTCCGGGTTGCCACCATCCATGCCGCCTACGACTACCTGGTGCGCGACTTCGGCCTGGAGGTGACCGCCGTGGTCGAACCGGCCCACGGCATCGAGCCCAGCCCGGCCCAGCTGAAAAAGACCATCGACCAGCTCAAAGCCCTGGATGTGAAGGTGATCTTCTCGGAAATGGACTTCCCGTCCGCCTATGTCGAAACCATCCAACGTGAATCCGGCGTACGCCTGTACCCGCTGACGCACATTTCCTACGGTGAATACACCAAAGATAAGTACGAAGTGGAGATGAAGCGCAACCTCGACACCGTGGTGCGCGCCATCCAGGAGAATCGCGCATGACCGTCGCCGCCAACCTGGTGAAGGCCTGTGGGCCACGCATCGAGTTCGCCGACGTCGACCTCACCCTGGGCCGTACACGCATCCTTGAACACGTCAGCTTCGGCGTTGCTGCCGGGAGCGTGCATGCCATCGTCGGCCCCAACGGCGGCGGCAAGAGTTCACTGATCAAGACCCTGCTCGGGCAAATGCCACACCAGGGCCAACTGACCCTGCATTGGCCGGGTGAGCGCGAGGTGATCGGTTATGTGCCACAAGCGCTGGAGTTCGACCGCGGCCTGCCAATGACCGTAGATGACTTCATGGCTGCCATGTGCCAGCGGCGCCCGGCGTTTCTCGGCTTGTCGCGCCGCGTGCAGCCGGCCATCGATGCGGCCTTGGCGCGGGTCGGCATGCTCGACAAGCGCAAACGGCGCATGGGCGCCTTGTCTGGCGGCGAACGCCAGCGTGTGCTGTTGGCCCAAGGCCTGATCCCCGAGCCGCAATTGCTGGTACTGGACGAGCCCATGTCTGCCCTCGATGAAGCCGGTATCCAGGTGTTCGAGCAGTTACTGCAGGGCTGGCGCCAGGCCGGCACCACAGTGCTGTGGATAGAACACGACCTGGAGGCCGTGCTGCGCCTGGCCGACCGGGTCACTGGCCTGAGCCGCCAGGTGTTGTTCGATGCCCCGCCGGCCCAGGCCCTCACACCAGAGCGCCTGCTTGGCCTGTTCTCTGTTCACCCGCGTAGCGAGAGCCTTGCCTCATGAGTTTTGAAGCCTTTCGCCAACTGGTCCAGGACTGGGCCACGGCTGGTTACTTGCCTGAGGCTCTGGCCTACGGCTTCGTGGTCAATGCCTTGCTGGCTGGCCTGATGATTGGCCCGGTACTGGGCGGCCTGGGCACCCTGGTGGTGGTCAAGCGCTTTGCGTTCTTTTCCGAAGCCGTGGGCCATGCTGCACTGACCGGGGTAGCCATCGGCATCCTGCTTGGTGAGCCCTACACCGGTCCTTATGGCAGCCTGTTCGGCTACTGCCTGCTGTTCGGCATCCTGCTCAACTTCCTGCGCAACCGCACCGGTCTATCACCCGACACGCTGATCGGCGTGTTCCTGTCGGTGTCGCTGGCGCTGGGCGCCAGCCTGCTGCTGATGCTGGCCGGCAAGATCAACGTGCACATCCTCGAAAACGTGCTGTTCGGCTCGGTGCTGACCGTCAGCGGCCAGGACCTGGTGGTGCTGGGTATCGTCGCAGTACTGGTGCTGGCTCTGGCCGTGCCGCTGTACAACCGCATCATGCTGGCCAGTTTCAACCCGCAACTGGCGGCCGTGCGCGGGGTGCCGGTGAAAACCCTGGATTACCTGTTCGTGGTGCTGGTGACCCTGGTGACCGTGGCCGCAGTGAAGGTGATCGGGGCCATTCTGGTCGGTGCATTGCTGGTCATCCCCGCTGCGGCTGCACGCCTGGTCAGCCAGTCGCTCAAGGGGTTTTTCTTCGTCTCGGTACTGATCGCCACCTTGAGCACGCTGCTCGGCATCCTGCTGCCGATCGTCTTCGACCTGCCCGTACCGTCGGGCGCCGCGATCATCCTGGTCGCCGGCATCTGCTTTGCCCTGGCCGCCCTGGCCCGCGCCCTCGTCCCACGCCTGCAAGGAAACCCGGCATGAACCTGAAACGCCTGACCCTGGCGCTGGCCTTGTCCGGCCTGCCGTCGCTGTCTTTTGCCACGCAAGTGCTGACCACCCTGCCCATCACCCACAGCCTGGCCAGCGCCCTGCTTGACGGCACGGCGGTGCAACTCAAACGGGCGGCACCGGCCAACCTGCCGGCCAGCCGCCAGCCGTCGTATTTCAGCTCGCGCGGTGGCCCCAGCCTGGAGAAAGCCGCAAAGCAGGCCGACGCGGTGATCGGTGTACGCTCGATCTGGCGTGACGACCCGCTGTACCCGATGGCCCGACGCAGCAACATCCGCATCGTCGAAATCGATGCCGCACGCCCGGTGGATGGCGCGCTGCCCGGCATTGCGGTCACAGGTGATGATGCCTACGGCACCTACCCCTGGCTCAACCCGACCAACCTCGGGCGCATGGCCGATGTGGTAGCCAATGACCTGGAACGGCTGGCACCGGACGACAAGGCGAAGATCCAGGGCAACCTAGCAGGGCTCAAGCGCCAGTTGCTTGAGCTATCGGCCAGCAGCCAGACGCGCCTGGCCAAGGTCGACAACCTGACGGTGGTGAGCTTGTCCGAGCGGTTGGGTTACCTGGCCAGCGGCTTGAACCTGGATGTGGTGGAGCAAGCGCTGCCGACCGAATGGGGCGCTGCCGCGCTCCAGGCGCTGGGAGAGAACCTGAAAGCGCAGGATGTGGCACTGGTGCTGGACCATCGGCAACCGGACGCGGCGGTGGCCGAGGTGATCAAGGCTGCCGGGGCGAAGCTGGTGGTGGTGCAGAGTGACCCTGAGGATGCGTTTGCCGGTTTGAAGGCCAGTGTCGACCAGGTGGTTGGGGCACTGGGCGAGAGCTGATCTCGCCTGTACCGGCCTCTTCGCGGGCAAGCCCGCGAAGAGGCCGGTACAGGCAACACAATGCTACCGTTTCATGCACCGCTGGTAGCGCTCATCCACTCGCCCGGCAAACCACGCCGTGGTAAGCTTGCGGGTGATCTTCGGGCTCTTCAGCTCGATCCCAGGCAACACCGCCCGTGGCACCGGCTTGCCAGCCTTGGCATCTGCCAAGGCAAATGCCCCGCTGTACAGCTTGCTGTCCTCGAACGCCAAACGGTCGCCCTCTTCCAGCTGGCTGCGAATCTGCGGATTACGCAGCCCCAGCTTCACCCCCAGCTTGCGCGCAGCCAGTTCAGTGCTCCCCGGCATGATCGCCCCCGGCGCAATAAGGTCGCCATCCAAAGCCAGCGTCACGCCAGTCGCCTTGCTCAGTGCCGCCTGGAAGGCCGCGTTACGGCTGGCGTACCAACCGGCGTTGAAGTCGGCAAAACGGTAAAGCTGGCGCTCGTAGTTGACCGGGTAGCCCAACAGGTGGGCAATACCGAAGTACATGCCGCCACGCCGGCTGAATACCTCCTGGCGAATACTGCCATCGTGGCTGTAGGGGTAGCCCTGCGCGTGCTTTTCGGCAAAATCGATGCTGACCTGCATCGGACCACCGGTATGCACCGGGTTGAGCCCGCCCAGTAACGTCTTGCCCAACGGCACACGGGCTATCACCTCGTCGTACAGCTCGCTCAACTGCTTCTCGCTGCGCACCGCCTGCAAGCGCTGCTGGTAGCTTTGGCCGTTGCCCGAGGGTGTCTTCAGCGCACCGTCGACCAACAATTTGGGGATATGCAGGCGCGCGGCACGGCGGTCGATTTCCTCGCGCGCGATCCGCCCCAGGTTGGGTACCTGCGGGTCGGCGCTGAAAGTGGATTCCTGTTCAGTCACGGCCAGCACCGCGCACAGGTTGCTTTTGCTTGGGGTAATGCGCTGGGTTTCGAACGCCACCTGAATGTCCCTGGCCCAGCCCTCGCGGTCCTTGGTCTGGGCCGGCAGTAGCCGCAACAGTTGCGCACGGACCTTGGCCGGGTCCGCCTCGGGCGCTTCCTCACGGTGCCCGACGCAGCCTTGCAGCAGAGCCAGGGCCATCAACCCGGCACCCAGTAACCGGCCGTTCAGGGCTGTTCACCGACCAGCAGTGCGGCCTTGTGTGGATCGATCAGCATTGTCTGCCCCTTGCCTGGAAAAAGGCCTAGCCTCCCCCAGGCAAGCGGCAACGTCAATCAGGCAGACAGCCGAAGCGGCTGCAGTGCTGCGGTCAACGCGTCGAGCACGGGGTCTTCGTGCTCATGGATGAAGAAGTGGCCACCCGGGAACATCTGCAGCGAGAAGTCACCCTGGGTTTCCTTGCGCCAGGCCTGCAACTGCTCTTCGCTGGCCCGGTCGTCCGCGCCGCCCAGCACGTGCAGCGGGCACTGCAGGGCCGGCCGCTGACGGTAGGCGTAAGTACCACAAAGCAGAAAATCCGCGCGCAAGATCGGCAAGGTCAGGCTCATCAGCTCGGCGTTGGCCAGCACTTCCTCGGGCGTACCCTGAAGCTCGCGTAACTCGCTCATCAGCTCGGCGTCGCTCTTGGGCTCGCGCCAGTCCTTGCCATCGTAATCCTCGCGCCGGGTCGGCGCTGCGGTACCGCAGGCAAACAATGCCAGTGGCGACGGACAGCCCAGCGCTTGCAGTTCATGAGCCAGCTCGAAGGCCAGCAACGCCCCCAGGCTATGGCCAAGCAACGCATAGGGCCCATTGGCCGCCAGGCGCTGCTCGGCGGCCAGTTGCCGGGCCAGCGCCTGCATGTCGGTGTGCAACGGCTCGGCCAGGCGTGCGCCACGCCCGGGCAGCTCCACCGGGCGCACCTGCAGCCACGCCGGCAGCTTGCGCCGCCAGCGGCTGTAAACCATGGCGCTGGCCCCGGAATACGGCAGGCACAGCAGGTTCAGTGCGGTCACTGGGCGGCGGCTTCGGCCATTTTCTTGCGCAGGCTCAGTGGCCGCATGTCGGTCCAGACCTCATCGATGTAGGCCAGGCATTCCTTCTTCAGGCCGCTCTTGCCCACGGCACGCCAGCCGTTGGGGATGGCCTTGTAGTCGGGCCAGATCGAGTATTGCTCTTCGTGGTTGACCACTACCTGAAACTGGATATCGTCGCGGTCGAAAACGGAAGTCATTGTCTGTCTCCTTGAATGATGGATGCCGCTGTGCACGTGGTGCAGGGGGGCTTTCAAGTAGACGTAGGGCGCTGCGGGAAAATTAGTGCGTTCAATGCAGAGAAATGATCGCGCAACCTTTCAGGTTTTGTGCAGGACACGCGCCCGGCTATCGCGCGACATTGGCGCCATCAGCCACCCTGCACTAGCGTTGTGCTACCAGCCAGCCCCAACGTTCATGTGGAGCCCTTACCCATCATGCCGGACCTGCGCCCGAACCCGACGCTGTGCCTGGAGTACCGTGCCGAGCAGCCTATTCACCACGCGTTCCTCGAGCAGGCCGGTCGCTGCCCGGATGCCACCGCCATCATCGCCCAGTACACCACCTGCAGCTATGCACAACTCGCGCAGATCAGCCAGGGCGTTGCCGCCTATCTGGTAGAAAACGCTGCCAGCGGCACCGATCGTGTGGTCATCGTCGCCAGCCGCAGCGCCGCCCTGGTATACGCCATGCTCGGCTGCCTGCGGGCTGGCCTGGCCTTTACCGTGGCCGACGCCGCCTACCCGCCTGCGCGTGTTGCACAGATCGTCCGCACATTGGGGCCGGCCGTGGTCCTGCGCTGTGGCGAGGCAACCGTCGATAGCGACGGCTCTCTTGTCGTTACGGTGCCGCAAGCCCCCGCAGACGCACTGCAAGCCTTCCCCAACCTGCCTGTGGCGCTGCCCGTCGTAAACCCCGAACACCCCGCCTACATCACCTTCACCTCGGGCAGCACCGGCGAGCCCAAGGGCATCGTCACCCATCACGCGCCGCTGGTGCACTTCATCGACTGGCATGTACGCCAGCATGGCTTCACCCAGGCCGACACCTTCTCCCTGCTTTCCGGCCTGGGCCACGACCCGGTGTACCGCGACGTGTTCACGCCTCTGTCGATTGGCGCGACCATCGCCTGCCCTGCCCAGTCAACCCTGACCGACCCGTCCCGGCTGGCCAACTGGATTCACCAGCACAACGTGAGCGTGATCCACCTCACCCCGCCACTGGGCAAGCTGATCGAAACCGGCGCACACCTGAATGGCCAGGTACTCGACCGGCTACGCTTCCTGTTCTGGGGCGGCGATGCGCTCAGCCCGGCGCTGTACCAACAGATCCGCGCCATTGCGCCCAACGCCGTCAACGTGAACTTCTACGGCACCACCGAAACCCCCCAAGCAATGGCCTTCCATACGCTTGATCCGCACGCCGACAATGCGCGTGTCCCGTTGGGCAAGGGCATCGCCAATGCACAGTTGCTGGTGGTCAACCCGGCCAACCAGTTGGTCAGCGAAGGGGAAACGGGCGAAATCCTGATCCGCAGCCCGTACCTGTCCCAGGGCTACTGGGGCGACCCGGCACTGACCGAGGCCAAGTTCGTCACCAACCCGTTCACCGGCGACCCAAGCGACCGCTGCTACCGCACGGGTGACCTGGGCACCTACCTGGCCGATGGCAGCGCCCGTTTTCTGGGACGCGGCGACAGCCAGGTGAAAATCCGCGGCCATCGCATCGAGCTGGCGGAAATCGAAAACGCCATCACCCGCCACCCACACATCGGGCAATGCGTGGTCGTGGCCAATCACGACAGCGCCTCGATCCGTCTGGTTGCCTATTGCGTCAGCCGCAAGCCCACCACCGCCGATGAACTGCGCCAGGCGCTCAGCGGCCAACTGCCGGACTACATGGTGCCGGCGCTTTTCGTGTTCCTCGATGCCCTGCCGCTCACCCCAAACGGCAAGCTCGACAAACGCGCCCTGCCTGCGCCCTTTGACGACACGGCCAACGTGCTCCTGTCCCCACTGGCGGAAAAGCTGAGCACCGCCTGGGCGCGCATCCTCCAGGTGCCACGCCTGGACGCCAGGTTGAGTTTCGTCGAGCTGGGCGGCGACTCGCTGTCGTTCGTGCAGGCCTCACGTGTGCTGGAGGAGCTGATCGGTCACCTCCCGGAACGTTGGGAAACCCTGCCGGTGTGCCAGCTGGCCGAGCTGAGTGCACCGCCCAAGGGCCCTTGGCGGGTGATGGAAATGCCGGTGTTCGTGCGCATGCTCGCCATCATCCTGATCGTGGTCGGCCACCTGAGCGTGCTCGACCACTGGCTGATCGTGGGCGAAACGTCGGTGCTGTTCCTGGTTTCCGGCATCAGCCTGGCGCGGTTCCAGCTCAAGGCCATTGAGGAACGTGGCGATGCGCGCACACTGCTCAGGTCGCTGGCAGCCATCGTGGTGCCAACGGTGCTGTACACCGCGCTGATCCAGCTGGTGTTCGACCATCTGCATTGGCAATCGCTGCTGCTGGTTTCCAACTGGTTCCCGGCCAGCGAGGTCAGTGTGTTCAATTACTGGTACATCGAAGTGCTGGTACAGATGATCCTGATCATCGGCCTGGTGTTGTCGATCCGGCGTGTACGCCAGGTGGTCCTTGCCGACCCGTTCCGCTACCTGATCATTGCGACCTGTGCGCTGGTGGCAGTGGATGTGCTGGTCAGCCGCTTCGTGTTCGACGCCGGTGCGCTGTTCAACCGGGTACCCCAGCACTTCCTGGCCGTCATGGTGTTGGGCATGGCGGTGCACCATGCCGACACTACCGCGCGTAAATGGGTGGCCAGCGCGGTGGCGGTGCTGGTGGTCGGCGAGCTGGACCTGATGGCAATTGCTGGCGTGGGCTGGCAGGCGTTCTCGCGCTATATCGACATTGCCCTACCGGCGATGCTGACCCTGATCTGGGTGCGCTCGGTGCCAGTGCCTGCCCTAGTGGCGCGGGCAGGGGCGTTGATTGCCTCGTCAACCTTGTATATCTACCTGACGCATTTCCAGTTCCAGTCGCTGGCAGACCGTATTTTCAATCATCCTCTGTTCGAGGTAACCCTGGCACTGGCCGGCGGAGTGCTTGTGGCGTACTGCTGGAATACCCTGTTGCGCCTTCTACTCACCCGCAGGAACAAGCAGGACCCGGCCCGCAGAGCAGATGCGGCCGAGCGCGCCACCTCCGCTTGAGCTGACGCACCCGGGGGCTGCTGCGCAGCCCCAGTTGCTCAAACGGTTTACCCCGCCTGCACGATGATCTGGCTCTGCAGGTCGCGGACCATCGCCTCCAGCGCCGGTTTCATGGCCATGAAATCCTCAGGCGTACATACCAGGTCCGGCCGGCTGAACCTGAAACGCCGCTCCACCACCACCGCATTGCCCTCCTGGGTGTAGCGAGCGCTGTAGTCGACGTTGCCCTCCTGCAACTTCACAGGTTTGGGAATCGCCAGTACATTGACCTGGGCCGGGAACTCGAAGCGCGAAGTTTCCACCACGTCGTTGGAAATGCACACGAAGCGCTGGCTGCGTTCCTTCTCCAGCGTGAAGCTGTACACGCTCTGCGAAATACCGCCCGCCAGGCTGGTCAGGGTCGCCACGCCCACTGGCCCTGGCAGGTTGACCAGGTTTTCCGTGTGCCCGTCCACGGTGCTGACAAAGTCGCCGTTGGCAGCAGGCGGTGCAACCTTGAACGAACCACTGCCACGCTGGCCATAAGCAGCCAGTACTCTTTGCACCAGCATGTCGCGGTCTGCCGGCTTCATCAGTTTCACGCCAAAGCGGCTCATCTCGCTGGCCCATCCCTTTACCGTCGACACGTGGGTGAAGTCGGCGGCGCCATCAGCCTTTACCTTGAACAACAAGTCACTGGAAACCTGGTTCAGCTGCATGGCCGGGGTTTTGCCAAACTCGCCGGTGGCCGTCAGCAGCACACGCTTGTTCAGCACGGTCAGCGGCAGGTAACCCGCTGCTATCGACGGGTCGGTCGAGTCGAGGTACAGGTCCAGGCTCGGCACATAGGTGATCACATGGTTCAGTACACCCAAGGTCGGCACTTTGGGAAACACGTAGGCATTTCCCTGGTTCACCAGCGCAGGTGTGCTCTTGAGACCCGCCGCGCTCAACAGCGCTTCCAGTAACGCGACATGGTCCTTGCAGTCACCGTAGCGGTTGTCCAGCACGGTTTGCGCGGCATGCGGCACTACCCCGCCAGCACCGACATACACCGCCACATAGCGGATGTTCTCGCGCACCCAGTCACTGAGGACAAGCGCCTTTTCCCGCGCAGTGGGCAACCCCGCTGTCAGGCGCTTCGCCAGATCGTTGATCGGTGGGGTGACCTCGACCGTAGCCCTGGCCTGATACGCCTGGGCGAAATCCTTGAAGCCGGAGAAGGTCGACACCGCCAGGTAGTAGCCGTAGTCCAGGTACGACACCGCCCCGGTCTCGATCCGCGCCCGCGCAGCCGGCACATAGTCCCAGCGATGAACCGTGCGCCCTTGCCCGGTGGCAGGTGACGATGCCTCGAAACCGCGGGCATCGGTCTGCAGCGGCATATCCTGCGGCAAGTCATAGGTCAGCGAAAACTGCCCGACCGGGTGAAACGGCGGCGCAGTAATGTCTTCGAAGTGCCCTGGGAACAGCGGTGTCGTGCGGTTACGTTGATAACGCAGCACCAGCCGGTCGCCCACCGCCACCTCGGGGAAGATGACCACCTTGTTGACCGAGTCCTGGAACATCGGCGCCTGCGCAGAGGCGCGCTCCTGCTGCTCCTTGATGTGCGCGGCATCCACCTGCACCTTGCGGCCGTCGGGCTTTTGCGTGTACGCCTCCAGCACCTCCAGCGTTTCTAACGAACGGTTGTAGCTTAACGGCTGTTCGGCATTGGCCTTGATGGCGCGCTCTTCGTTGATCAGCATGACGCTGTCTACGTCCACACGGTAGCTACCGTCCTTCTGCACCACGAATGTCTGCGCGGTCTTTTCCAGGGTGACAGAACGGTCAATGCCATCGGTAAAGGCATGGGCAAGGCTGCCCCAGAGCATTGCAACAGGCAGCAGGACAGCTGCCAGGTAAGGCTTTTTCAGCATGGAGATCCTTCTCGATCAACGGGCAACAATCGACAATGATACTCATTGGCGCCCATTGGTGGCAAAGTGATTCCATTCGTCAGGCCTGTCCGGCCAGTTCGGCCAGTACTTCTACCGAGGTGGTGACTTGGCGGAAGTGATGCTGCCACAACGCGATGCCCAGCTTGCCCGAACGGTCCAGCGAAGAGCCTACGGTCATGTCCGTCACCAGGGTAGGCGTCAGCCCCGCATCGAACAGGGCAAAGCCAGCGGCCAGCACGCAGGTTTCGGTCTGCAGCCCGCACACCAGCACCCGCTCTACACCCAGCTGCCGAATGTACGCGATAGCTTCGGCGCTCTGCCCGTAGCCATGCTTGATAAAGACCTGGTCGGCCTCGACCAGGCTCTCGTCCTCAGCCGCCGGGTGCCAGCCGAGTTGCCGCTCGAACGGTGTGACCTGTTCGTCATGCAGCTCGACCGAGGCAATGGTAGGGATATTCGCTGACAACCGCCGCAAACCATCGACCAGCCACTCGGGCGGGCTGAAGGTGGACTGGACATCGACGATGAGCAAAACCTGGCGCATAGCGTACTCCGGCCATTGGCAAAATGGCGCGGAGTATAACGCGTGGCCAAATCGGAAACCCTAGGCCCCAATACTTCTGTTCATGCCCTGGGCCCACGCTGCGGCCATCTTCTCCCCTATGCACTCAAATGCCGGATGGCTGTTGCGATAATCTGATAGCTCCGCCATCGCACGGTTGATGCCGACTTCGACTCTGTTGAGCAACTCATCGCAGCGCAATTGCGTAAGGTTGCAGGCGGTGCGCCCGAACTGCACCAGCATCTTGCGTTCGGGCCAGGCCTTGGAGCCGCCCAGCAACAGCCCCATGATGTCATGGCTGTTGTACACCGTCGTGGTCACCAGATCGTAAGCGGGTGCAAGCCGGATGTCGGCATCTTGCGCACAGTTCTCGTACAGCAGGCCGAAGTTCTTCAAGTGAGCATCGCCGTTCTGGATGCCCGCACAAAGCGCTACCAGCGTGAAGAAGCTTTCCAGCGCGTCCGGTACCCGGCCGGGGGTGACATAAAGCTTGATCAGTTGCGCGCAGCCTTGGTAACTGCCGTCGTACTTCTTGCGCGTCCCCCACCCGGACAGCACACACATGTCTTCAAACCCGAGGTAGCCGTCGCAGCCGATATCGAAGCGCTTCACAACCAGAAATTGCCCATGCTGGCTCAGTTGAAATTCTGGTACTTCAAGGCCACAGTGCAAGGCCGCCCGCATGCAGAAAAACTCGTTGGCGGCCAACTGGGGAAACTCCGCTTCATTGAACGCTTTTACTAAGTGCGTAGCACCGCGATGCGTGAACCGGCCACCTTCGGCGCCAGGTTCGTCGATATCGCGCACCAGCACCTTGGGCTGAACACCCGATACCCCAGAGTAGATCGCGTAGGTACTCATGAGGTCATTGAACAGCTCTTTGGCACCGTCGTGTATAAGCAGATTGGCGAGGTTGATGCCAGGTAACGGCTGGTCGCTGGCTTGTTGGGCAGTACTGATGCGGCCAAGCTGGTGCGGACCGACAATCCCCAGCAGGGCAAAATCGTCAAAACCCCGCACCGACTTGCTGAAACGGCGCATCAATTCCTCTTTGAGGTGCCCTTCCGGGATATGCATTTCGAACAGTGGGTGTATGCCGTACTCCCACGTGTAGCTTTCAAGGCGCACCGGCATCGTCAGGGAAACAGCCTGTTCCTCAGTGACCGCCGCGTTGTAAACAAAGACCGAATCACGCAGGTTATCCTCGCTGCGGCCAAATGTTCCGACAGCCTCACCGCTGGCGCCAATGTACAAACGATCACGCTGGCTGGTCATGGATACCCCCGGCCTTCAACTCGTCAAGGGTCTTGCGCCGACGCCTGGGCGTTGCCGTCAACTCGTACCCCAGGCCCTCAAGGATTGCGGCGACCTTGCGGATCCCGACTTCGGGAATCGTGTTGTTCTCGATGCCCGAGATGGTCGCCCGGCTCATACCATGCCGCTGCGCAAGTTGTGCCTGTGACAGGCCAGCCTCCTTACGCAGTTTTTTTATCAGATTGCCTAGTTCATTCATTCTTTAGTGCATCGAATACAGTGCAAAAATAGAAAAACCTTAAAAATGCATCGTATTCAATTCATTGTGCGTTGTTTACGGCACTACATGCCGGCGCACGCTTCCCGCTGCTGGGTGAGATGGAAGGCATCCTCGAAAACGCCACCAAGGAAGCCACCATTCAGGGGCCGTTGCGCCACAACGCAGTGGGAACCTTCATCGAGAAGAACACCGGCACCAACACCGGTTCGAAAATCCCGTGGCTGGACTGGGAGATCATCCCTGATGCCGATCACTGCATTGTCGATGTGTACATGGCCGGTGGTGGCAGGACCTTGGCATGCCGGAGCCCCTCTGAGTGAACCGTGTGCGTGAGTTCGGGGCGGTGATCGACAAGATCAACAGCCAGGTGCGGTTCATCACGTAACCGAGATCTGTGCGGCCATTCGCTCCCACAACATTTCCATGAGGTCAGCACTCTATGCTTTTGTCAGTTCGCCTATCTTCTCCAGCCGCGCCCGCACGATATTGCGGCTGATGTTCAGCAACCGCCCCGTCTGCAACTGATTACCGTGGCAATAGCGGTACGCCGCCCTGAACACTGTCTCCTCGATATGCTCATACAGGTTTGGCACATTCTGCTCGAACAGCGCCAGCAATGCGCTTTCCAGGTCGGGCGGGGCCGCACTCGCTGCCGGCAAGTAGGCCTGTGGCACGGGCGCCGCTACCTGTGGCCGCATATCGACCAGGTGCAAGTCCGCTGGCGCCACCACCTGATACCGGCACACCAGCAACGCATGGTGAATGGCGTTCTCCAGCTCGCGAATGTTGCCCGGCCAGCTATGCGCCAGCAGTTTGCGTTCGGCATCCGGGCTGAGCGAAGCGCGCTCGTACCCCAAACGCCGGCAATGCTCTTCGATGAAAAATTCCGCCAACGGCAGGATGTCCCCCGGCCGCTCGCGCAGCGGCGGCAGCCGGATGGTCGCGACGTGCAGGCGGTAGAACAGGTCCTCGCGGAAATGCCCCGCCACCACCGCATCGGCCAGGTTGACGTTGGTTGCCGCCACCAGCCGCACGTTGATCGGGATCGGCGTGCGTGAGCCCAGGCGCACCACTTCACGCTCCTGCAGCACCCGCAGCAACTTCACCTGCATGTTCAGCGGCAGGTCACCGATTTCGTCGAGAAACAGCGTGCCGCCATTGGCCGCCTCGAACCAGCCGGCCTTGTTGCTGGTGGCACCGGTAAACGCGCCTTTCTCGTGGCCGAACAGCTCGCTCTCCACCAGGGTTTCGGCAAAAGCACCGCAGTTCACCGCCACGAATGGCTCACGCCCACGGCGGCTGAGGTGATGGATGTGGCGGGCGACCAGCTCCTTGCCGGTGCCGGTTTCGCCGATGATCAGGGTATTGGCCTCGCTGGGCGCCAGGCGCTCGATACGGCTGAGCAGTTCCTGGGAGCGCGGATCCTTGAACACAAGCACGGTGGCACGTACCGACTTCGTCAGCTCGCGGGCATTGGGGTGGGTGATCAGCGACATGGGGGCATTCCTGGCAGTTGACGCGCCAGCCAATAGTGCATGAAACAAATTAGATCAAAAAATTATTAATTAGTATTTATATATTCGAATTGGAAATATTCAATATTTCAACAGTCAACTGCTGCTACAGCAGCAACCCGCCAGCACTCCCCTGCACGCCGTTCAGCAAGCCAACCCCTGCCCGTTTCAGCAACGCCTGATCCAAAGCCCCGTCAACCTTGGCCTGCAGGCCATTTTCAAATGGCTGGCATGCATTTCGCTCCAGGCCTGTCAAACCTTTGCCTGGAGCCGCACATGAACAACCCCTGGCGTCATGCCCTTACCCTGCTGCTTGGCCTGTTCACCAGCCTGGCTGCACTGGCGGCGGAGAAACCGGCGGCAGTGCGCATTGCCATTGTCGCCTTCACCCAAGGTGGTGCGCCGGTGTTCGGCGGTATCCCCGGGCGGGTGATCGAGGAAGGCTGGCTGGAACAGCAACTGGCCGCTCGCGGCGTGAAACTGCAATGGACCGCCCTGCCCCATGCCGGCGCCGGGCCGCAGATCAACGAAGGCTTCAGCAACGACAGCCTGGACTTCGCCGTGCGCGGCGACCTGCCCTCGGTGATCGCCGGGGCCGGCCAGGTGCCGGGCAAACTGGTAGTGCCCGGTGGCAGCGGCAACAACATCTACCTGGTGGTGCCAAGCACTTCCACGGTCCGCAGCATCCAGGACCTCAAGGGCAAACGCCTGGCCCTGCACCGTGGCCGGCCTTGGGAGTTCGCCTTCAGCAACTTCCTGCAAAGCCAAGGCCTGCAACTGAGCGACTTCAAGATCGCCAACCTCAACCCGCAGGTCGGTGCCGCTGCGGTGTCCGCCGGCAAAGTGGACGCCGCCGTGCTGCTCAACGAAGCCTATGCCCTGGAAGACAAAGGCGTGGCACGCATCCTCTGGTCGACCAAGCAAGGCGCCAACGACTGGCGGCTGGTGTCGGACCTGTGGGGCACCGACCGCTTCGTTCAAGAGCACGCCGACCTGACGCAACTGGTGGCCACCGCCTGGGTGCGTGCGGCCTGGTGGATCTCCCAGGAGCAGAACCGCGACGCGTACTACGCGCTGTCATCGCGTGCGGGCGTCAGCGAAAGCGTATTGCGCCGTGACGACCAGGACGACCCGGTGGCGTGGAAAGCGCGCTGGGCACCGAAAAGCGACGCCCAGCTCAAGGCCCACTACGACGCGCTGGGCCAGTATGCCCTGGCCAATCGCCTGATCCGCGCGCCCTACGACATCACCCACGACCTGGCCACGGGCTTCACCCGCCAGGCCCTGATCGACCTGCAACTGACCCACTACTGGCCGTCATCAGACGCTCAACTTAGCCAACAACCTTGAGACCCTGACTCATGAATCTGCCTGCATCGCTCATCTTCGGCCTCAGCGCCCTGGCCTTGTCCATCGGCGCCATGGCAGCCGAAACCTACGCACCCAAGCCCGACCCGCAACAGGGCGATGGCCGCGTGTCAGCCTTCTACACCTGGACCAAGGCCATCCCCGCCACGCCCGGCAAACTGTTGCGCAGCGAGCCGCTGGAACAGGCCTTGAGCCTGCCCAACGCGGCCAGCGCCCAACGCATCCTCTACACCTCGCTGGACGGCATCGACGGCAAGACCCCAGTGGTGGTGTCCGGCGCGCTGTTCATCCCCAAAGGCAAGGCGCCAGCAGGTGGCTGGCCGGTCGCCAGCTGGGGCCATGGCACAGTCGGCGTGGCCGATATCTGCGCGCCGTCCTGGGCCGGGCGCAGCTACCGCGACGTGCAATACCTCAACCGCTGGCTCGAAGAAGGCTACGCCATCGTGGCCACCGACTACCAGGGCCTGGGCGTACCCGGTGGCCATCCGCTGCTGAACAACCGCATGGCCGCCTACGGCATTCTCGATGCAGCCAAGGCCGTTGTGGCCGGCGTACCGGGGCTGGCCGACAAAGTGCTGATCATCGGCCAGTCCCAGGGCGGTGCCGGGGCGTTTGCCGCTGGCGCTTACGCGGCCACCTATGCGCCCAAACTGGGGGTCAAGGGCAGCATCGGCACTGGCGTGATTTATACCATCGGCGCGAAAAATGTCGGTGAGCAAGACCAGGACAAAGTCGACCCGGCCTTGGCCTATGGTTTCTACACCCTGCTCGCGGCCCAGCAGTACGACCCGAGCATCGACCCACGCGACTTCTACACCGACAAAGCCCTGCCGTTGTTCGAACAGGCACGTACCAGCTGCCTGTCATCGCTGGTCAGCGACGTGGTCGGCACCGGCCTGACCCCGGCCAATGCCAAGAAAGACTACAAGGGCGACAAGCTCAAACCATGGCTGGCGCAGGTGTCGTACCCGACCCTGAAGCTGGCCCAGCCAATCTTCATCGGCACCGGCGCCGAAGACAAGACCCCCGCCGCCGCCACCCAGGTGGCGCTGATGCAGGACGCCTGCAAGGCCGGCTCCGTGGTGCAAGGCCACTTGTACAAGGGCTTGGGCCACAGCGAAACGGTGAATGCCTCGCTGAAGGACTCGATCCCCTTCGCCCGCCAGGTCATCAGCGGCCAGCCGGTCACCCCCAATTGCAGCCCAAGCGTCCAGTAAGGAGGCCACCCCATGAGTATCGAATTCTTCACCCGCCTGCCGTTGCACGGCGAAACCCAGTTCCTGCCCGGCGACCCGCGCAACCGTGGCGACTGGCATGCGGGCGGGGCTAGCACCGGGGCGGTGTCGGGGTTTGCCGTAGGTGATCACTTCACCTATATCGACTACCTCGGCCAGATCGCCCGCGCGGCGGAAATCAACGGTTTCGGCGGCGCGCTGATGGTCAATGCGCCGACCGGCGAAGAACCGTGGACGGTGTGCTCGCTACTGGCCCGGGAAACCCGCACGCTGAAGTTCGTCACCGCGTTCCAGCCCTACCATTACACCCCGTGGGTGGCCGTGCAGCAGGCCGCGACCTACCAGCGCGCCACCGGCAACCGCCTGGTGTGGAACATCATCAACGGCGGCTCGGATGCCATCCAGCGTCAGGTCGGCGACTTCGAGGGCCATGACGAACGCTACGCTCGCGCCACCGAATTCATGGACGTGGTGCGCGGCTATTGGCACAACGAGCAGTTCCACTACGAAGGCACCTATTACCGTGCCGAAGGCGGCGGCCTTCGCGGCCCACTGAAAAAGGCCGAACTGCCGCTGATCTGCACGGCCGGCTCGTCGGTGGCTGCGCGGGAATTTGCTGCCAAGCACGCCGACTTCTACCTGATGCGCGCCGAACACCCGGACGAGATCGCTGCGCTGATCGCCGACATCCGCGCCCGCGCGCTGAAGTGGGGACGCACCGATATCCGTTTTGGCCTGTCCATCGACGTCATTGCCCGCGACACTGAAGAGGCGGCGTTGGCCGAGGCCAAGCGCTTCTTCGACGAAGGCGTGGCCAACGGCACGGTCAAAGCCCGCGCGGCTCACGCTGGCCTGCGCACGGCACGCAAGCTGAGCTACGAACATGGCTACAACGACAAGGACGAGCAACAGGCCTTCGACGACTTCTTCATCCACCCCAATGTGTGGACCGGCTTCGGCTACATCGGTATACCGCCGGGCTGCGCGCTGGTAGGCAGCTACACCAACGTGGTGGCGCGCATCCACGAGTACCACGGCATCGGCATCGACCTGTTCTTCCTGGCCGGCTACCCGCACCTGGAAGAGGCCTACCGCATCGGCGAGCACATCCTGCCGCACTTCCATGCGCAGCGCGCAGCCCTTGCCCGCCCGGCAACCGAACCCGTGCAACTGCACGCCAGCACCGGAGCCTGACGCCATGGCCAGGGACGGTTACCCACTGAGCCGGCGCAGCTTCCTTGGCCACGCCGGCGTACTGGCCGGCGGTTTGCTGGCCGGCTGCGGCCCCGCCGACAGCCCGAGCCATGCCGTGGCCGACCAGCCGCGCCATGGCGGGCGGCTGCGTTTAGGCATCATCGACGGCAACCAAAGCGGCAACCTCGACGCCCACAAGCCCATCGGCAGCGGCATCGTGCGGGGCTTTGCGCTGTATAGCAAGCTGTGGGAATGGGACGAGCAGATGCAGCCGCGCCTGGCCCTGGCCGAGTTCGCCGAGCCCAACGCCGATGCCAGCAGCTGGACCCTGCGCCTCAAGCCCGGGCTGGAGTTCCACCATGGCAAGACCATCGACGCCGATGACCTGATCTTTTCCATCCGCCGCCTCACCGACCCTCAGCTGGCCTCGCCCTACGCGGCGCTGCTGCACTGGGTGGACCGCGACAACCTGGTCAAGCTTGACGAGCGCACCGTACGCCTGAGCTTTCGCGAGGGCCGCAGCTACCTGCCGCTGCCGGAGACCTGGGTCAACTTCGGCGGCATCGTGCCGGTGGACTACCACCCGGTCACCAACCCGGTCGGCGCCGGGCCTTACAAACTGAAAAGCTTCACCCCGGGCCAGCGCTCGCTGTTCACCCGCTTCGACAACTACTACAAACCCGGCAAGCCCTACGCCGATGAACTGGAGATCATCGACTTCAAGGACCAGACTGGCCGCCTGGCGGCACTGCGCGCCGGGCAGATCGACATGGCCAACGTGATGTCCACCGAGCACCTGCAGGTGCTGCAGGCCGACCCACGGTTGCGCCTGCTGAAGTCGGTGAGCGGCAACTGGCTGTCGTTCGACATGAACACCGCCAAGGCCCCGTTCGATGACCCGCGCGTGCGCGAGGCGTTCCGCCTGCTGGCCGACCGTGACGAGCTGGTGCGCCGTGCGCTGAATGGCCAGGGCCGGGTGGCCAATGACCTGTATGCACCGTTCGACCCCACCTTCGACCACAGCATTGGCCCACGCCCCTATGATCCGCAGCGTGCAGCGCAGCTGCTGCGTGAAGCCGGCCACGAGCAGTTGCAGGTGGAGCTGGTGACCACGGCCGGGCCGGGGCTGGCTTCGGCACTGGTGCTGGCCGAGCAGGCCCGGCGCATCGGCGTGACGATCAACGTGCGCCAGGTTGACCTGGCTACCTTCCAGGGCCCGCAGCGGGATGACTGGACCCTGAGCACCGGTGGCAGCATCGGCGCGCCGTTCCTGGCCAGCGCGATTCATACCGACGCGCCGTTCGCCGTGGCCAACAAGACCCACTTCAACGACCCCGAATTCAGCCAGGCTTTTCTCGCCGCCATGGCCCAACCGGACCTGGAAAAGCGCAAGGCGCTGGTGCACCGGGCGCAACGCATCCAGTACGCGCGTGGCGGCATGCTGATCTGGGGTTTTGCCGACCTGCTCGACAGCGTCAGCACCCGCGTGGGTGGCGCGCAGGCAGAGCAGTCGCTGTTCAGTACCTGGCGGTTCGAGAGTTTGTGGCTCAAAACCTGACTTTGTAGCGCCATACACCTCCCACTGAGACCGCATCAACCCATAACCGCAGGCGCGGCTGCGCCCTCGCTTTTCCCAATTCCTACTGTCGAACGAGGCCCAGCCAATGCCCCGCGTTACCTTGCTGCACCCAAAATTCCAGCCCAGTGCCCTTGCGCTGGCGATCCTGGCCACCAGCACGTCATTGGCCCACGCCGAGGACACCCAGCTGCAAACCGTCACCGTGCAGGCCGAGCAGAGCGACGACGACGCCCTGCCCACCCGCCCGCCCGCTTCGATCTATGGCGGCCTGGAAGCCAAGGTGCTCGACACCCCGCGCTCGGTCACCCAGATCAACGCCGAACAGCTGGCCAACGACCCCATCCGCAGTTCCGACGACCTGGTCAAATACGCCCCCGGCATCACCCGAGGCGGTGGCCAGAACGCCGGGATCGCACCGCAGATGCGCGGGCAGAACACCGAGGTGTTCCAGGACGGCCAGCGCGCCTACGGGGTTCGCCACCCCGCCAACTTCAACGCCTACGAAGGCGCCGACATCGTCTCCGGGCCGTCGTCGGTGACCTATGGATCGGTCAGCGGCAGTGGCGGCTACGTCAACTACCTCAGCAAGAAACCCGACTTCAACCGATTCCGCACCAAGCTCAGCGGTGAGATCGGCAGCTGGATCCCCGATGGCGAATCACGCGATGCCACCAAATTCAGCATCGACAACACCGGCCCGCTCACGGACAACCTGGCCTACCGGGTCAGCATCACCCGCCAGCGCCAGGAAGACTTCTACGACAACGTCGAGAACAACTTCGACGCCTTCTACGGCGCGTTGGCCTGGCGCAACGACAACGTGCGGGTGGACTGGAATGCCGCCTACGACGACTACTACGACTACAACATCACCCACGGCTGGAACCGCGCCACCCAGGACCTGGTCGACCACGGCAAGTACTACGCCGGCCACGCCACGCCGATCATCCAGAACGGCAACACCCTGTGGTCGCCGGTGCTGTCCTCGGGCGCAGCCGACGCCCAGGTGCTCGGCTGGGTGCAACGCCAGCGCAATGCCCAGGGCCAGTACGCAGTGGTGGACGGCAGCTTTCAGGGCGCTTCGCCCAATACCCAGGACAACCCCGGCAGCCTGCGCGGCTGGGTCTACGACCCGTCGTTGGCAGGCAATGGCCTGACCTCGTTGTCGTCACAAACTGGCCAGCGTGCACAGGATGAAAACCGCTCACGGCGCTTTACCACGCAACTGCGCGTCGAAGGTGACCTGACCCCGTCGATCACCCTGGCCAACAGCACCTTTTACCAGCACTCCACCGACACAACCGATGCCGTGGGTGCGTTTCAGGTGCAAGGCAAGGACGATATCTTCGACAACCGCTTCGAGTTCCGCGCCCGTGGCCAGTGGCAGCTGGGCGACCTGACCCTGGTCGACGACAGCAATACCGGGCTGATCTACCGCCGCGAGCGCAACGAGTCGATCGCCGCCAATAACAGCTTCGGCAGCACCATCAACGCCTATGACCTGACCCTCGACCCCACCTTGAAAAACCCAGGTGACCTGCTCGGGCTCACCGGCCGCAACCCCGCAGGCGGCAACGCTGCGTGGATCGGCCAACCCGGCGTGCCGCAGTTCTCCAGCTACTACGGCTGGCTCAACCTGCCGGCCATGTACCCGGCCGGGCATGGCCTGTATGCCGAGTCGGTGGCGCCGTACACCGCCGACAGCACCTGGACCACCAAGACCCTGTTCAGCCAGCACAACCTGCGCCTGGGCGAGCGCGTGGGCCTGAACGTGGGCGCCAGCCGCAGCTGGATCGATGCCCGTATCGAAAACCCCTTCGTGCTGCCCGGCGGCAACCCACGCAAGGACTCGGACAACTACCGGCTGTTCTCGGTGCAGGTCAGCCCCTATGTCAAACCCACGGAAAACAGCACGCTGTACTACACCTTCGACCGCTCGCTGGCGGTTAACACCGGCTTCTTCACCAACGGCCTGGGCTGGGGCAGCGGCACGGGGGCCAACCAGCTCAACCCGCTGGCCTTCGAGAGCCTGAGCGTGTTGCATGAGGTGGGTTTGAAAGTGGAGGCCGTGCCCGACCAGCTGTTCCTCACCCTCGCTGCCTACAAGCAGGCCCGCGACCAGTCGCCGGACAGCAACAACAACATCGCCCGGTTGATCGTCAAAGGCTGGGAGGCAACGCTGCGCTACCAGGACCAGCACCTGCGGGGTGGCCTTAATCTCAGCCGCATCAGCGCCTACAACGAGTTCACCAGTCAGGCCGGGTTCGCCTCGGCCGGGTTCATCCCCGACAACGGCACGGTATTCGGCGACAACAACAGCCTCAACCAGCGGCCATCCGGCAAGTTCGATGCGGTGCAGATCCCCGAATACAACGCAGGCGGCTATGTCGACTACCGCTTCGATTCAGGGTTTGGTGTGGAATTGTCGGGGTGGTGGACCAGCAGCTGGTACCTGAACCTGAGCAAGACGGTGAAAGTGCCGGACGAATACAACCTTGACCTCGCCGTTTACTACCGCCAGCCGCAATGGGGCGTGACGGTGCGCATGCTCAACGTCACCGACGAGCTGAATTTCGTCAGTGGCCTGGCCGGCTCTACCAACACCTTCCTGCAACCGATGCCGGGGCGGACCTTGTTGGCGCAGGTGGATTATCAGTTTTAGAGGTTTGTTGTCTGGGAGATCGAGCGCCGCGCGGGTGGCGCTCGATCTCACCAGGCGCCAAACTTCTTCAGACAAACCACCATCAAAACCGGGCAAGGCTCGGCGAGTGCGCCACCAGGTTGCGGGTATAGGCGTCCGCCGGCCGCTCCAGCACCTGCCCGGCACTGCCCTGCTCCACCACCCGCCCCTGGCGCAACACCAGCACGCGGTCGGCTATCGCCCGTACCACGCCCAGGTCGTGGGTCACGAACAGCAACGTCAGCCCCTCGCCCTGCAAGCGCCGCAGCAAGGCCAGAATCGAGGCCTGCACCGACACATCCAGCGCCGAGGTAATCTCGTCACACACCAGCAACTTCGGTTCACAAATCAACGCCCGGGCAATCGCCACGCGCTGACGTTCGCCGCCGGAAAGCCCCTGCGGGTAAAGGTCGGCTACTCGCGCCGGCAATGACACCCGCGACAACACGGCTTCGACCCGCTGCCGGGCCTCGGCACCCCGCACGCCAAAAAAGTGCGCCAAGGGCGCACTCAAGGTTTGTCCCACCGTCTGCCGTGGGTTGAGTGCACGGTAAGGGTTTTGGAACACATACTGAACCTGGTGCCGCAACCGTGCATCACGCTGCCGGGCAGCGAAAGCCAAGGGTTTCCCGGCATAGCGCATTTGCCCCTGCACGTTCTCGCCCAGCCCGGCAATGGCTCGGGCCAGGCTGGTCTTGCCCGAGCCGGACTCACCGACCAATGCCAGGCATTCACCCTGGCGCACCTGCAGCGACACATCGAACAGCACCTGGCGGTCATAGGCGACATCCAGACCCTGCACCTCCAGCAGCACGTCGCCGGGGGCGGCCAGCGCTTCGGCCTGCACCTCACCCACGGCCGCATGTGCGTGCGCTGGCACCAGGCACGCCACCTGATGGCTGTCTGCATGCGCCAGTAGCGACGGCGCAATCACTGAACACTCGGCACGGCGCCGGCCGCAGCGCGGCGCAAATGCACAGCCATCCGGGCGCTGCCCGGGTGCCGGTGCATGCCCGGCAATCGCTTGCAACGGCTGGCGCCGGGCTATGTCGGGAATCGCGGCGAGCAAGGCGCGGGTGTAGGGGTGCGCAGCCGTGCGGAACAGCACCTCGCGCCCGGCCACTTCCACCAACCGCCCGGCGTACATCACCATCACCCGGTCGACCAGGTCACGCACCACTGCCAGGTCATGGGTCACGTACAGTGCCGCCACGCCCTGGCCACGGCACAGACGCTTGAGGGTTTGCAGCACATGGGCCTGGGTGGTCACGTCCAGCGCGGTGGTGGGCTCATCAAGCACGATTAGCTTCGGTTTCAAGACGAACGCAAGGGCCAGCATGACCCGCTGTTGCTGCCCGCCAGACAGTTGATGCGGGAAACGCCGCAGGAAGGCGTCCTCATCGGGCAAGCCCACATCCCGCAATGTTTCGCCGACACGCAAGCGCACGGCGTCACGCGACAGTGCAGGCTGATGCGCCAGCAGGGTCTCACCCAGCAAGGCACCGATGCGCAGCGCGGGGTTAAGCGCCGTGGCCGGGTCCTGGGCCACGTAACCGACCAACCCGCCACGGGCCAGGCGCAACGCCTCACCTTCCAGTTCGAGCAGCGATTGCCCGGCCACCACTACTTGCCCACCCACAATGCGTGCCCCCTGCCGGGCATGGCGCAGCAAGGCGGTGGCCAACGTGGTCTTGCCCGAGCCGGACTCGCCCACCAGGCCAACGATTTCCCCAGCCGCCAGGCTGAAAGAAACTTCGGCCAGCACATCGACCTGCCCGGCCAGTTCTACCCGCAGGTCACTGACCCGCAACACTTCACTCGCAACATTCAACGGCACGTTCATGGCTGCTTCTCCCCTATCCGTGCGCTGGCCCGGCCAATGCCTTCGGCCAGGATGTTGGTGCCATAGGCAAACACCCCGATGAGCAAGGCAGGTGCCAGTACGGCCCAGGGCTGTACCAGCAGGCCTGCCTGGTTTTCGTTGATCATCAGGCCCCAGTCCGCAGCAGGCGGCGCCACCCCGTAGCCCAGGAAACTCAGGCCCGACAGCATGCCCACCGCCCAGGTGAGCATGTTGCCGAAGTGCACCAACAGCGGCGTGAGGATGTTCGGCAGGATTTCCTGAAAGAGGATGCGCCAACGTGGGTAACCCATCATCTGCGCCGCCTCGACGAACTCCTGCCCCGCCACCGCCACCGCGCTGCCACGGGCCAGGCGGATGACGCCGGGGGTGAAGGCGATGGCCACGGTCAACACGATCAGCCACGGCGCCCGGCCGAGCATGGACACGATCAGCAGCACCAGGATCAGGTCCGGGAACGCCAGCGACACGTCGGCCGCCCAGCTGATGGCCTGGTCCAGGCGCCTGCGCGAGAACCCGGCCAACAGGCCCAGGCTACCGCCGACCAGTAACGCGAGGGTGGCCGCCGCCACCGACATCCACAACACCGACAGGCCGCCACTGAGCAACCGCGACAGCAGGTCATGGCCCAGAAAATCATGCCCCAGCGGTGCCCCGGCAGCTGGCGGGCCATACACCGGCCCAACCATTGCCGTGGGCGCATGCGGCACCAGCCAAGGGCCGAGTGCTGCCAGCAGTGCCACCAGCAACGTGATCACTGCGCCGCGCCGCACCTGCGGGTCGGCCAGCCAACGCGATTCAATCATGGGTCGCCTCCTGGGCCAGGGTGCTGCGTGCACGGCGCCACCACGGGCGGATACCACGCCGGACACGGCGGATCATCCGCACCCGGCGTGCAGTGCGCAGCTTGGGGGTGAGCAATACCGTCAGCAGGTCGGCCAACAGGTTGATCAGCACCACCGCCAGGGTGATGACCAGCACCACGCCCTGGATCATCGGCAGGTCGCGCATCTGGATCGCCGCGTTCAGCGCGGTGCCAATGCCCGGGAAACTGAAAATGACCTCGGCCAGCAGCGCACCACCGACCAGCGTGCGCAGGGTCAGCGCCACGCCTTGAATGGCCGGGGTCAGGGCATTGGGTAACGTATGCCGCCAGACAATGCGCCGCTCGGGGATACCGCGCAGGCGCGCGGCAATCACATACTCGGACTCCAGCGCCTCGATCATCGAAGCGCGCACCATGCGCGTGAGGTACGGCAGTGCCGTCAGGCTCAGGGCCAGCACCGGCAGCACCAGCGACGGCCACTGCCGCCACAACGGCAGCTGCGGGTCGAGGATCGATACCGCCGGCAACCAGCCCATGCCGGGCATGGAGAACAGCAGCACCAGGCCGATGGCCAACAGAAAGCCCGGTGTGGCCTTGAGCAGGATCAACGCCGACAGGCTCCAGCGGTCCAGCCGGCTGTCGCGGCGCAGGGCCAGGCTCACGCCCAGCAACAGGGCCACCGGCACCACCAGCGCCAGCACCCCGGCCAATAAGGCCAGGGTGTGGCCCAAGCGGCCGAACAACAGCTGCGCCACCGGGACCTGGGAATCCAGCGATACCCCCAGGTCCCCGCGTAGCGCAGCGCACAACCAGCGCAGGTACTGCACCAGGATCGGCTGGTCGAGGCCCAGCTGGCGCTGCAGGGTGAGGATGCTTTCCAGCGGCGCATCCGGGCCAAGGATCACCCGCGCCGGGTCGGAAGGCAGGGCCTGGGTGGCAATGAACACCACCAGGCTGATCACCCAGGCCGTCAGCAGCCCGTAACCGAGGCGGCCGATGAACCAGGCCAGCCAGGCCGGTGTGCGGGGCGTGTGTCGAGTATCAGGCATTGGGGTTCAACCAGAGTTCGTCGAAGCGCCAGGAGGCAAAAGTGGTCTGTTCCGGGGTGAGGCCACCCACCTTGGCCGACGCGGCATCGAGCACGTCGGAAAAGCCCCAGATCAGCAGCCCGCCACGTTCGTGCTGGATGGCCTGCGCTTCATGCACCAAGGCCTTGCGCTGCGCCAGGTCGGGCTGGGCCAGGGCCTGTTGGTAGAGTTCGGTAAAGCGCGGATCATGGAAGTTACTGCGGTTATAGATGGCCTGCGGCGCATCGTTGTGCAGCGCCGAGGCAAGAAAACCGCGCGCCGGGGTCGAGCCTGGCGACAGTTGCCATTGCTCACGTTGCGGGCCGTTGAAGACAGACCCGTCCACCTGATTGACCTTCACTTGCACCCCGGCCTTCAGCGCCTGCTGGGCAAACACCAGCGCAGCGTTTACGCCGGGGCCTGGCGTGGTGGTGAGTTCGACGCGCAAGTCCTGCTGCCCGGCCTGGCGCAGCAGGGAACGGGCCTGGTCGAGGTCGTACGGGCGCTGGGCAATACCGTGGTTGTAGGTGGGATCGTGGGGCGAATACAGGTCGTTGGCCACCCGGCCAAAGCCATTGAGCCCACGCGCCACCAGCTCCTGGCGGTCAGCCAGCAGACGGAACGCCTGGCGCACACGCACATCTTGGAACGGTGCCTTGGCCAGGTTCAGGTTGAAGCCGGTGAACGAGGTGGTCGGCGAGGCATACAGGCGCAGCCGTGGGTCGGCCTTGAGCAACGCACTGTGCTCGGCCTGCACGCCACTGGCCACGTCGATCTGCCCGGCGCGCAGGGCGGCGGCACGCGATACCTGGTCTTTGAATTCGATGATTTCCAGCTCGTCCGCATAGGGGCGGTTGGGCTTGTAGTAGTTCTCAAAGCGAGTGTAGAGCGAGCGCTGGCCGGGGATGAAACTTTTCAGCCGGTACGGCCCCGCGCCCACCGGGTTGTTGACCGGGTGGTAGTCGGTGGGCACGATGCCGCCGAAGCTGATCAGCGTTTCATCCAGTGGGTAGAAGCTTTGGCCCTGTTTAAAACGGATCTCTATAGTGCGCTCGTCCAGCTTGCGCAGGGCCTGGCGATCGATGGAGCCGACCAGCCCGGCAAATGGCGATGCCAATTGCGGGTTGGTCAGGCGCAGGATCGAGAACAGCATGTCGTCGGCAGTGATGCTTTTGCCGTGATGGAACTCCAGCCCCGGCTTGAGGCGGATGGTCCAGGCGCTGGCATCGGCATTCGGCTCGGCGAACTCGGCCAGTGCCAGGCGCGTGCTGACATCGGCATTCCATTCCCAGAACTTGGCGTACAGCGCCCAACCTCGAATGATGCCACCGCCCACCGGCTTGTGCGCATCGAGGTTGCCGGCCTGGTCGCCGTCGATAATACCCACGCGCAAGCGCCCACCGCGCACCGGCGTGCCCGGCAACGCCGCACTGGTGGCTGCCGGCACGCCACTGTCGCAACCGCTGAGCAGCCCGCCGCCGAGCAGCAGGCCGCCACCGACGGCCAGGCTGTTGCCGAGAAACACCCGGCGCGAAAACAGCTCGCTCATCACCCTCTCCTTATGCCGGTTGCGCCACGACCGGCTTGCTCGCCGCGCCCAGGCGCGGTACGTCGAAGCCGTGGTCCAGGTCCAGCAACGGGAACAGCAGGTCGGCCACCCGGTGCGCCTCGTCGATCAGCGGGAAGCCCGACAGGATGAACGCCGACGTGCCCTGGGCTTCGTACTCGCGGATGCGCTCGGCGACCTGCGCGGCGCTGCCGACCAGGTAAGTGCCGGCAGCCGGGCCGAGCAGGTTGAAGCCGAACAGGCTGGGGCCCAGCCAGACGTTGGGGTAGATCTCCAGCTCGCGGGCCGTGGGCAGGCGCCCGGCGCGGATGCTGTCGAGGTTGCGTTGGATGCGCGGGTCGTCGCTGACATAGCTGTCGAAGGTCTGGCCGGGAGGCAACTGGCGTTCGATGGCCGCGCGCGCGGTGGCCAGCGAGGTGCGTTGCAACAGGCGCTCCGCGTGGGCCCAGGCTTCTTCCTCGGTCTCGCGCACGATCACCTGCAGGCGGGTGCCGTAGGTCAGCTCGCGGCCGATCTTCGCCGCCTCGGCACCTACCCGGCGGAACTTGTCGCCCAGCTTTTGCGGGGTGTCGGCGAAGCTCAGGTACACATCCAGCAATTGCACCGAGTGGGCTACGCCCGGTGCCGAGGTACCTGCGCCCCACAACGGTACGCCGGGCTTTTGCTTCGGTGGGTGCCAACCGCCCAGCGGGTGACGGGCAGCGGCTGGCGAGCGTGGTGACAGCTTGACGTAGCGGCCATCGTAACCGGCAGTTTCACCTGCGTAGAAACCCTGGAAGGCGCGCCAGTACTCCAGGCTGAAATCGTAGCGTTCATCGTGCGGGTAATGCACGCCCAGGGTAGCTAACCCTGCGTCGTTGCCGTTGACCACGTTGAATAGCAGGCGGCCGTTGGAAAACTGGTCGAAGGTGAGCGCCCACTTGGCCAGCACTGCCGGCGACAGCTCGCCGGGGTGCTGGGCGACCAGGAAGCGCAGGCGCTTGGTGGCGTCGATCAACGCTGCCGACACGGCCAGGCTTTCGTTAGGGCTGGAACCGAGCAGCGAGCCGTAGAAGCCCAGGCGGTCGGCGGCGATGGCCAGTTGCTTGAGGTGTTCGAAATCGGTGTGCCAGCGGCCTTCGGGTTCCCAGGGATAGGGGCCGTCGGGGGTGGTGAGGTACCAGAGGATTTTTACTGCCATTGGGTGGGGTCCTTATCTTTGGGTGGAGTGCAGGGGCGCACAGCGCCCCAAAGATCAGCCGCGCCGGTCGATGCCTGGCACCAGGCCCAACTCGGTTGCGCGCTCATACAACCCGCTCATCTTCCACTGCTGGGTCAGCACGCCTGGCCCGTAAGGGCGCGACCCACCCAAGGCATCAGCCAGCAATTGAATTTGCGCCCCCTCTTCCAGCAACAGGATGAACTCCGCCGTGGCGCGCAACCCCTGCTTGCCCCACACGGTGGAGCCGCCGTTGGCTTCCAGGATCGCCAGGTTGAACGGGTTCTCGGCAATTTTGTCGAGGATGAAATCCACCTCGGCCTGACGCCGGTCGATGTACACCGGCAACTCGCGGGCCAGCTGGTAGCGCTGCACCGGCACGTAGTGAAACGGCAAGGTGCGGTGGGTTTGCGCCCAGGCACCCAGGTACGGGCTGTGCACGTGTGACACGGTGGTGACATCGGCATGGGTCTGGAAAAGCTTGGTGTAGCGGCCCAGGCCACCTTTGCCCTTGCCGACGATGACGTTGCCGGAAAAATCAGTGACGGTCGCCTGCAACGGCTTGCGGTGGTTCCATGGCCCGCCGTAGTTCACCGATACCAGCAGCTCTTCACCGGGCACGCGCTCGATGAAGCCGACGGTGCCATTGGCGGTGATGGTGTTGGTTTCGCGAAATACGCTGAAGGCCGCTTCGGCTTCGGCCACCACCTGGTCGATGAAGGCTTGCAGTTCGGCAGTGACGGGGCGTTCGTTGATCAGTACGGTCATGTTCAATCTCCAGTCAGGTCAGGCGCGGCGCTGGGCCAGCAGTTCATGGGCAGCTTGCAGAGGCCGCGGGTCGACCCAGTCGACGATGTCGAAATCGGCTTCGAGGAAGCCGTGCAGGTACAGAAAATCCTTTTGCGTGCCGAGGAAGGCCAGGCGTTGCGCGGACAGGTCCGGGGCCAGGGTGGTGTGGAAGTCGCCGCGATAGGCCTCGGCTACGCCTTGGCTGCCGGCGCGGGTTTCTTCTTCGAGGATGCTGTTGAGCGCGGCGCGGTTGCCGGCTGCCCACTCGGCGGCACGCAGCGTTTGTGCAAGGAAACGCACCACCAGGTCGAAATGGTTGTCGAGCAGGCGCTGGTGCACGGTGATTGGCCGCGGCGTGCCGTTGTTGATGCGGTGGCGCGGGTCGGGCAGCAGGTCGAGGTCGACGCCGACCACCAGCCCCAGCCGGCGCGCGGCATCGGCAGCGGCCGCGCCCTTCACGTACACCGCATCGACTTCACCGCGTGCCAGGTACTCAAGCCCCGACCACAGCCGTTGCAGGCCCAGTTGCGGGGTGGCGGCCCCGGCCTGGTCGAGCAGCGCTACCTCTACCAGTTGCACGTCATCCAGGTGCAAGCCTGCCGAAGCCAGCGCGCCTTTGTACCCATGCAGGCTCATGGCACGGGCAATGCTGCCAGGCCGGGTATCGCCCCAGGCCGGCAGCGCCAGGCGCTTGCCACGCAGGTCGGCGGCGCTGCGAATGCCGGAATCCGGGCGGACCAGAATGGTCTGCCATTCCTCGATCCAGGTCAGGCCGATCAACCAGCTGGGCGAGCCGGCCGCACGGGCGGCCAGCGCCGGCACGTTGCCGCCTTCACGAAACAGCCCGGGCAACTGATGATCGTAATGGTGGTGGCCAAGCTGGCGGGCCTCCTGCAGGGTCGAGACTGGCAGGCCGTCGGCAGCGAACTCCTGCTCCAGCCAGCCGAGCTTGTAAGCGATGCCTGAGGCAGTGGGCACGGGGCAGCGGGTGAACCAGATACGCTCCAGGGCGGACGGGTCGTCTGCCAGGCGTTTTGCGATGGGGGTTGCGAGGGTCATGGGGTGGCTCCTTGGGCGTCGTGAAGGCAGCATTGCAGTGTGCGTGCCAACCGCTGGAGACCCTGATTTACACGGAGTTTGCCTTTGGTTGCGGGCGCTGTTTGCTGGGCTGGGAGCAGGATTGCGGGCGGGGTGCTGCCAGATCAGCAGGGCGTGTGTTGCTGGGGCAGCAAACAGTCTTGGAAGCCACGCAGGATGGGGCCTACAGAGGGGTGGCAAAGATATTGCTCAAGGGGTTCGGACCGCGGTGTGGCCATTCGCGGGCATGCCCGCTCCCACAAGGGCCAGCACAACCCTCAAGGGCGGTGCAGGTCCTGTGGGAGCGGGCAAGCCCGCGAAGCAGGCGCACTGGCCCCATCAGACAAACCGAGACCCCTCAATGAGTGCACTAGAACCCTCCCCCGCCCGCCGCCTGACCAGCGAAGCCGAGGCCATCGAAACCGCCCGCCAGGTCGCCGCGCACATCGCCGAACTGGCCGCCGACCCAAGCAACAACGGCCAACTCCCCCGCCGCCAGGCAGAGCTGTTGTCCAGCAGCGGCCTGACCGCGATCGCCGTACCCGCCCAGTTCGGCGGCCTGGGTGCCTCGGTGCAGACTGTGGTCGAAACCGTACGCCTGGTCTCCACTGCCGACGGCGGCGTCGGCCAGCTGCTGCAGATTCACAACGTGATGCTGCGCGGTATCTTTGCCGGCTACCCGGATGACGTGCGCGACCGGCTGATTGCCGACGTGCTGGCCGGCAAGCGCTTCGGCAACGCCTTGGCCGAAGTCGGTGGCAAGAACAAGTTCGCCCTCAAAACCCGCGTCGAGCGCCGCGCCGATGGCCAGTGGGTGCTCAACGGCAGCAAGTTCTACTCCACCGGTTCCTACCTGGCCGAATGGATCTCGCTGACCGCCGCCAGCGAAGACGGTGGCGTGGGCGTGCTGTTGCACCGCGACACCCCAGGGCTGACCCTGGTCGATGACTGGCAGGCCTTTGGCCAGCAGAACTCGGTGAGCGGCACAGTGAACTTCGACGACATCGTGCTCGACGAGCGCTACCTCACCCGCCGCAGCGGGCCGATGAAACGCACCGGCCTGACCTTCCCGCAAATCCTCCACGCCGCCATCGACACCGGCATCGCTGCGGGCGCCTTGCAGGCGGCTGTCGAGTACCTGCGCGAGCATGCCCGGGCCTGGGTGGAGAGCGGCGTCGAACGCGCCAGTGACGAGCCGCATGTGATTCGCCAGATTGGCGAGTATGCCGTGGCGCTACGCGGCGCCGAGTCGGTGTTGCGCGAGGCCGCGCGGGTGTTCGACGACCACGAGCGCGACCCGGAGAACAAGGCGCTGCAGGATGAGCTGATCTTGTCGGTAGCAACGGCCCGGGCACATTCCGATGCCGCATCGCTAAAAATTTCCAGTGATCTGTTTTCGCTGCTGGGGGCCAGCGCTTCGCTGAGCAAGTGGAACCTCGACCGCTTCTGGCGCAATGCCCGGGTACACACCACCCACGACCCGATCCGCTGGCGGCTGCACAACGTGGGCAACTACTACCTGAACGGGGCTGACCCGGGTGAGTACACAGCGGTGCTCAATGCCAAGGAAACCCAGGGCGCTACTCGCCGTTAAAACCCCATGCGGCCCAATCGCCGGCAAGCCAGCTCCCACAGGACCACATCAGGCCCAAGGCCAGCGCTACCTAAGGAAATGCTCTCAGGATGGCAACAGGCTCAAGGGCACTGCTATCACTGTGGGCGCTGGCTTGCCTGCGATGGGCTGCGAAGCAGCCCCCTTTGAGTGATCTACATGAACCACCCGCTCCTTCGGGCATTGGCCATCTACCGCCAAATGCCTTGGCGCTTCGCCTTGGTCACCGCCCTTTATATCGCCGGCAACCTCGGCCTGGCCTGGCAGCAGTGGCTGATCGGCCATGCGGTCGATGATGTCAGCACCGGCCGCGCCGTGCAGCGCCTGGCCGACGGTAGTCTGGACGCCAGCGTGGGCTGGCACTGGCTGTGGTTGCTGCTGGCCATCGCCCTGGGCCGTGGCCTGCTGCAATATGCCGCCGCCGTGCTGTCACTGGTACTCAGCCAGGCCCTGCTCACGCGCCTGCGTGAACGCATCCTCCTGCAGGTGCAGCGCCTGCACCTGGGGTATCACTGGCAACACGGAATGGGCGAACTGGTTACCCGCACCACCCGCGATGCCGACAAGGTGCGCGACGCGCTGATCACCTTCTGGCGGCAGATCATCGAAACGCCGCTGGTGGTGGTCGCTGCCGTTGGCCTGTTGAGCTGGTATGACCCGTTGCTGGGCCTGATACCCCTGCTGCTGACCGGCGCCGGGCTGTGGCTGTTCGTGATACAGACCGATCGCTTGGTCACGCTGGACCGCGCCGTGGCCGCCGCCTACGACCAGGTCAGCCAGGACCTGGCTGAAGGCATCGGCGGGGTGCGGGTGATCAAGGCGTTTGGCCTGGAACAACAACGCATCGCCCGCTTCGCCAGCCAGGTCGACTTATTTAGCGGCCACGCCCGCGCCGCCCTCGCCTACGCCAGTTCACGTATTCCGCTGCCACAGGCCGTAGTGGCGCTGGGGCATGTGTGGATCCTGGTGTACGGCGCCCATCGCGTGGCGGCCGGCGCCCTGGGCATCGGCGAGCTGGTGACCTCGCTGCTGGTGGCGACCACGCTGGTGTTTCGCATCGAGGGCATTGGTCGGGTGATGCAGACCTTCGCCGATGCCCGGGCCAGTGCCGAACGCATCTGGCAACTGCTGGACGAACGCCCGGCCATTGTTGGCGGCCACGCAACTCTGCCTGCCGGGCCGCTGGGGCTGAAGCTGAACCGGGTGCAAGTGGGTGCCGTTGAAGCTGGCCGGCCTGTCCTGCAAGGCTGCTCACTTACCCTGAGGCCCGGTGAAGTGGTGGCACTGGTAGGCGCCACTGGCACCGGCAAGAGCCTGCTGGCCAGCCTGCTGCCGCGACTGACCGATGTGCAGCGCGGCAACGTGCAGGTTGGCAGCGATGCCGGCGGTTGGCACGACGTGCGCGACCTCGACCTGGCCGACCTGCGCCGCCGTGTGCAGGTGCTGCCGCAAGAAAGCTTTCTGTTCTCCGACAGTCTGGCCGCCAACCTGCGCATGGCCGCGCCGCAGGCCAGCGACGCCCAGTTGCGTGAAGCGTTGCGCCTGGCCGCCGCCGAGGACGTGCTGGAGCGCCTGCCCCACGGCCTCGACACGCCACTGGGTGATCGTGGCGTGACGCTTTCTGGCGGCCAGCGCCAACGCCTGTGCCTGGCCCGGGCACTGCTTGGCGCGCCCGACATCCTCTGCCTGGACGACGCCACCAGCGCCCTGGATGCCCTGGGCGAACGCCAGGTGCTGCATAACATCCGCCGCCTGCACAGCACAGGCAGCCAGGGCCCGACCTTGCTGCTGATTACCAGCCGCCTTTCCACGTTGCTGTTGGCCGACCGCGTGCTGATGCTGGAAAACGGCCGCATCAGCGCCAGCGGCAGCCATGCCGAGCTGAGCGCGCACAACGCCCATTACCGCGACCTGCTGGGTATCGACCATGACTGATGTGCAGCACTCCCCTGCCAGCGATATCGACATCGAGCAACGCCTGGCTCGCCAGGCGCTGGACCGGGGCATGTTCCACCGCCTGTTGCCGCTACTGCGGCCCATTCGCCGGCAAATCGTGGCAGTGATCGGCATCGAGCTGCTGCTGGTGTTCACGGTTTTCCTGCGCCCGTGGTTCGTGCGCGAACTGCTGGACCGGGGCCTGGTGCCCAGCGCCGACCACTGGCTGCTCGACGAGCGCCTGGTGCTGTGGCTGGGCCTGGGGCTGGCAGCCAGCTGGCTGGGGCGCTTTCTGTTGGCGGGCGTGTCGCAGTTCATTGCCGGGCGTGCGGCAATCGGCGTGCTCAACAACCTGCGGGTTAATGTGTTCGCCCATGTGCAAGCACTGTCGGTGAGCTACTTCGACCAGACCCGCGCCGGGCGCATTATCGCCCGTGCCGACCGTGACGTGGATGCGCTGGAGCCCTTGCTGGTGCAAGGCCCGCCCGAGCTGCTGGGCGCCCTGCTACGCTGCGGCCTGGCGGCAGTGATGCTTTGGCGCATCGAACCCGGCTTCTTCTACAGCCTGGCGGCCACGGTACCCCTGCTGGCCGTGGCCACCTGGCGCTTCAAGCGGGTGTCGCAGCGCAACTGGGCCAAGGTGGCCGAGCAACGCAGCCGCTTCACCGCGCACCTGGTGGAAAGTGTCAGTGGCGTGCGGCTGATTCAGCAATGCGGCCAGGAGCAGATCAACCAGGCCCGCTATCGCCGTCTGCTGGAAGACTTCAACCAGGCACTGATACGCGGCAGCCTGCGCGCGGGCTGGTTCGCGCCGTTCACCGCGTTGCTGAGCACCGCCGGCATGGCCGTGCTGTTGCTGGTCGGCGCCCATGGCCTGGCGGAGGGCAAGGTTACGGTTGGCCAGGTGGGTGAGAGCCTGTTCTATGTGTTCCTATTCCTTGGCCCACTGCAGGAGCTGTCGGACCTTTTCGAACGCTATTCCACCGGCAGCGCATCCGCCCAGCGCATCTTCCTGCTGCTCGACACGCGGCCACAAGTGCTCGACCCGTCCGCGCCACACCCACTGGCCAGGGCACGTGGCCAGGTGGACTTTGACGCGGTCGGTTTTGCCTATGTGCCGGACAGCCCCCGGCCAGTGATCGACGGGCTGAACCTGCATATCCGCGCCGGTGAAGTGCTGGCCATCGTCGGCCCCTCGGGGCATGGCAAGAGCACCCTGGTGCAGTTGCTGACACGCTTCTACGAAGTGCAGCAGGGCGCCGTGAAACTGGACGGTATCGACCTGCGTGCGCTGGCCCAGCACGACTTGCGGCGCAACGTGGGTGTGGTGCTGCAGGACAATGTGCTGTTCAGCGGCAGCATCCTCGACAACCTGCGCCTGGCGGCACCGGCTGCCGACGATGCGCAGTTGGTAGCTGCAGCCCGCGAGTTGGGCGCCGACGAGGTACTGGAACGGCTGCCGCAGCGCTACCACACCGAAGTCGGCCCGCTGGGCGCGCACCTGAGCCATGGCCAGCGCCAACTCGTGTGCCTGGTGCGGGCGTACCTCGCCGACCCGGCTGTGCTGGTGCTGGACGAAGCCACCTCGGCGGTGGACGTGCACACCGAACGGCGCATAAAGCGTGCGCTGCGCCGGCTGTGCCAGGGGCGCACGGCTATCATCATTGCGCACCGGTTGGCGACTATTCGCGATGCGGACCGGATTGCCGTGGTACGGCACGGGAAGGTGGTCGAGCAGGGGCCGCATGCCGAGTTGATCGGGCAAAGTGGTGCTTATGCGGCGCTGTACGACGCGTATCTGCGCAGTGCCGGAGAAGTTGCATCCGAGGAGGTCGAGATCTGACTTGCCCGCGAAGAGGCCGGGCCTGCTCATGCTGCTCTCCCAGCATCCACTGCTGCCCGATTGCTGCCTCAGCAGCACCCCATCACATGCCGACCCCGCAAACCCCCACCCCACAGGCCCTGCGCCGTCCATGGCATAGCCGTTGCACCACCCTCCCCACTCGCACACTCTCCCCCTTCAGGAGCCCCCATGACCACCGAATTCTTCTGGCGCCTGCCGCTGGGCACCGACGGTCCGCAGCTGTCCACCGATCGCCACAACCGCGGCAACCCCGTGCATCGCCCCGGCAACATTGCCCCCGGCCGGCTGTCGGGTGGCCAGGCCGACGGTTTCACCTACATCGACTACATCGCCCAGGTAGCCAAGGCTACCGAACTGGCCGGCTTCGAAGGCGCACTGCTGCCCACCGGCCCGGAGCCATGGATCGCCGCCGCTGCGCTGGCCCGCGAAACCCGCCGCATCCGCTTCCTGATCGCCTTCCAGGCCACCTGGACGCTGCCCGCCTATGCCGCGCAGCAGGCAGCGATCCTGCAAAACCTCAGCGGTGGCCGCCTGGACTGGAACATCATCACCGGCGGCAACCCGGCCAGCCAACGGGCCAATGGCGACTTCCTGGAACACGACCTGCGTTACAAGCGCACCGGCGAATTCCTCGACGTGATCCAGGGCCTGTGGCAGAACGACACGTTCTCCTACGCAGGCGATATCTACCGTCTGGAAAACGGCAGCCTGCCGCCGGGCCTGCAACACGAACGCAAACCGGGTGTGTACTTCTCCGGCTTTTCCGATGCTGCGTTGGACGTGGCCGCGCGCCATGCCGATGTGTACCTGAACTGGGCCGAGCCGATTGACAAGCTTAAGCCGCACATCGAACGCGTACGCGAGCTGGCCGACAAGCAGGGCCGCACCGTGCGTTTCGGCCTGAGGGTCGACCTGTTCGCCCGCGAGACCGAAGAACAAGCCTGGCGCGAACTGCGCCAACAGTTCGAGCGCCTGGAAGGCAAGGCCAGCGCCTCGGCCAAAGGCTTCATAACCGGCTCGGACTCCGTCGGCGGTGCACGCCAGGCAGCCTATCACCAAGGTTTGCAGGGCTTTGAGGAACTGATCCTGGCACGCAACCTGTGGGCCGGTTTCGCCAAGGCCAAGCCTGGCCCCACCGTAGGCCTGGTGGGCAGCCACCAGCACATTGCCGAACGCCTGGCCGAATACCGCGATGCCGGTTTCAGCACCTTCATCCTCGCCGCCAACCCGCACCTGGAAGAAGCCCTGCGCATCGGCCAGGAAGTGCTGCCGCTGGTGCAGCAAACCACCCCAGCCCCCTTGCAGGCCAGCGCCTGAACCTACCGGAGCACACCATGAGCCAACCCCTCGATACCCTGTGGTACACGCGCTGTCCGGTGCCCACCGGCCTGGGCATCGCCGTGCAGCAAGGCTGGCTGCAGGACGACCTGGCCAGCCTTGGCACCCAGGTGCAGTCCTTGCGCGAAGCCGACCAGCAGGCCGTGCGCGAATCGCACTTCGACCACAGCTTGCTCAATTCGGTACGCCACGGCGGCAGCATCCCGGCCATCTGGGCCCGCGCCCAAGGGCGTGACACCCGTGTGATCGGCCTGTCGTGGGCCGATGAAGCGCAGTTGATCCTGACGCGACCAGACAGCGGCATCCACACCGTAAAAGACCTCAAAGGCCGCCGCTTTGGCCTGCCTGACTGGGCCTCGGCACAGATCGACTTTACCCGCGCCCAGGCCCTGCGCGGGCTGGAAAATGCCCTGAAGCTCGAAGGCCTGCAAGTGGGCGACGTGGAGCTGGTCAACTACCGCTACGACGGCACATTCAGCGACCGCCCGGTGCGCAACGTGGCCGGTACACCGGTGTCCAGCACCCAGAGCGAAGGCCGCAACCTGGAACTGGCCGGCCTGCTGCGCGGCGAGGTGGACGCCATCTTCCTCAAGGGCGCCAGTGCCGCGCAACTGGCCCACGCCTTTGCCCTGCGCACGGTGATCGACACCGGCAGCCACCCCGACCCGCTGATCCGCAGCAACAATGGCACGCCGCGCACGCTGGCGGTAGACAGCCACCTGCTTGAGCAGCATCCGCAGGTGGTGCGTACCTTGCTCGGCTCGGTACTGCGCGCCGAACATTGGGCCCACCAGCACCCGGATGAAACCCGCCGCTACCTGGCGCGGGAAACCAACAGCAGCGAATACTGGGTGCAAGTGGCCTACGGCGCTGACGCCCACCTGCGCCTGAGCACCCGCCTGGACGAGCAGGCCATCGACGCCCTGCAGGACTTCGTCGAGTTTCTCAAGCGCTGGCGCTTCATCCCTGCCCGCTTCGAGGTGCGCGACTGGATCGCCCGCCAACCCCTGGACCAGCTGCTGGCCCCCCTTCCCATGGACAGGAAACCCGCGACCCCATGACCAAGCCCCTGGAAACCCTCTGGTACACCCACAGCCCCGTGCCCACCGGCCTCGGCATTGCCGTGCAGTCAGGGCGACTGGCCGAGGCCTTTACGCCGTTCGGCACCAATATCCAGTCGTTGCGTGAGTCCAGCGAACGCGAAGTACGCGAAGCCCACTACGACCACCACCTGCAGAACTCGGTACGCCATGGCGGCAACATCCCGGCGATCTGGGCCTACGCCAGTGGCGTCGAGACCCGTGTACTGGGGCTGTCGTGGAGCGATGAAGTGCAGCTGATTCTCACCACCGAAGAAAGCGGTGTGCGCAGCATTCGCGACCTGAAGAACCGCCGCTTCGGCCTGCCCAAATGGGCCAATGTGCAGATCGACTTCACCCGCGCCCAGGCCCTGCGAGGGCTGGAGAATGCCCTAAAGCTGGAAGGCCTGGCGGTGGCCGATGTCGAGCTGGTCGACTATCCCTACGGCGGCACTTACAGCGACGATGCCAAGCAGCACCTGTATGGCGCCGAAGTGAGCCTGGACACCAGCCGCTTCAGCCGTCGCAACAACGAGCTGATCGGCCTGCTGCGTGGCGATATCGATGCCATCTTCCTCAAGGGCGCCCATGCGGTGCACCTGGCCCACGAGTTCGGCCTGCGCGTGGTGGTCGACACCGGCAGCCATCCCGACCCGCTGATCCGCAGCAACAACGGCACCCCGCGCACCCTGACCGTGGACCGGCACTTGCTGGAAAACCACTTCGATGCCAGCTGTACCTTGGTCGATACGGTGCTGCGCATCGAACAGTGGGCCTGGGCCAACCCGGAAGAAACCCGGCGCTTTCTGGCGCGCGAGCTGAACACCAGCGAGTACTGGGTGGCGGCGGCCTATGGCGACGATGCGCACCGGCGTTTGCGCACGACGCTGGACAGCCGCTCGATCGAAGCGCTACAGGACTTTACCGAGTTCCTGTTCAGGTGGGGGTTCATACCGCGCCGCTTCGGTGTCCGGGAGTGGATTGATTTTCGGGTGCTGGAGCATGTGATCGGCTCGACGTCCCGGTTGGCGGTTTGAATGCCGGGGCGCGCCTTGCGCCCCTAAGCCACACACGTGCGCGCCAGGCGCGGGTCAGTGCGCCAGTGCCTGGCGGAACCGTCGGGTGCTGGCAACCGCCAGCACCAGCCCGATGACTGCCACGCTACCGCCCACAAGGCCGATATCCGCCACGTCCATCTGGCTGCTGACGATACTGCCCAGCAGCGCGCCACCACCAATACCGATGTTGTAAATGCCCGAGAACAACGCCATGGCCACATCGGTGGCGTCGGATGCCAGCTTCAACGTCTTCGACTGCAACGACAGGCTGAAACTGAGAATCGCCACACCCCAGAACATGCTCAGTACCGCGAACGCATAGAAGTTGCCCGACAGCGGCAGCAACAACAGCAGGCACGCTGCCAACAGGCCGATCGAACCCACCAGGAAACCATGGGGGAAGCGGTCGCTGTAGCGGCTGAACAGCAACGAACCGAACACCCCGGCACCGCCAAACAGCAGCAGCAACAGCGTGGTGCGCTCACCGCCAATCTGCGCCACATGCAGCGCGAACGGCTCAATGTAGCTGTAGGCGGTGAACTGCGCCGTGATCACCAGCGTCACCAGCGCATAGGTAATGACCAGCGCCTGGCGCTTGAACAGGATCGGCAGGCTGCGCAACGAGCCGGAGTTCTGGCTGGGCAGCAGCGGCAGCGATTTCATCAGGCACAGCATGGTGGCCAGCGCCACCCCGGCAATGCTCAGGAAGGTGATGCGCCAGCCCAGCGCCTCACCCACCACGCGGCCCAGCGGAATGCCCAGCACCATGGCCAGGGTGGTGCCAGTGGCCAGCAGGCCCAGCGCCTTGGCCTGCTGGCCCGGTGGTGCCACGCGCACCGCCAGCGAGGCCGTGATGGCCCAGAACACCGCATGCGCCAAGGCAATACCGATACGGCTGACCAGCAGCATGGCAAAGCTCTGCGACAGCCACGACAACAAGTGGCTGACAATGAACACCAGGAACACGCACAGCAACAAGCGCCGCCGTTCGACGTTACGGGTCAGCAGCATCATCGGCAGCGAGGCCAGCGCCACCACCCAGGCATAGATGGTCAGCATCAGGCCGACCTGGGCAGTGCTCATGTCGAAGCTGCGGCCAATGTCACTCAACAACGCCACCGGCACGAACTCGGTGGTGTTGAAGATGAAGGCTGCCAGGGCCAGGGCGATGACGCTCAGCCAGCTGCCGCCGCCCGCCGTGGGTGGCTGGTGGGTGGGTATGGGTCCGTTCATGGGTGCAAACCGCTTCTCCGCAGACAAGGCAACAGGTCGCACGCCAGCCACCCGCTTGCAGGGGCGCCGACGCACGCTTTGTTATTGATAGGAATGCCCGGCATGGTACGCGTCAAGCCGGAGCCTCACAACCGCGTGGTAGGCAGAAGGAGTACCATGCGCGTTTTGTGTGAAACGCGCGTGCAACAAGGAGCCCGATCCGCTCATGGACAAGCAGCACCCCCAGCAGCAGTGGCAGCAGGCGGTAACTGCCTACGCCCAAGCCGTCAACGACTACGTCGCGCAGGGCCGTGCGCAAGGCTGGGATAACCTGGAAGCGCCACAGGCGCCAGCCACCGGGCACTTGCTGGACGCCTGGCTGGCTGCCCTGCAGGCCGCCAATCGCCCTGGCATCGACGAACAGCAGCGCCGAGCGTTTCGCGAGGCCTGGCCACCCGCACACCACCCCTTGGCACCGTTGCTCGATGACCACGGCCAAGGGATCAGCCATGTCCTGCTGCTGGAGGACGGCAGCCTGCTGGCCCGCATCGGCATGCCTTACGACAAGGGCCAGGTCGTGCGTATCGACTGCCATGGGGTGACGCCGGTGATCGGCATCGAGCACTTCGGCCGCTGCCCGGCCCGCCGCTACTTCGCCCTGGCTAATGCCGAGGGCGTGCGTGTGACCGACGGCTGGGGTGGCCCGCAAGTACAGCGGTTGGCATGGCCAAGCGGGCTTGAGGGGTTGCCGTCGGGGTACCCGTTCGAGCCGTTCGACCTGCCGCCCGCGCCAACCGCGCTGGTCCCCTTCCCGGATGGCCAGCGCGTGCTGCTGGTAAGCGCCGAAGGGATCTTCGTGCTGACCACTCAAGGTGCGACTCGCCTGCTGCCGCAACAAACGCGGGTGCTCGACGAGCTGGCCGAAGGCACCGACCCGGACGACATCAGCCTGAGACTGAGCATGGAGCATGGTGCGGTATCGGCGGATGGCCAGCTGATCGTGGTGGGCGAGCAAGGCACCCGCCACCAGGTGCTGGATGCCCAGCTCAGGCCGGTTGCCGAGATCGGCCCAGGCAGCGAGTACCCGCACTTTGCGTTGTTCAACCGCACGGGTGACCAGTTGATCGTCAATGCCTGCCATTTCCATAGCGGTGCAACGCTGGCAGTGAAGGTGGCGGACTTGCCGGGGCTGGATACCGATTACTACAGCCAGGACCCGCGTACCCCGCTGGTGCAGGACGGCGCCAGGGTCTATGCCGGGGTGGCGCGCGATGGCGAGTACATTGTAGGGGATGCCTATGGCTACCTGCGGGCGTTCGGCGAGGATGGTACCGAACACTGGCAGCATTACCTGGGGTCGACCATCAGTGCGATGGATATCAGCGCCGATGGGCAAACGCTGGTGGCGGCGAGCCATGCGGGGGTTGTGTCGGTGATCGCGCTGGACAGCGGGCGGCCTGAATGGCAGATCGGCACCGGGGCGCATGGCGAGGTGCGGCGGTGGTTGTTCTGGAAGGGTTGGGACAAGGCGATGGCCTGGTAACGGCTCCAGCCGCTTTATTGCCTGTACTGGCCTCTTCGCGGGCAAGCCCGCTCCCACAGGGACCGCACAGACTTTGAAAACTGTGCAGTACCTGTGGGCTTGCCCGCGAAGAGGCCGGTACAGACAACCGAAAATAATCAGCCCTGCAAAGTGGCCATGTCGATTACGAACCGGTACTTCACATCACCGGCAATCATACGCTCGTACGCCTGGTTGATATTGCGAATATCCAGCATCTCGATATCGCAACGGATGTTGTGCTCGGCACAGAAGTCCAGCACTTCCTGAGTCTCGGCAATGCCCCCGATCAACGACCCCGCCAGCACCCGGCGCTTCACCACCAGGTTGGCCGCGTGCACCGCCGGGTCGATCGGTTCGATCAGGCCGACCAGAATGTGCACACCGTCGAACTTCAGGGTTTCAAGGTACGGGTTGAGGTCGTGCTGTACCGGAATGGTGTCCAGCAGGAAATCGAACCGGCCGGCAGCAGCGTGCATCTGCTCGGCATCGGTGGACACGATCACGTGGTCGGCGCCTTGGCGGCGGGCTTCTTCGGCCTTGGCCTGGGACCGGGTGAACAGGGTAACTTCGGCACCCAGGGCCTTGGCCAGCTTGATGCCCATGTGGCCAAGCCCACCCATACCGAGGATGCCGATTTTGTGGCCCGGGCCGACGCCGTGGTGCTTGAGCGGCGAATAAGTAGTGATGCCGGCGCACAGGATAGGCGCCGCGCTGGGCAAGTCCATGCCAGCCGGAATGCGCACCACGAAGTGCTCGCTGACCACGATGCTGCTGGAATAACCGCCCATGGTGTTGCTGCCGTCGACCCGGTCCGGGGTGGCGTAGGTCATGGTCGGGCCTTCCAGGCAATATTGCTCCAGGTTCTTGGCGCAGGCTTCACAGTGGCGGCACGAGTCGACCATGCAGCCGACGCCCACCAGGTCACCGACCTTGTGCGCAGTCACCTGGCCGCCCACCGCCGTGACGCGGCCGATGATTTCGTGGCCGGGCATCAGCGGGTACACGGCAATGCCCCATTCGTTGCGCGCCTGGTGGATATCGGAATGGCACACGCCGCAGTAAAGGATTTCGATGACGACATCGTCCGGGCGTGGGTTGCGGCGCTCGAAGGTGACAGGGGCCAGGGGGCTGGTGGGGGTTTGGGCGGCGTAACCGATGGCGGTATACATGCAGGGCCTCGCAGTAAAGTGAAACGATTCAGGCGGCGCATTTTGCGCGCCGTTTGCTGCCTCGCACACGGCTGATTCTCCGGCATGCATGCCTGATTCTCCGAAGATTCCCCCCAGCATCTGGCGCTACACCTTCAATCTGCGATGATTAGGCTGTCCGATTCTCTGCCCCTGGTTCACCATGCAACTGACCCGCCACGTCGACGCCAACGCGCCGCTCTGCGCGCTGATCCGCAGCCTCGCCACGCGCCCTGGCTTCGTCCCCACGCACCTGCCCCAGGTACAGGTGCTGAGCTGGGACCACTATGTGGCCAGCAGCCCTCAGATCTACGAGCCCAGCCTGATGATCCTGGCCCAGGGCAGCAAGCTGGCGCGCCTGGGGCCGCGTACCCTGGAATATGGCGCCGGGCATTACCTGGTGCAGGCGTTGTCGGTCCCGTTCATGTGTGAAACCTTCGCCACACGTGAAGCGCCCTTGCTGGGCGTGGCGGTAGACATCGACCGTGGCGTGCTGAGTGAACTGGTGCAAAGCATGGACCTGGCACCGGACGCTGCAGTGCAGGCACAAACCCCGCAATCAATGACTTCGGCAGCGCTGGATGCGCCGATGCGCGACAGTGTGGAGCGGCTGCTGCACTGCCTGCAGGACCCGCTGGATGCCAAAGTGCTGGGCCCGGCGCGCGTACGCGAAGTGCTGTACACCGCCCTGCGCGGCCCACAGGCCGGTGTGTTGCGGGCACTGGTGGAGCAACAGGGGCACTTCGCCCGCATCGGCGCCGCCCTCGCCCACCTGCGCGCGCACTACAGCGAGCCGCTGAGCGTGGAGGCACTGGCTGCGCGGGCAAACATGAGCGTTTCGACCTTCCACGAACACTTCAAGCGCTGCACCGACATGGCACCGATGCAGTACCTCAAACGCCTGCGGTTGTTAAAGGCGCAGCAGATGCTGATCGGTGAAGGCCTGGGGGTGGCACAAGCTGCGCACCGGGTGGGCTACCAGAGCACCTCGCAGTTCAGCCGCGAGTACAAGCGCCAGTTTGAACGCAGCCCGGGGGATGAGTCGCCGTATCAGAGCTTGCCGGTGTAGCAGACCATCACCGCGTTTAGAGCCATGGCATTGATTGCGGGCTTGCGCGCAGCTTTGCCCAGCGTCAACTCGAAAGCGGCCACTGTTCCAATGGCCAGTAAGATCCCTTACGCGACTCGTATAGCGTGAAGTGGCGTGCCGAGAGGTAGAACTCCGGCGCGCTGCAGGCTTCGGGCGGTTGCCCACGGTAATCCCTGGACAGCGTCAAGTGCGGGCGATATTCACGGCTGGCGGCCTCCACCCCCAACGGCAGCAACGCCTGCTGCAACCCGTACACCAGTTGCAACAGGGCCGGCGGTGTCTGCTGTGCCTCCAGCACCAAAGCGCTGGCCCGCTGCCACACCTGCAAACGGTCGAGCAACAGCCGTGGCGGCGCAGTCGGCAGCGCCAGTTGATCGACCGCCGCACAGATCGCAGGCACCTGCGCGGCATCCACGTCACCAAGAAACAGCAACGTGACATGAAAGTTGGCCGCCGACACCGGTTTGCCGCTGCGCAGGTTCAAACCCCGGCGCCACTGCGCCAGGGCACGGCGCTGTACATCGCTGACCGGCAGGGCGAAAAACAGCCGTTTGAAGGGGCTACCGCTGGGTCGTGCATCCTGAACCATACAAACTCCCGAACATGAAACGTTTGCGCAAGACTGTAGGGCATTACACCAATGTCGCCCCGTCGTTTCGTAACAATAAGTACAAACTGCCCCCATGATTGTTTATGCTGGCTGGCTTATGCCATGGCGCATGGCCATTTTTCGACAAGTAAACGTCCATGAAAATTGCACTCGTACTTATCTTCGTCCTCTCGATCGCCTATGTTCACCTTCGCGGTCGGGTTCGTCACAAGCTGACCCGCCAGCTGGGCGACCATTCCAGCTTCCTGGCCCCGGTCAACAGCTTCCTGTACCTGTTTTCCAAGCTGCCGGCCAAGCCTTACCTGCCGGTCGAGGCCTTCCCCGAACTCAAGCCGCTGCAGGACCACTGGCAGGAAATCCGCGAGGAAGGGCGCCAGTTGCTGCATGTGGGCGAAATCAAGAAGTCCGACAATTACGATGACGTCGGTTTCAACTCGTTCTTCAAGACCGGCTGGAAGCGCTTTTACCTGAAGTGGTACGGCGAAAGCCACCCGTCGGCAATGGCCCTGTGCCCACGTACCACCGAGCTGCTGCAAGGCATCGGCACCGTCAAGGCCGCCATGTTCGCCACCCTGCCGCCGGGCGCCAAGCTGGTGCGCCACCGTGACCCGTATGCCGGCTCGTACCGCTATCACCTGGGCCTGGATACGCCAAACGACGACGGTTGCTACATCGACGTGGACGGCGAGAAGTACTCGTGGCGCGACGGTGAGGGGGTGATCTTCGACGAAACCTACATTCACTACGCGGCCAATACCACCGAACACAACCGCATCATCCTGTTCTGTGACGTCGAGCGCCCGCTCAAGTACCGCTGGGCAACGGCGTTCAACCGCTGGTTCAGCCGCAACGTCATGGCCGCCGCCGCCGCGCCCAACGGTGACGGCGACAAGACCGGTGGTATCAACCGGCTGTTCACCCGCATCTACAAGATCCGCGAGCGTGGCAAGGCACTGAAGAAGCGCAACCGCATGCGTTACTACCTGGAAAAATGGGCCGTGGTCGCGGCGTTGGTGCTGGTGTTCATCTACATCTGACCGGTTTATGCAGGCCCTTCTACCATCGGCCTGCGTACACCCACCAAAGTACAAGCCTCACACTTGCCACACTTCGACTAGCCTGAAAGCTCCACTCGCAACCACCCCAAGGTGAAGACGATGAGCATGATGGACTGGGACGCCTACCGTAAGCAGTTGATGGCCGGCATCGGCGATCTCAAGCAACTCTCCCCCGACACCGTGGCCGGCTACATGACCGCCAGCGGTGCGGGGGCCAAGACCAACCACCTGGACGCCAAGACCCGCGAGCTGATCTCTCTGGCGGTGGCTGTGACCACCCGCTGCGACGGCTGCATCGCCGTGCATTCGCAGCAGGCGGTCAAGCATGGCGCCAGCCGCGAGGAAATTGCCGAGGCCCTCGGCGTGGCCGTGGCCATGAATGCCGGTGCCGCGCTGGTCTACTCGGCGCGGGCCATGGATGCTGTGGGCAAGGCCAACGGCTGAGCACAAACGGCGCCGCCGCCCTTGCGCGACGGCGCCGCGCGATCCAGACTGGGCGGCTTAGCCCGCGCAGGAACCCGCATGATCCACATTCGCCCCATGACGCTCGACGATTTCGATCGTTTCTGGCCCACCTTCCAGGCCATTGTCCAGGCCCGTGAAACCTATGCCTTCGACCCCGCCCTAAGCTTCGAACAAGCCCGCCAGTTGTGGCTGGAACTGCCCTTGCACACGCTGCTGGCCGAAGAAGATGGCGAGCTGCTGGGTTCGTATTACCTCAAGGCCAATGCTGCCGGGCCTGGTGCGCATGTGGGCAATTGCGGCTACATGGTCTGCGAACAGGCGCGTGGCCGTGGCGTGGCGCGCCTGATGTGCGAGCACTCGCAGAAGCTGGCACGTCAGGAGGGCTTTCTGGCCCTGCAGTTCAACTCGGTGGTGGCCAGCAATGAAGTGGCCGTGGCGCTGTGGCGCAAACTGGGCTTCGAGACCGTTGGCCGCTTGCCCAAGGCTTATCGCCATGCCCGCCTGGGGCTGGTGGACTGCCTGGTGATGTACAAATGGCTGGCGGACGAGCCGGTGGTGGAGAAGCCGCCATTGCTGATCGGGCGCAAGAATATCGAAGCGCGGGTGTCGCGCCGGCGCGGGCGCTGATCGGCCAACCGCGCTCACCCACACCGCGCATTTGACGCCCCGGCGTTTCAATGGTCAGATGCGCGCCAGTTTCAGGTGCCCTGTACCGCCGCGTGCAGGGTGAAACGGGAAGCCGGTGCGTCGTATCGACCACGACAAGTCCGGCGCTGCCCCCGCAACGGTAAGCGAGCGAACCCTTCGACATACCACTGTGCATGAGCATGGGAAGGTGAAGGTTTCATGCCCCTCGCAAGCCCGGAGACCGGCCTGGAGCTTCACTTGGCAACCCGCGGTGGGCGGGCGCAGGCCGGTATCCGTGCGCGCGCCTGCCTGCACGGTGCGCCTTTGCGTGTTTTCCACCGGGATCCATTCATTCCTGCAGCAGTGGAACGACATGTCCCGTATGTTCAAGCTTCATCCCCTGGCGGCCTGCCTGGCCGTCGCCCTGCCAGCCCTGGCCGATGACCAAGGCCGACAGCCCCTGGCCCTGCCCTCCACGGCCATCACCGACACCCTCGACAGCCACGCTATCGACCTGGTCACGCCGACCCAGGCCGGCTCGCGCCTTGGCCTCAACGCCCTGGAGACGCCGGCCAGCACCAGTAGCATCAGCACCGAGCAGATCCAGCAGCGCAACAACCTCACGGTGCAGGACGCCGTGACCCGTTCGCCGGGCATCACCTTTGTCGGCTCCCCGGGCGACGGCGGCACGGGCCTTTCTGCTCGCGGCTTTGCCGGGCACAGCTCGGTGATGACCCTGTTCGACGGCGCACGTCTGTACACCGGCGCCGGCACCCAGACCTTCCCTGTCGACCCGTGGATGGTCGAGCGCATCGACGTGATTCGCGGCCCGGCTTCGGTGCTGCATGGCGAGGGCGCCACCGGTGCGGTGGTCAACGTGATCCCGAAAAAGCCGTTTGCCGGCGAAGTGCGTAACCACCTGCGCCTGGGGTACGGTTCGTGGGACCGCCAACAGCTCGGCCTGGACAGCGGTGGCAGCCTCAGCGAACGCCTGAGCTACCGCCTGACCCTGAACCAGCAAGGGGGCAATGGCTGGGTCGACCGCACCCCTTCGCGCAGCCTGGCCCTGAGCGCCGCGCTGCGTTTCGACGCCAGCGACGACCTCAGTTTCACCCTTGCCCACGACCGTGGCGATGCGGAGCCAGCCAACTACTACGGCACGCCACTGATCGATGGCCACTACCGCAGCAGCCTGCGCAAAAAAAACTACAACGTGCAGAACGACGTGCAGCACTACGTCGATGAATGGACCCGGCTGAACACCGACTGGACGCTGAACGACCACCTCAGCGCCAGCAACCAGCTGTACTACATCAAGAGCCGCCGCCACTGGCGCAACGCCGAAGACTACAGCTGGGACGCCGAGCGCCAGGAGTTGCAACGCGGCAGCTACCTTGAGATCAAGCACAACCAGGAGCAGTTCGGCGACCGCCAGACCTTTACCTTCGACCACACCCTGTTCGGCCTGGCCAGCAAGACCGTGGTGGGCGCCGAGTACAACAAGGTGCGTTTCAACGTCGACAGCAATGCCCCCTACAACGACGTGGGCGGCGACTACATCGACCCATGGCAGCCGCAACCTGGGTGGTTCCACAGCGCCTCGCCCCTGCGCCCGCAAACCTTGTCCACCACCCACACCTTCGCCTTGTTCGCCGAGAACCGCCTGCAGCTGAGTGATCGGTTGTCGTTGGTCACGGGCGTGCGCCGCGACCAGAACCACATCGACCGCGACAACCTGGTCGATGGCAGCCGCAGCGACCACAGCCTGCAAGGCGGCAACTGGCGCGTCGGCCTGGTGTATGCGTTTACCGACGACCTATCGCTGTACGGCCAGTACTCCACCAGTGAGGATGGGGTGAACAACCTCATCAGCCTCAGCCCGGCCCAGATGCACTATGACCTGACCGAGGCGAAGCAGACCGAGGTGGGCCTGAAGCAACGCTTCTGGGACGGTCGCGGTGAATGGACGTTGGCGGCCTACCACATCGTCAAGAAGAAGCTGCTGGTTGACGACCCGATCACCCACGAGAGGCAGCAGGCCGGGCAGCAGACGTCTGATGGCCTGGAAGCAACCCTGGAACTGGCGCTGGCGCATCAGTGGCAGGTGTCGGCGAACGCATCGCTGGTGCGCGCCAAGTATGATGACTTTGACGAAATGGTCGGTGGTGCAGCGCAGGACCGTGCGGGCAATCGCCCGGCCAATGTGCCACGGCGGACTGCCAACCTGTGGCTGAGCAAAGGCTTCGGGCAGCAGGTGGAGGCCGGCATTGGTGCGCGTTATGTGGATGAGCGCTTTGCCAATACTGCCAATACCCAGAGCGCGCCTGGGTACACCGTGGTCGATGCCAGTGTTGCCTGGCAAGTGCTACCGGACGTGCGGCTGGGGTTGCAGTTGAACAACCTGTTTGATCGTGAGTATGTGCAGTCGGCGTTCAGTGGGCAGCAGTGGTTGATGGGGATGCCACGATCGTACTTTGCGACGGTGGATTACAGCTTCTGATTCAGGTTGCCTGTACCGGCCTCTTCGCGGGCTCGCCCGCTCCCACAGGGATATCACAAACATTGAAAACTGTGGTGTACCTGTGGGAGCGGGCAAGCCCGCAAATAGGCCGGCACAGGTAACACAAAACCCTCTACCAACCTCTAACCAATTAGTTATAAGATAACGTTTCACATGACATTCATTCCTATCAGCGACCCTCCATGACAAGCGCCAGCGCCACCCCCACCCTGCTCACCCAGCGCCTGCAGAGCATCGACGCCCTGCGCGGCCTGGTGATCCTGTTCATGCTCCTGGACCACGTCCGCGAAACCTTCCTCCTGCACCGTCAGGTCAGCGACCCGATGGCCATCGACACCACCGAGCCGTCGCTCTTCATCAGTCGCACGCTGGCCCACCTCTGCGCGCCAGTGTTTGTCCTGCTGACCGGCCTTTCGGCCTGGCTGTACGGCGAAAAGCATCAGGGCCGTGGCGATGTGTCGGCGTTCCTGTTCAAACGCGGTCTGTTTCTGGTGGCGCTGGAGTTTACGCTGGTCAACTTCGCCTGGACCTTTCAGCTGCCGCCCAGCGTCATCTACCTGCAAGTCATCTGGGCGATTGGCATCAGCATGATCGCCCTGTCGCTGCTGGTATGGCTGCCACGCGCCGCCCTGCTGACCCTGGGCGCAGTCATCGTCGCCGGCCATAACCTGCTCGACGGCCTGCACTTCGGCGTGGAATCGGCCTTGCATGTACCGTGGGCGATCCTGCATGACCGTGGCTGGCTGGCGTTTTCCGATACCCTGCGCCTGCGCACGTCCTACCCGGTGCTGCCGTGGATCGGCGTCATCGCCCTGGGCTACGGCCTGGGCCCGTGGTTCGCCCGTGGCAGCGAGGCCGGCGAACGTCAGCACCGCCTGCTGCTGGCCGGGCTGGTCGCGTTGCTGGGCTTTGTCGTGTTGCGAATGTTCAACGGCTATGGCGAGGCGCCCTGGAGCGGCTACCCAACCTTCACGCAAACCCTGATGAGCTTCTTCAACATCACCAAATACCCGCCGTCACTGCTGTTCCTGGCACTGACCCTGGGCTGCGGCCTGCTGTTGCTGCGCGCCTTCGAGCGCGCCGGCCAGGCCCGCTGGATCAGCGTGCTGGCGGTGTTTGGTGCTGCGCCGATGTTCTTCTACCTGCTGCACCTGTACGTGCTGAAGCTGCTGTACCTGGCCAGCGTGGCGCTGTTCGGCCTCAACCATGGCGACTATTTCGGTTTCGATGGCATCGCCGCCGTGTGGCTGGGTGCCGTCCTGCTGGCCGCGTCGCTGTACCTGCCGGTGCGCAAGTTCGCCCGCCTGAAAGCGCGCCGTCGTGACATCACCTGGCTGAAGTATTTCTAGCTGCAAGTTGCAAGCTGCAAGAGGTGGCAGCGTACGCCTGCTCGCTTCTGCTTGAAGCTTGAAGCTTGAAGCCGAAGGCGTCTAAGATGCGGGCCGCCGGTTTCCACCACGGAATTAATAGGGAATCCCAGGCCCGCCAACACGGGCCAAACGGAACTGCCCCCGCAACTGTAGGTGCCGAGCCTGCTCCATCGATGCCACTGGGCGTAATAGCCCGGGAAGGCTGGAGCCGGGCCATGACGCACCAGTCAGGAGACCTGCCGGCCTACTTATACCAACCGGCGGGGTGTCCGGGATTGGCCATCTGTGTTGCCCCTGCCAACGGCGGGGCGCGGCGATGCCTGTCCGTGCGTTCCTCACCCGAACTGTCCGATAGGAGATCGCCCAGCATGCTGCCCCGTTTCGCCACCCTGCTCGCCGGCCTCGGCCTGACTGGCCTGGCCCAGGCCGCCGCCACCCATTACCCGCTTACCGTCGAGAATTGCGGCAGGCCGCAGACGTTCGCCCAAGCGCCGCAACGCGCCGTCACCATCGGCCAGGCCGGCACTGAAATGCTCTACGCACTGGGCCTGGGTGACAAACTGGCTGGCACCTCGTTGTGGTTCAACAACGTACTGCCCGAATACAAGGCGCAGAACGACAAGGTGCCGCGCCTGGCCGACAACGACCCAAGCTTCGAGGCGGTAGTGGGCAAGCGCCCGCAACTGGTCGCGGTACAGTTCGAATGGATGGTCGGCGCCCAGGGCGTAGTCGGCACCCGCGAACAGTTCGACGAACTGAAGATACCCACCTACCTGCTGCCGTCGGACTGCGAAGGCAAGGACAACCTGGTCGGCGCCGACGGTACTCGCCTGCAAGCGTTCCAGGTAGGCAGCATCTACAAGAGCGTCAGCCAGCTGGCCGAGATCTTCGATGTGCAAGACCGCGGCACTGACCTGAATGCCGAGCTTAAAGGCCGCCTGGACAGCGCCAAGGCACACCTGGCGGGCAAGGACCTGTCCGCCACCTCGGCACTGTTCTGGTTCTCCAGCGCCGACCTCGACATCGACCCGTACGTGGCCGGCCGCCAGGGCGTCGCCGACTTCATGCTGCGCACCCTGGGCGTGCGCAACGTGGTCGAGTCCACGGAGGAATGGCCCACCGTAGGCTGGGAAACCTTGGCCAAGGCCAACCCCACCTGGCTGATCATCGCGCGCATGGACCGTCGCCGCTTCCCCGCCGACGACTACCAGAAAAAGCTCGAATTCCTGCGTAGCGACCCGGTTACCCGCAACATGGACGCGGTGAAGCATGACCGCATCATCATCCTCGACGCCGACGCCATGCAGGCCGGCATCCGCCTGTTCAGCGGCCTGCAGACGTTGTCTGCCGCCTTTGCCAGCGGTAAAGCGGCCCAGTGATGATTCGCCTGTTACCTTGCATCGCGGTCGCCCTCGCAGCCCTGCTGGCCGCCTTGCTGGCCGGCACCGCCATGGGTGAAACCAACCTGTCGCCCCGTGTGGTTGGCCAGGTGCTGGCCAACCACCTGTGGCAGGCCGGCTACCCGGTCGACCCGATCGACGCCGGCATCGTCTGGAACTACCGCCTTACCCGCACCCTGGTCGCCGCTGCTTGCGGTGCCGGCCTGGCGACGTGTGGCGTGATCCTCCAGGCGCTGTTGCGCAACCCCTTGGCCGAGCCTTATCTGCTGGGGCTGTCTGCCGGCGCCTCGACCGGCGCGGTGCTGGTCGGCCTGCTGGGGCTGGGTGGCCTGGCATTGAGCATGTCCGCCGGGGCGTTCATCGGCGCACTGGCCGCATTCACCCTTGTTCTGGTACTGGCCCGCGCGGCCGGCCCCGGCAACAACAACGCCCAGGTCATCCTTGCCGGCATTGCCGGCTCGCAACTGTTCAACGCGCTGACCGCCTTTCTGATCACCAAGTCGGCCACTGCCGAACAGGCACGCGGCATCCTCTTCTGGCTGATGGGCAACCTCAGCGGGGTACGTTGGCCATCGGTGTGGCTGGCGGTGCCGGTGGCACTGTTCGGCCTGGTGGTGTGCCTGTTGCACCGCCGCGCGCTGGATGCTTTTACCTTCGGCGCCGATTCGGCTGCTTCGCTGGGCATCCCGGTGCGGCGCACCCAGCTACTACTAATCAGTTGCGCGGCGCTGGTGACGGCGGTGATGGTGTCCATCGTCGGTGCCATCGGTTTTGTCGGGCTGGTGATTCCCCATGCCCTGCGCCTGCTGCTCGGCCCCGGGCACAGCCGCCTGCTGCCCGCCAGCGCACTGGGCGGCGCGCTGTTCCTGATTGCCGCCGACGTGCTTTCGCGCACCTTGATTGCAGGCCAGGTGATCCCTGTGGGAGTGGTCACCGCGCTGATCGGGGCACCGGTCTTCGCGCTGATTCTGGTTAGCCGCCGGGGGCGCTCATGACCGTCATGACCGCTGTACAGGTTTCGCCCCTGAGTTGCCAGGGCCTGGGGTTGCAACTGGCCGGCAATACCGTGCTCAGCGGTATCGATCTGAGCGTTGTCGCGGGTGAAACGCTGGGCATTGTCGGCCCCAACGGCTCAGGCAAGTCTTCGCTGCTCAAGTTGCTGGCCGGGCTGCGCAAGCCGGCCAGCGGCAGCGTGCAACTGCTGGGCGAACCGCTGGCACAGCTGCCCCGCCGCCGTGTGGCGCAGGCCCTGGCACTGGTCGAACAACAGGCCGACACCCTCGATGCAATCCGTGTGTTCGACGCCGTGGCCTTGGGCCGTACACCTTGGCTGTCAGCACTGGCTCCGTTCTCACAAGAAGACCGTGTCATCGTCGAGCAGGCGCTGGCTGACCTCGACGCCCTGCACCTGCGCACACGCCTTTGGGGCACATTGTCCGGTGGCGAGCGCCAGCGCGTGCACATCGCCCGCGCCCTGGCGCAACGGCCGCAAGTACTCTTGCTGGACGAGCCGACCAACCACCTGGACATCCAGCACCAGCTAAGCCTGCTGCAACAGGTTCAGGCCCTGCCGGTCACCACCCTGGTAGCGCTGCACGACCTCAACCAGGCGCTCACCTGCGACCGCGTGGCCGTACTCGACAAAGGCCACCTGGTCGCCCTGGGCAAACCCCTTGAAGTGCTCACCCCCGAGCGCCTGCTGAACACCTTTGGCGTTCACGCCCATTACCTTACCGACCCCTTCGACGGCGCGCGCATCCTGCGCTTTCGCGCCCCCTGAACCAGGACGTTCACCCGATGCCGCTGCGCCCTCTCGCCTTGCTGCTTGCCAGCACCCTGCTCGCCCCGGCCGCGCTGGCCGACGTGTACGAAGTGAAAATGCTCAACCGTGGCAGCGAAGGCGCGATGGTGTACGAGCCGGACCACTTGCGCATCGCGCCCGGCGACACCGTGCGCTTCCTGCCCACCCAGAGCGGGCACAATGCGGCCAGCGTGGCAGGCCTGCTGCCCACCGGGGCCAAGCCCTTCAAGAGCAAGCTGAACCAGCCGTTCGAACAGACCTTCAGCGAGCCGGGCATATACGGCATCCAGTGCATTCCGCACCTGGCGATGGGCATGGTGATGGTCGTTCAGGTAGGTGACGCATCGGCGACCGAACTGCCCGCCAACTTGCCGGCGCGGGCCAAGGCCCGCTTTGCTGCCCAGTTGCAGAAGCTTGAGGCCGCGCAATGAGCCGGTTGTTGTTGGCGCTGCCACTGCTGGGGCTGGCGCCCTTCGCCCAGGCCGACTCCGCACAGTCGCAAAGCAACGGTTTTGTCGAGGATGGCAGCTGGAGCATCCTCAACCGCAGCGTGTTCGACCAGCGCGACTACAAGCATGGCGGGCGCAACAGTTCCGCACGAAATACCTACAAGCCACGCAGCGAACGCAGCGGCAAGGCTGAAGAATGGGCCTAAGGTTTGATGGGTACCTTCCAGTCTGGCTTTACTCATGGCCTGATAGGTGTCGGCGTAGATGCCCACGCCTACCTGGGCGTGCAACTGGACAGTGGCGGCGGCCGTGCGGGCAAGGCGCGCTTGCTGGGGGTCGATAACGACGGGCACCCGAAGAACGAATACAGCCGCGCAGGTGCGGCATTGAAACTGCGCATGGCCAATACCGTGTTGTACTACGGTGAGCAGCGGATCAAGACCCCGGTGTTCAGCTCTTCCGACAGCCGCCTGTTACCCGAAACCGCCACCGGTTATTTCCTTACCAGCAACGACTTCAACACGCTCAAGCTGGTGGCCGGGCACTTCAACGAGAGCACCGACCGCAATGCCACAAGCCACGATCAGGGCTTTGTGGTGAACTACTCCAACGGCAAACAGCGCAACAGCTTCGACCTGGCCGGGGTGGTCTGGAACCCGGGCGCCCGCTTCAGCGGCAGCCTCTACACCTCGCGCTACGAGGACAGCTGGAACCAGCATTACCTGGGCAGTACCCTCAGCCATGCGCTGGATAACCGCCGCAGCGTCAGCCTGGACCTCAACCTGTACCGCACCACCGACACCGGCAAGGCGCTGTCCGGGCGCATCGACAACACCACCTGGAGCCTGGTATCGCGCTACAACCAAGGGCCGCACGGGTTCAGCCTGGGCTGGCAACAGGTAGACGGCAACACGCCGTTCGACTATGTGACGCGTGGCGCGATCTTCATTGCGAACGCGGTGCAGATGTCGGACTTCAACGCACCCAACGAAAAGTCATGGCAGGCACGCTATGACCTGAACATGGAGGCCTATGGGGTGCCAGGGTTGAACCTGACGGCGCTGTACGTGCGGGGGTTCGATATCGACGGCACACATGTCGACCCGACTGGCGGGTATGCGTACCTGGGGTATGCCAAGGGTGGCAAACATTGGGAACGCGACCTGGAGGCGCGGTATGTGGTGCAGAGTGGCAAGGCCAAGGGCACCACGTTCTCGCTGCGGCATAACATGCACCGGGGGAACACGGCGCAGGCGGAGTTGGATGGTGACCAAATTCGCTTGGCGGTGGAATGGCCACTTTCGGGTAGTTTCTGAGGTACGGTGTTGCCTGGATGGGGGCCGCATAGCGGCCCCAGTAACTTTCAGGCAACCGAGCTGCCTGCAGGCAGCAACCCCCACTCCACCCGTTCCTGAACGCTCATCGTCGCCAATACCTCGGCAAAGGTCTGCTCAAGCTCCGAACTGACATTGCCAAATACCCGGTAGTTGGTCAGCAGGTAGCGCTTCACCGTCCTCGGCCAGCGCCGTTCCTTGTGCGCCGCATTGATGATGCCTTTGGCATCATGCCGCGTCGCGCCACGCCACAAGTCCATCAACCTGTTCTCGAAATCGCCGAAGGTCCACAGGTCACTGCGGTCCTCGAACTCGTCCAGCAGTTTAAGTTTGTACAGGGCCATGTGTGGCATCGTGAGCCTCCCTCGGTGCAGTGAAAAAGTCTTGCATGAGGGAAGTTAATCAAGCCGGGCCGTCCTGGAAATGAACGCGTCGATCACGCCGAAAAGGCCGCTGTAGGGGCTTTCCCACAAATCACCGCAGCCGCAGCTGCATGTGCGTGGTCTGCCAGACCGGGTCTTGCTCCACGTCCACCACCGCAAACCCATGCCGTTCCCAGAACGCAATCGCACCCGGGAGAAACGGATGCGTATGCAGGTACAGGCAATCGATACCCGCCTGCACCGCCTGCTCGCGCAATGCACTGAACAACGCGCCAGCCAGCCCCTGCCTGCGATAGGCCGGCAGCACGAACAGGCGTACCACCTCCACTACCCGCTCGGCGTGATAGTCAAGCTGGGCAAAACGATGGTCATAGGGCACATAGCCGATCACCGCGACCAGCCGACCGTCATCGCGGGCTTCAAGAAAGCACCCCGCGCCGTCCAGGTAGGTTTCGGCAAAGTGCGCAAGGTCGTGCGGCAAGGGGGCCGCGACAAGCATCGGGAACAGCTCGCGGCGGGCGCTTTCGACAAACGCCACGACTTCGGCAATGGCGACGCGCGGTACAGGTTGCAGGGTCCGGTTCGGCATGGGGCTGCTGGCAATGGTTGGAGGGCTGGGTTCTACACCAGCGTGCCGGTCAAGGCAAATCACGGGGCTCGTCGCGGCCATGCGGACATCGGTATAATCGGCAGTCTTCACTGCCCGACCAGGCCACGCCATGCCTCGCTTCCAGAAGTTGCTGTTGCCCCTGCTGCTGACTGCCGCCCTTGCCGCCTGCGACCAGAAGCCCACCCGTGAACAACAGATAATCGCCCAGCTACCGCTGCAGGATGCCTACACGCACAATATCGAGCGCATGGCCACGCTGCTCGGCCGCACTCACCCGCAGCTGTCGCAAGCCACCATCCAGGGCGTACTGCGCAAATACCTCACCGTCGAGGACCAGCACCAGGACCTGTTCCGCCTCTACAGCGAACAGAATTTCAGCGACGCCGAGTTCGCCACCATCGTCGATGCCACCCAGGACCCGGCCAAGGCCCGCGCGCTGGAAGACACCGAAGCCGGCCGGCGCCTGAGCGAAAAGGTCACTGCCCTGATGCGCGAAACCGCCCGCGATGTGAAGGTGCAGGCGCTGGTCGAGCGACGCATGCAACAGGTGGAAGACGAGCTGAATGCGCTAGACAGGGCAGGCTCCTGAATGCAGCGCCCGTTCACGCGCTAGTGCATATGGCTGTTCCCATTTCTTAGCTATCTTCAAAGCCCGAGGTCAGGATTGCCACACGCCAAGCACGGATTGCGCCTGGATCTACGAACACTCATTCTGGTGCTCTGCGCCCTTACGGCCCTGGTCATGCTGTGCGCCAGCTATTTCGCCAGCTACCGCGTGCAGCGCCAGCTGCTGATCGACCACGCCCTGGAAGCCAACCGGGTGTATGCGACGAAACTGGCGGCCATCACCGAGACCTTCATCGGCAACGCCTTGCAGCAGCTTTCATTCAGCGCCGGCGTGCAGGGCCACCAGTTGAGCGACGCGGCAGCACTGCAGGTGGAGACCGACCGTGTACTGGGCCAGAGCATGGCCTTCAACTCCACGTTCGTGATCGATGCCAACGGCGTGCTGCTGGCGATTTCCCCAGCCTCGCTACGCCACTTTGTCGGCACCCGCATGCAGTCGCCGGGTGTGCAGGAAGCCCTGCACGAACGCCGCCCTCTGGTTTCCACACCCTACCTGTCGGCGGCCAACAACCTGGTGGTGGTGTTGTCGCACCCCATTTTCGACAGCAACGGCCGTTACCTCGGGTACGTGGGTGGCAGCCTGTACCTGCGAGAACGCAACATCCTCAACAGCCTGCTGGGCGAGCACTTCTACAAGGACGGCTCGTACCTTTATGTGGTTGACCGCAACCGTCGCCTGCTCTACCACCCCAACAGCCAACGGGTAGGCACCGTGGTGGAAGGCAACGCGCTGGTCGACCAACTGGCAACACTGGACAGCGGTACCCGGCAACTGACGAACAGCCTGGGCGTGGAAATGCTGGCCGGGTACGCTACCGTGCCCAGCGCCGCCTGGGGCGTGGTGGCGCAGCAGCCGCTGGCACAGACCGTAACGCCGCTGAGCCACCTGATTCTCAACGTAATCGGCACCTCCGCGCCCTTTGCGCTGGTGGGCAGCCTGCTGCTGTGGTGGCTGGCCCTGACCATTGCCCGACCACTCTGGCAACTGGCCGCCGGCGCCCGTTCTATGGACCGTGCCGGTACAGCCGAACGCTTGCACCGGGTACCCGCCTGGTACTTCGAGGCGGCCGAGCTCAAGCGTGCGCTGTTGTTCGGGCTGAACCTGCTGCAAGAACGCATCGGCAGGCTTGACCGTGATGCCCAGACCGACCCGCTGACCGGCCTGGGCAACCGCCGCAGCCTGGAACTTAGCCTGTCGTTGCTGGAAGCCGAAGGGCGGGCATTTGCGGCCATCGCGCTGGACATCGACCATTTCAAGCGGGTCAATGACAGCCATGGGCACGAGATCGGTGACCAATTGCTGCGCCAGCTGGCCGAGCTGATGCGCCGGTGTTGCCGCGAAGGGGACCTGCTGTGCCGCACCGGCGGCGAAGAGTTTCTGATGATGCTGCCGGGGGCCAGCCTGGAGGTGGCCGCTGTGGTGGCTGAGCGGTTGCGGGTTACCGTGCAGGATACGCCGCTGGAACCTGTGGGGGCGGTGACCATTTCGCTGGGGGTGGCGCGCTGGGGTGGCGAGGCAGGCGGAGAGCCTGTGGAAACACTGAGCGAGGCTGACCGGGCGCTTTACCGGGCCAAACAGGAGGGGCGCAATCGGGTGGTCATCGCCTGACCTGTGAGGCGGCAAAGATGAAACATGCAGTTGTAACAATGTCTGTCATAAAAATGTCGTGTTCCCGTCATAGGATTGACCTCAACCTGACATTTTCACTTCATGGATGAGCGTCTCATGCGTCGTGTGGTTTTCAATCAGAAAGGGGGCGTCGGCAAATCCAGCATCGCCTGCAACCTTGCGGCTGCCAGTGCCGCGGAAGGCTACCGGACATTGCTGGTCGACCTCGACCCACAAGCCAATGCCACCTACTACCTGACCGGCCTGGTGAACGACGACATTCCAGCCGGCATCGCCGACTTCTTCCGCCAGACCTTGTCACCGGTCACGGCCGCCGGCAAGAAGCACCGCGTGGCAATCACCGACACCCGCTACAGCAACCTGCACCTGGTCACCGCCAGCCCCGACCTCAGCGACCTGCAAAGCAAGCTGGAGAGCAAGTTCAAGATCAACAAGCTGCGCAAGCTGTTGGTGGAACTGGGCGAGGACTACGAACGGATCTATATCGACACCCCGCCAGCGCTGAATTTTTACACCTTCAGTGCGCTGGTGGCGGCCGAGCGTCTGCTTATCCCGTTCGATTGCGACAGTTTCTCGCGCCAGGCCCTGCACTGTGTCATGGCCGAGGTCGAGGAACTGCGCCAGGACCACAACCCGGGGTTGCAGGTAGAAGGCGTGGTCGTCAACCAGTTCGCCGGGCGTACTGCACTGCACCAGACCCTGGTCGACCAGTTGCGCGGCGAAGGCATGCCGGTGTTGCCGGTCTACCTGAGCAGTTCGATCAAGATGCGTGAATCGCACCAGGCGTCGGTGCCGTTGGTGCACCTGGCACCACGGCACAAACTGGCGATGGAGTTTGTCGATTTGCTGGATGTGCTGGAGCGGGCCGCCTGACAGACCTTGGGGGCTGCTTTGCAGCCCCAAAAACTCGCAGCAAAAGACCTACCCGACCATTCATCCGAATGGTAGATTCCTCGCCATGAAAACCACCCGACACATACGCACGCTGACGGCCTGGACGCTATACGCCAGCGTCCTGTTCAGCCTGCTGCTGTGCGGCCTGCACCATGGCCAGATGGGCGGGCTGCGCCTGGCCGGGCTGGAGGGCGGCTTCTGCTCGGTGAACAGCGAACACGGCGTGGCCATCGACCTGGACGGCGCCGGCGGTGACCAGCACATGGCCCAGCTAGACTGCCCGGTGTGTTCCTCGTTCGGCCTGGCGGTACCGCTCAGCAGCGGCGGCTGGTCGTTCACCGCGACGCAAGCCGTGGCCACCTCGCCCATCGTCGTGCGCAGCTGGGCACAACCGCCGCCGCGCTACCAACGCCCCGCCCTCAATCCCCGCGCCTCCCCCGCCATCTTCCCCGCAGCCATACCTCATTACGCCTGACATCAGCCGGGTGCGCCTGCGCGCGCGCTCGCCGTCAGCCATGACCTTTGCGTGGAAGACACACAAACATGCTTCGCAAGACCTCTCTGGTGCTCCTCATGGGCACCTGCAGCTTCGCCTGCGCCGAAATCGCCCCCGTTGAACTGGGCGCCACCACCATCGACGGCGAACGCGATGCCGCCAGCGGTGTGCAACTGGACGAACCGATCCGCACCGGCTCGCGCCTGGGCCTCACCGCACGGGAAACACCCGCCTCGGTCAGCGTCTCGGACCGCCGCCTGATCGAAGAACGCGGCGCCAAGGACAGCCAGGACGTGATCAACGCCATGACCGGCGTGAACGCCTCGGCCAACCCAGGCTTTGGCGGCTTCGTGGCCTACCGTGGCTTTACCCAGAACCAGGTCACCCAGTTGTACAACGGCATCAACCTGGGCTACAGCAGCGCCACCCGGCCAGTGGACGCCTGGGTACTCGACCGCGTCGAGCTGATTGGCGGGCCGTCTTCATTCCTGCATGGTGCCGGTGCCGTGGGCGGTTCGATCAACTACATCACCAAACTCGCCAGCCGCGACCAGCAGACCATTGACGGGCGTATCCGCTATGGCAGTTTCGACGACAGCGAGGTGGCGTTCGGAATCAACCAGGCGCTGGCCAGCAAGCCCGCTGACGCCCGCCATTTCATGCGCCTGGACTTCAGCCGCGGCCAGGGCAACGGTTACGTCGACCGCAACGAACGGCACACCGACAGCCTGGCCTTTTCGCTGCTCAGCGACCTGGCCCCCAACCTCACCCACACCCTGGCGCTGGAGTACCAGGAAGACCGCGAAGACAGCCCCTACTGGGGTTCGCCGATCCTGCCGGGGCGCAGCACGATGAAGATCGACAACAGCCGCCGCTTCGAAAACTACAACGTCGCTGACGGCCGCTATGAGCAGCGCGTACGCTGGCTGCGCTCAATCCTCGACTACCAGGTCAGCGACAGCACCAGCGTGCAAAACACGCTGTACCACTACAACGCCCAACGCGACTACCGCAACCTTGAACGCTATGCCTACACCCCCACCGGCCAGGTGCGACGCAGCAGCCCTTACCTGCAGCGCCACGACCAGAACCTGCTGGGCGACCGCATCGAGCTGCGTCACGACAACCAGCTGTTCGGCCTGGCCAGCCAGTGGTCATTGGGGCTGGAATACTCACGCATGCGCCAGACTCTCTACCCCACTTCCGGCAGCTGGAGCGACGTGGTCGATGCCGAGCACTTCAACCCTGGCAGTTTCGATGACATCCCCGGGGTGAATGCCGGCCTGACCAAACTACGTCGCCACGAGGTGATCAACCGTGCGGTGTTTGCCGAAAACCGCCTGCAACTCACCGAGCGCCTGGCCCTGCTGACCGCCTTGCGCTACGACTACCTGGACATGGAAGTCACCAACTACGGCGCCGTGACGCCCACCTCGCCGGCCTATTTCGAACGGCGCTGGGAGCCGCTGTCCGGGCGTATCGGCCTGACCTATGCACTGACGCCTTCGGCCAGCCTGTATGCGCAATACAGCACCTCGGCCGACCTACCCGCCGGCTCGCTGGCAGCCGCGACTTACTCCAATGTGGGGTTGTTCGACCTGTCCAAGGGCGAGCAATGGGAAGTGGGCAGCAAGTTCGACTTCCTCGACGGGCGCGGTGCGGCCACCCTGGCGCTGTATCAGATCGTGCGCAAGGACTTTGCCGTGCGCGACTCGAACGACGCCAACCTCACGGTCCAGGCCGGGCAGCAGACTTCACGCGGGGTGGAGCTGTCCGGGCGCCTGCAGGTAACGCCAAAACTGCTGGCCGAAGCCAACTACGCCTACGTCGATGCGCAGTACGACGAATTCAACGAGGCCGTCAACGGGGTATCGGTCTCGCGTAAGGGCAATGCACCAACCAACGTACCGGCCAATGTCGCCAACCTGTGGCTGACCTACAGCCTGTCGTCGGCGTGGTCGGTGGGCGCGGACGGGCGCTACGTGGGTTCGGTGTATGCCGACAACGCCAACAGCCTCAAGGCCCCGGCCTACACGCTGTTCGGCGCGTTTGCCCGCTACCGGCTGGACGAGCACACCACGCTGACCGGGCGGGTGCGTAATCTGACCGACGAGGTGTATGCCAAGCAGGCCTACAACAGCCAGTACTACATGGGGCCGCCGCGCACCTTCGAGCTGGCGTTGGACATGCACTTCTGAGCCAATGGCCTGTCTTGCATGAACATCCCGGCCTGAATTGGCTCTTGTGTGCGGCCTTGCGAACCACTCGCGGTTGATTCAGGTATCCCGAGGTCGCCCTCGACAAAGCACGCTCCAGCGCCCGGCGATCTACTGGCAAGCACAACAATGAGGGCGCGGCCCGACCGCGCCACATTCATCATGCCTGCCAATGGAACCGGAGAGCACTCGCATGTCCGCACCTCATGAGGTATCCCCCGCCACCCTGCGCAGGGTGATCGCCGCCTCGGCCATCGGCAATTTCGTCGAGTGGTTCGACTTCGCCGTCTATGGCTTTCTCGCCACCTTGATCGCCAGTCAGTTCTTTGCCAGCGAAGACGCCGGCGTGGCCTTGCTCAAGACCTTTGCAGTCTTTGCCGTGGCCTTTGCCCTGCGCCCGCTGGGCGGGATCGTGTTCGGCGCGCTGGGCGACCGCCTGGGGCGCAAGCGCATCCTGTCGCTGACCATTTTGCTGATGGCAGGCTCCACCACCCTGATCGGCCTGCTGCCGACCTACGCCACCATCGGCTTGGCCGCCCCTGCGTTGCTGACCTTGGCGCGCTGCCTGCAGGGTTTTTCTGCCGGCGGCGAGTATGCCGGGGCCTGCGCGTACCTGATGGAGCATGCGCCCAACGACAAGCGCGCCTTCTATGGCAGCTTCGTGCCGGTCTCGACCTTTTCTGCCTTTGCCTGTGCAGCGGTCATTGCCTATGGCCTGGAGGCCAGCCTGTCGAGCGAGGCGATGAATGCCTGGGGCTGGCGCATTCCGTTCCTGATCGCCGCTCCGCTGGGGCTGGTCGGTTTGTACCTGCGCTGGCGCATGGAAGAAACCCCGGCGTTCCGTGAAGCCATCGCCCAGGGCAAAGCGCACGAGCATTCGCCGCTCAAGGAAACCCTGCGCAATCATGGCCGGGCCATTCGCAACCTGGGGGCGTTCATTTCGCTGACTGCGCTGTCGTTCTACATGTTCACCACCTACTTCGCCACCTACCTGCAACTGGTGGGCAACCTGACCCGCGCGCAATCGCTGCTGGTGACCACCGTGGCGCTGCTGTTCGCCGCCGTCGGCTGCCCGTTGGCCGGGGCGTTCTCGGACCGGGTGGGGCGACGCAAGACCATCGCTTTTACCTGCCTGTGGGTGATGCTGTGCGTGTTCCCGGCGTACTGGCTGGCCAGTTCGGGCTCGATGTCCGGCGCGCTGATCGGGGTGATCCTGCTGGCGGTGGGGGCGTTGTGCAGTGGTGTGGTTACCGCAGCGCTGCTGTCGGAAAGTTTCCCTACCCGCACCCGCTATACCGCTTCGGCAATTACCTACAACGTGGCCTACACCCTGTTTGGCGGTACGGCGCCGCTGGTGGCAACCTGGCTGATCGGGCAGACCGGCAGCAGCCTGGCACCGGCCTTTTACCTGGTGGTGATTGCGCTGGTGGCGTTGGTGGGGGGGTTGGCGTTGCCGGAGACTTCACGGATTTCGTTGCATGATGAAGTGGGAGCCGACCGCGTGCAGCCTGAAGCCCGTAGTACCGTTTGAGATATGTGGGGCTGCTTTGCAGCCCCAAATTTTCAGCCTTCCTGCACCTCTTCACGCCGATACGCCCACTGATACAACGCCGGCAACACCAGCAACGTCAAAGCAGTCGAAGACAGAATCCCGCCAATCACCACCGTCGCCAGCGGCCGCTGAACCTCCGCCCCGGTCCCGGTCGCCAAGGCCATCGGAATGAACCCCAGCGACGCCACCAGCGCGGTCATCAAGACTGGCCGCAAGCGCGTCAGCGCGCCCTCTTCCACGGCCGCCCGCAGGGTACGCCCTTCTTCGCGCAACCCACGGATAAAGGCAATCATCACCAGCCCGTTGAGCACCGCCACGCCTGACAGCGCAATGAACCCCACACCCGCCGAGATGGACAGCGGAATGTCCCGCAACCACAGCGCCAGCACCCCGCCGGTCAAGGCAAACGGGATGCCGGTGAACACCAGCAGGCCATCCCTGAGGTTGTTGAACATCATCAGCAACAGCGCCATGACCAGCAGCAATGCCACCGGCACCACCACCTGCAAGCGCTCGGCCGCCGACTGCAGCTGCTCGAACTGGCCACCCCAGCGCGTCCAGTAGCCCGGTGGGATCTGAACCTGGCCAATAAGTGTCTGTTCAGCCTCTTCGACAAACGAGCCCAGGTCGCGCCCACGCACGTTGGCACTGACCACCACCACGCGCTTGCCATCCTCGCGGCTGACCTGGTTCGGCCCCAGTTGCAGGTTCAACGTGGCCACCTGCGACAGCGGAATAAAGCCGATTTGCGCAGCGCCGGCTGTGGCACTGGCCGGCACCGGAATCAGCAGGCTGCCCAACCCGTCCACATCGGTGCGCAAGGTTTCGGGCAGGCGCACCACCATGTCGAAGCGGCGGTCACCTTCATACAGCGTGCCTGCCGTGCGCCCCCCTACGGCGATGGCGATGGCGTCCTGCACGTCACCCACGTTCAGGCCATGGCGGGCGGCCTTGTCACGGTCGATGTCGATGGTCAGCACGGGCAGGCCGGTGGTCTGCTCAACCTTCACCTCAGACGCACCCGGCACGCGCTGCAGGCTGCTGGCGATTTGCGCGGCGGTGCGGTTGAGCACGTCCATGTCGTCTCCGAACAGCTTTACCGCCACATCGCTGCGCACCCCGGAAATCAGCTCGTTAAAGCGCAACTGGATCGGCTGCGACAGCTCGTAGTTGCTGCCCGGTACGCTGGCCGCCGCACGTTGTACTTCGGCAATCAGCTCGTTACGCGGCTTGCCCGGGTCCACCCACTGCTCGCGTGGGCGCAACATCACGTAGGCGTCGGAAATGTTCGGGGGCATCGGGTCGGAGGCGATCTCGGCGGTGCCGGTGCGGGCAAACACCCGCTCCACTTCCGGCACCTGGGCGATGATCGCCTGCTCCAGGCGCTGTTGCATGTCCACCGACTGCGACAGGCTTGTACCCGGCACGCGAAGGGCCTGCAAGGCAAAGTCGCCCTCGCTGAGGCTGGGGATGAACTCGCTGCCCATGCGGCTGGCCATTACACCGGACAACAGCACCAGAGTGGCCGCTGCGGTAAACGCCAGCTTGCGCCGGCCCAGCACCCAGGCCAGCACCGGGGCATAACGCTGGCGCGCCGTGCGCATCACCAGGCCTTCTTCTTCCTTGACCTTGCCGGTGACGAACAGGGCGATGGCCGCCGGCACAAAGGTGACCGAGAGAATCATCGCACCCAGCAGGGCCATGACCACGGTAAAGGCCATGGGGTGGAACATCTTGCCCTCGACCCCGGTCAGGGCAAAGATCGGCAAATAAACCACCATGATGATCAATTGCCCGTAGATCAGCGGCCGGCGCGCTTCGCGGGCGGCGGCAAACACCTCATGGAAGCGCTCGCTGCGGGTCAGCATGCGGCCATGGCGTTGCTGGGCGTGGGCCAGGCGGCGGATGGCGTTTTCCACGATCACCACGGCGCCATCGACGATGATGCCGAAGTCCAGCGCGCCCAGGCTCATCAGGTTGGCGCTGACCTTGTTGCTGAACATGCCGGTGAAGGTGAACAGCATCGACAGTGGGATGACCATGGCAGTGATCAGCGCAGCGCGGATGTTGCCCAGGAACAGGAACAGCACGGCGATGACGAGAATGGCGCCTTCAACCAGGTTTTTCTTCACCGTGGCGATGGCTTTTTCCACCAGGTTGGTGCGGTCGTACACGGTCACCGCCACCACGCCCTTGGGCAGGTTGCGGTTGATCTCGACCAGTTTGGCGGCAACTGCCTGGGACACTGTGCGGCTGTTTTCACCGATCAGCATGAACACCGTGCCCAACACTACTTCACGGCCGTTCTCGGTGGCCGCGCCCGAACGCAACTCTTCACCCAGGCCAACCTCGGCCACATGGCTGACGCGGATCGGCGTGCCGTCCACGCTGGATATGACGATATTGGCGATGTCTTCGGCCGAGGCCACCTGGCCCGGCGCCCGGATCAGCAACTGCTCGCCATTGCGTTCGATGTAACCGGCACCCACGTTGGCGTTGTTGCGCTCCAGCGCGCCGATCAGGTCGTTGAGGGTGAGCTTGTAGGCCGCCAGCCGCTTGGGCTCCGGTGCAATCAGGTACTGCTTGGCATGGCCGCCGATGCTGTTCACTTCGGCCACCCCCGGCACATTGCGCAGCTGCGGCTTGATGATCCAGTCCTGGATCACCCGCAGGTCGGTAGGTGTGTAGGGCGTGCCATCCTCCTTCAGGGCGCCCTGTTCGGCTTCCACGGTCCACAGGAAGATCTCGCCCAAGCCGGTGGAAATTGGCCCCATGCCCGCCTCAATACCCTCGGGCAACTGCTCGCGGGCCACTTGCAGACGCTCGTTGACCAGCTGGCGGGCGAAGAACAGGTCGGTGCCGTCATCGAAAATGACCGTGACCTGCGACAGGCCCGAGCGCGACAGCGAACGGGTCTGCTTCAGCCCTGGCAGGCCCGCCATGGCCGTCTCGATGGCAAAGGTAATGCGCTGCTCGGTTTCCAGCGGCGAGTAGCCGGGTGCGGCGGTGTTGATCTGCACCTGGACGTTGGTGATGTCCGGTACAGCGTCGATCGGCAGTTTCTGGTAGCTGTGGATACCCACCGCGGCCATCAGGACCACGGCCAGCATCACCACCAGGCGCTGCTCGATGGCGAATTGGATCAGGCGTTCGAACATGCAGGCGTCCCCGTGATCAGTGGCTGTGCTCGGCCGAGCCTTTGCCCAGTTCCGACTTGAGGACAAAGCTGCCGGCGGCGGCCACCTGGGTACCGGCGGCAAGACCGTCAATGATTTCTACCTGGCCAGCGTCGCGTCGGCCGGTTTTCACCGGGCGAGCCTCGAAACCTTCTTCAGTGCGGGCAAACACAACGGTTTGCTCTTCCCAAGTTTGCAGGGCATTTTCCGACACCACGACAGCAGCATTGAAGCGTTCGACGCTGACAGCCACATTGACGAACAACCCGGGGCGCCAGGCGCCGTTGGGGTTGGTCAGGGTGGCACGCACAGTGGCGGCACGGTTCTGCTCGCCAAGCAGGCTGCCAACGTAGTTGACCTTGCCCTCGACCTGGGCACCCAGGTCCGGTGCGCTGACCGTGACATTGCGGCCGGTCACCACCTTGTCCAGGTCACGCGGGGCCACGGCGAAGGTAGCCCACACCCGGCTCAGGTCAGACAACGTGAACGCATTGCTGGTCTCATCGACCACTTCGCCCACGGTCAGGTGCTTTTCCACCACCACCGCATCGAACGGGGCGCGCAGCTCATAGCGGTTGCCAGCGCCAGCCGGGCCCACGGCGGCGACCTTCTGCCGGGCGTTGGCCAAGGCGATCTCGGCCTCCTGCAACGCCTGGCGTGCCTGCAGGTAATCCTGTTCGGCGCTGATGCGTTCCTGCCACAGCTGCTGTTCGCGCTGGAAGGTCAGGCGCGCCAATTCCAGGCGGCGCTGGGCGGCCTGCTGCTCGCTGCGCAGGTCCGAAATCTGCTGGCTGGCGATCACCGCCAGTACCTGCCCGCGCTTGACCGCCTGGCCCAGCTCTGCCTGCACCGCCTCGACCACGCCGGGTACACGCGGCACCACGTGGGCCGTACGGTCTTCGTCGAAGCGGATTTCCCCCGGAAAACTGATAGCGGTACCCAGTGCCTGAGGGCCGGCGGTAACCAACTGCACACCGGCGGCCTCGATCTGGGCGATGGACAGGTGCAACTGGCCCTCTTCTTCGCCGTGGCCCTCCTCTTCGTGGCCTTCGCCGGCTTTCTCGGTGCCATGGCCGTGGTCGTCTTCGCCGTGGTCATCGTGCCGGGCTTCTGTTTTCGACGCCTGGCCGAGGTTGCCGGTCCAGGCCAGGCCGCCCAGCCCGAGCGCGGCCATAGCGGCAACCAGAAGGGCTATCTTGCGTGGGTTAGTCATTGTTGCTCCTGCTGTTCAAGGGGGTGCTCAGGCCATCGATGTCGCCATAGATCCGCTCGACCTGCGCCCGTGCATCGGTCGCCGAGGCCAGTGCTTCGAGGTACAGCCCGCGTGCCTCGATCAGCGTGCGCTGGGCGTCAAGCACATCGAGGAAGGCGAACTTGCCCATCTCGAAGCCACGGGTGGCGGTGTCCACGGCCTGCTGCGCAGCCGGCAGAATGGTGCGGTCGTAGGCGTCCACCTCCTGCATCGCCGTGTGCCACTGGCTGACAGCGCTACGGGTTTCACTGCGCAGGCGCAGCTCCACGGCGTTACGCAAGTCACGCGCCTGGTCGGCGCGGCGTGCGGCTGACATCACGTTGCCCTGGTTGCGGTCGAACAATGGCAAGGGCATCGACAGACCGACCACGTTGACGCGTTCGCGGTCCTCGCGGCTGTACTGGCTGCCGAGGCTGACGGTGAGGTTGGGAATGCGCTGGGCCTTTTCCGATCCCAAGGCGGCTTCACCACGCTCGACCTGGGCGGCGGCCAGGCGCCATTCGACCGTTTGCTCGATCCGGTCGAGCAAGGTGTCGGCCCTGGGCGCAACGCCAGGTGAAAGGTTGGCGGCCTGCAACCGGTCGAAACCTGCCAACGGGCTGCCGGTCAGGCGTGCCAAGGCCTGGTAGGCCACACCGCGCTGGGTTTGCGCGCGCCGCACTTCGGCCTGGGCCTGGGCCAGTTGCACCTGGGCACGGGTGGCCTCTACGGGTGATGACTGGCCAGCGGTGACGCGCCCCTGTACCACCCGCAACCCACGCTCGGTCAATGCCTGCGACTGCTGCGCCAGTTCCAGCGCGGTCTGCGCCCGCAAGGCGGCATGGAAGGCCTGCACCACATCAGCCCGCAGGCCATTGCGCTGGCGCTCCAGGTCGAGTTGGGCAATGGCCTGGCCGGCACCGGCCACCGCAATACGTGCGCCGCGCTTGCCGCCCAGTTCCAGCGGCTGGCTGAGGGTGACGGTGGTGGTGCTGGTGTCGCGGCGAGTGTCTTCGACCTCCCAGGACAACTCAGGGTTGGGGATCAACCCTGCCTGGCGCCGCTCGCCGTCGGCAATGCCGACTTCGCGGCCGGCGGCGGCCAGTTCCGGGTTCTGGGCAAAGGCGGCGGCAAGCGCCTGGGGCAGGCTCAGGCTCTGGCTGGCCTGGGCGCTGGTGGCGCTGGCCAGCAACAGGCAGAGCAAGGCGATCTTGCGGGGGATGGGCACGAACAAATCCTCGTCGACGCGTGTAGGCGAGGGACTGTAAAAAGCCGTGCTTATCGAGGCGGTGTCGGGAACATTACAATTTTGTAAGGTTTGGCTGCGTTCGATAATCGCCCACTTTCCCGGTGCGACGGTCTCGCCCAATTGACGGAACTAACCAGTCAGTACAAAACTACGCGCATCCAACAACAACAAAGCGACGCCCGTCATGAAGCCCCTTATTCTTGTGCTCAACGGCCCTAACCTGAACATGCTGGGCACCCGCGAGCCTGCCCAATATGGCCACGAAACCCTTGCGGATCTGGCGCAAAGCTGTGCCGATACTGCCCATGCCCACGGCCTGGAACTCGAATTCCGGCAAACCAACCACGAAGGCGAACTGATCGACTGGATTCACGCCGCCCGCAACCGCTGCGCCGGTATCGTGATAAACCCCGGCGCCTGGACCCACACCTCGGTGGCCATCCGCGACGCCCTGGTGGCCAGCGAACTGCCGGTCATCGAAGTGCACTTGTCCAACGTGCACAAGCGTGAGCCGTTCCGTCACCTGTCGTTCGTATCGTCCATCGCCGTCGGTGTCATCTGCGGCCTGGGCAGCCATGGCTACCGCATGGCCCTCAGCCACTTCGCCGAACTGTTCCAGGAGCGCATGGCATGAGCCAGCACGCCATCCTCGCCGGCCTGATCGGCCGTGGCATCCAGCTGTCGCGTACCCCTGCCCTGCACGAACACGAAGGTGATGCCCAGGCTTTACGCTACTTGTATCGGCTGATCGACGCCGACCAGTTGCAGCTGGACGACAGCGCCCTGCCCGGCCTGCTCGATGCCGCGCAGCACACCGGCTTCACCGGGCTCAACATCACCTACCCGTTCAAACAGGCGATTTTGCCGCTGCTCGACGAGCTGTCGGACGAAGCCCGGGGCATCGGCGCGGTGAATACCGTGGTGCTCAAGGACGGCAAACGGGTCGGCCACAACACTGACTGCCTGGGCTTTGCCGAAGGCTTGCGCCGTGGCCTGCCCGACGTGGCACGCCGCCAGGTGGTGCAGATGGGTGCCGGCGGCGCCGGTTCGGCGGTGGCCCATGCCCTGCTGGGTGAAGGGGTCGAGCGGCTGGTGCTGTTCGAAGTGGACGCGGCCCGTGCGCAGGCACTGGTGGACAACCTGAATGCCCATTTCGGCGCAGGGCGCGCCGTGGTTGGCAGCGACCTGGCCACGGCTTTGGCCGAGGCAGACGGACTGGTCAATACCACGCCGGTGGGCATGGCCAAACTGCCAGGCACGCCGCTGCCGATCGAGCTGCTGCATGCGCGCTTGTGGGTGGCTGAGATCATCTACTTCCCGCTGGAAACCGAACTGCTGCGCGCGGCCCGGGCGCTGGGATGCCGCACGCTGGATGGCAGCAACATGGCGGTGTTCCAGGCGGTGAAGGCGTTCGAGCTGTTCAGCGGGCGCCAGGCGGATGCGGCACGGATGCAAGCGCACTTTGCCAGTTTTTCCTGACTGATCGGTGTTGGCTGCTTCGCGGGCTTGCCCGCTCCCACAGGTATTGCGCAAAATTCACTGATTGCGCATGTCCTGTGGGAGCGGGCAAGCTCGCGAAGAGGCCGGCACAGGGCCAGTCACCCTTTCTCATCCAGCAAAGCCTGTATCACCCGTTCCTGCCCGCCATAATCCCCTTCGCCAAAGTGCACATGGCGCACCTGCCCCTTGCGGTCGACAAAGTAATGCGCCGGCCAGAACTGGTTGCCCCAGGCATTCCACACGTCGTAATCGTTGTCCACCGCCACCGGATAACCGATCCCCAGCCCGGCCACCTTGTCCCGCAAAGTGCCTACATCATGCTCGTAGTCGTACTCCGGCGTATGCACGCCCACCACCACCAGCCCCTGGTCGGCATAGCGCCGCGCCCAGTCGTTCACATGCGGCAGGCTGCGCTGGCAGTTGATGCAGTCCCAGGTCCAGAAGTCCACCAGCACCACCTTGCCCTTGAGCGCCGGCCCATCCAGCGGTGTCGAGTTGATCCACTGGCTGGCCCCCGACAGCGACGGCATCGCACCGTAGCTGTCGCGGGCCATCAGGTGCCCGGCCAGACCAAGTCCCGTCAGTGCCAGGGCAATACCCCCCACCTTCAGCATCAGGCGGCGATCAATTCTCATGGCAACCGCCGGTGGCGTAGGTGCGGTACTGCACGCTTTGCTGCTGGCCCTTGGAGTCGAGGTAGTCCATGCGGGTGTTCACCAGGCCGCAGGCGTTGCTCTGGTCATCCTGCACCGAGAGCACTTTCCTCACATCCAGGTGGTCGCCGTAGCGGTACTGCATGGCACCGGCATCGCCCATGGGGGCGGTGGCGGCCTGGGCGGCGATAGCGCCGAAGCTGAGCACGGCGAACAGGCTGGCGCTGGCGAAGGTCTTGACGTTCATGGCATCTCTCCTGAGTAACACTTAGGTATGGGAAGTTGTGCTTCCCGGTCGAGAGCCATTTCACGCCTGCCAGGTATCCCGTATGTGTCGTCCGAGGCTGTGATGTGCTTCCTGCTGTATCTGTACAAGTGCCAGATACACTGCAATACAAAACCCGGCAGGCAAGCGCGAACGCGCTCGGTACACTGCGCCCACCCCCCTTTACACAGGAACGCTGCGCATGGAACACGTCGATCACATCCTGATCGTCGACGACGACCGCGAGATTCGCGAACTGGTCGGCAACTACCTGAAGAAGAACGGCCTGCGCACCAGCATCGTCGCCGACGGCCGGCAGATGCGCGCCTTTCTGGAAGCCAACAGCGTCGACCTGATTGTGCTCGACATCATGATGCCCGGTGACGACGGCCTGCTGCTGTGCCGCGAGTTGCGCGCCGGCAAGCACCGCAACACCCCGGTGTTGATGCTCACCGCACGCAACGACGAAACCGACCGCATCATCGGCCTGGAAATGGGCGCCGACGACTACCTGACCAAACCGTTCTCCGCCCGCGAGCTGCTCGCCCGCATCAACGCCGTGCTGCGCCGCACGCGCATGCTGCCGCCCAACCTGACCATCAGCGAAAGCAGCCGCCTGCTGGGTTTCGGCCAGTGGCGCCTGGACACCACCGCGCGCCACCTGCTCGACAGCGAAGGCACCCTGGTGGCCCTTAGCGGCGCCGAGTACCGCCTGCTGAGGGTGTTCCTCGACCACCCTCAGCGGGTACTCAGCCGCGAACAGTTGCTCAACCTGACCCAAGGCCGCGAGGCCGACATTTTCGACCGCTCCATCGACCTGCTGGTCAGCCGCCTGCGCCAACGCCTGGGCGACGACGCCCGCGAGCCCAGTTGCATCAAGACCGTGCGCAGCGAGGGCTATGTGTTCTCGTTGCCCGTGCAACTGCTCGAGTCGCCATCATGAAGTGGCCACGCACCCTGGCATCACGCCTGGCGCTGATCTTCTTCACCGGCCTGGTGCTGGCGTACGGCCTTTCGTTCGGCTTGCAGGCCTACGAGCGCTACATCAGCAGCCGCTCGATGATGCTCACCAACCTGGAACAGGATGTGGCCACGTCGGTCGCCATCCTCGACCGCCTGCCCGCAGCCGAACGTGCCGCCTGGCTGCCACGCCTGGAGCGGCGTACCTACCGCTACCGCCTGGACCACGGCCTGACAGGCGAGGCGATGCCTAGCAGCGACCCGCCCATGGCCGCCGAGTCGATCGTGAAGGCCATTGGCAGCGACTACCGCCTGACCTTTCAGGAAATACCTGGGCCGAACGCGCACTTCCAGGCGCACCTGAGCCTGGCCGACGGTGCGCCGCTGACCATCGACGTGACCCCGTCGCCGGTCCCGGTGGCCCGCTGGCTGCCCGTGGTATTGCTGATTCAGCTGGCCGTGCTGCTGCTGTGCACCTGGCTGGCAGTGCGCCTGGCCATCGGCCCCCTCACCCGCCTGGCCCACGCCGTGGACAACCTCGACCCGGACAAACCCGGTGTGCAACTGGATGAAAGCGGCCCGCGCGAGGTGAAGTACGCCGCCGTGGCCTTCAACGCCTTGCAGGCGCGCATCGCCGCCCACCTCAAGGAGCGTATGCAACTGCTGGCAGCCATTTCTCACGACCTGCAAACGCCGATCACACGCATGAAGCTGCGCGTTGAAGTGATGGACGATGGGGTCGAGAAAGACAAGCTGTGGAGCGACCTGGGTGAAATGGAGCACCTGGTGCGCGAAGGCGTGGCCTATGCCCGCAGCATGGACACCAGCACCGAAGCACCCTGCCGGGTCAACCTCGATGCCTTTCTTGATAGCCTGGTGTTCGACTACCAGGACAGCGGTGCCCAGGTCGAGCGCCACGGCAGCACGGGCAGCCTGCTGGAAACCCGCCCGCATGCACTGCGCCGGGTGCTGGTGAACCTGGTGGACAACGCCCTCAAGTTTGCCGGCACCGCCGAACTGGAGGTGTGCCGCGAGGGCGGCACGACCGTAATCCGTGTGCTCGACAACGGGCCAGGGATTCCCGGCGGCGAACTGGACGAAGTGCTCAAGCCGTTCTACCGGGTAGAGGGTTCACGCAATCGCAGTACGGGGGGTACCGGGCTGGGGTTGGCCATTGCCCACCAGTTGATCCAGGCGATGGGCGGCCGGCTGACCTTGAGCAACCGAGAACGTGGCGGATTGTGCGCGCAGATCGAACTGAAATGACTGGCTTTGGTGAGGGCGGGTGTCGCCTGAGGCTTCGGTACAAACCGATACACAACCCCATCACCCCCGACACACTGCAGATACTCCACCCCCACACACTCCCAGCCACATAACCTGATTCTGGGAGCCACTTGATGAAAGCACTTACTTTGGCCACCTTCGACCGCTTCGGCACCTGGAGCGCCGACCTGCCACTGCGGCTGTTCCTGGCTTGGGAGTTTTTTGAATCCGGCCTTGAGAAGTTCAATGGCAACAACTGGTTCGCCGACCTGCAAGGCCGCTTTCCGCTCCCCTTCAACCAGCTGCCCGCCGAACTGAACTGGCAGCTGTCGATGTGGGCCGAGCTGGTGCTGCCGTTGCTGCTGTTGCTGGGTCTGGGGACGCGGCTGGCATCGCTGGGGCTGATGGTGGTGACCGTGGTGGCAATTGCTGCGGTGCATTGGCCGGCACACTGGTCGAACCTGGCCGAGCTGGCGCAGGGGTATGCCATTACTGACCAGGGCTTTGGCAACTTCAAGTTGCCGCTGATTTATCTGGTGGCGTTACTGCCACTGCTGCTCAAAGGGGCTGGGCGGTTGAGCCTGGATCATTGGCTGCGGGTGCGCTTCAACAGGTGATATCGCCG
>NZ_JBICMM010000027.1:0-34478 GCF_043106425.1 Pseudomonas sp. FYR_2
GAACAGGCAATCACACACCGTCAGCTCAACACATACCCCACCGGCAACAACGCCGGTGGCAACTGCGTCTCCCCCAATCCCGCCAGCACATCCCGCTCCACCGTCCGCACCATGGCATCGGTCGGCAAGTCGTTCTCATCCCGCCCGAACGGGTCTTCCAGTTCGTTGCCAATCGCATCCAGCCCGAAGAACGTGTACCCCACGATGGTGGTGAACAGCGGTGCCAGCCAGCCCAGCGGCTCGGCCAGGGCAAACGGCAGCAGCAGGCAGAAGATGTAGATGGTGCGGTGCAGCAACAGTGTGTAGGGGAACGGTAATGGTGTGAACTTGATCCGCTCACAGGTGGCCTGCACCTCGGTCAGGCCTACCAGCCGCTGTTCCAGCAGGCTGTAGCGCCAATCGCTGATGTGCTGTTGTTCCGCCAGCCGCGAGCAATGCTGGCCAATGTCGCGCAGGATGCCATCGCACACGTTATGCGGGCTGATCGCCTCTGGTCGGGCCAGCCAGGGCCGGGCGGCCGCTAGGTCGTCCTCGTTACGCAGGCGGGCATTCAGCGCATGGGCATAGCCACACAGGCTGCGCAGCAGCTCTGCGCGCAGCGCCTGGTCAGCAATCACCACGCTTTCGCGCACGAACGAGCGGGTTTCGATAATCAGCTTGCCCCAGGCCTTACGGCCCTCCCACCAGCGGTCGTAGCAGGCGTTGTTGCGAAAGCTCATGAAGATCGACAGCGACAGGCCCAGCAAGGTAAACGGCGTGGCACTGACCGGGTAGAAAAACGCGGGGAAATGGCGCTCGACCAGCACGATCAGCGCGGCCAACAGGGTCACCATCAGGCAGCGCAGGGCGATGCGCTTGACGATCGACCCCTTCAGGGTGAACAGCACACGCAGTACATCGGGGGTTGGGTGAACAATCATGGAAATCCAGAGACGGCCGTTCAGCCGCCGGTCATGTTCATGAAGCGCAGGATCTGCACATCGCCACCCACTTCGAAGTGGTGGCGGTAGGGCTTGAGGTGCAGGGAGTCGCGGATGGCCTTTTCCAGGCGCTCGCGGTTGCCTGGGTGAGCACGCAGCACGTGCTTCAGGTCTACCGAGTGTTCGTTGCCCAGGCACAGCAACAGGCGGCCTTCGACCGTCAGGCGCACGCGGTTGCAGGTGGCGCAAAAGTTGTGGCTGTGCGGCGATATGAAACCGACCCGGGTGTTGGCGGCTTCGGCCAGGCGCCAGTAGCGGGCAGGGCCCTGTGATGATTCGGTGGACTCCACCAGGGTGAACTGTTCTGCCAGGCGCTCGCGTACTTCGTCGCTGGAGCAGAACGACTCGCCACGTTCGTGTTCACTGATTACCCCCAGCGGCATTTCTTCGATGAAGGTGATGTCCAGCTCCCGATCGATGGCAAAGCGCACCAGGTCGACCAGCTCGTGGTCGTTGCGGCCTTTGAGTACCACACAGTTGAGCTTGATGCGCTTGAAGCCGGCCTGGCGTGCGGCGTCGATCCCGGCGATGACCTGGTGCAGGTCGCCGGTACGGGTCAGCTGCTTGAAGCGTTCGGTGTCCAGGCTGTCGAGGCTGATGTTCAGGCGCGACAGCCCGGCGTCGAACAGCGGCTGCGCCAGGCGCCCGAGTTGCGAGCCGTTGCTGGTCATGCACAGCTCGCGCAGGCCGGGCAGGGCGGCAATCCGCCCGCACAGCTCGACGATGCCCTGGCGTACCAGCGGCTCGCCGCCGGTCAGGCGGATCTTGCGGGTGCCCAGGGCGACGAAGCGCTCGGCCACCTGGAACAGTTCTTCGAGGCTGAGGATCTGCTGGCGCGGCAAAAACTGCATGTCTTCGGCCATGCAGTACACGCAACGGAAGTCACAGCGGTCGGTGACCGACATCCGAAGGTAGTCGATTTTCCGGTTGAAGCCGTCGATCAGGGCCCGGCTGTTCTGTTCCACGTTCGCGCTCGAATGGGGTGGGTTCACTCCAAGCTATAGCCTGGCCGCAGGGCCGTCAAATTGCTTTGCCCGACTGGTTGATCGATGGTTTCTATCACGGCTGCAGGCCCGATGCCTCAAAGCTTCCACCCCATGATCGAAACCGCTTATCACGCCGTAAGATCTTTCGATTGGACGCCCCACCCCCACGCTCAATAGGCTGAAAAAAAGCATCGAAGCGTGAGGATTCATCGCATGAGCCAGGACGAACACATCAGGGACTACAAAGGCGCAGCCGCCGGCTGGGGAGCGCTCAAGAGCGTGACCAAAAGCTGGCTGGGCAGCGAAAATGCCTTCAAGAACCTGCGGGCCATGCTCAAGACCAACCAGAACGGCGGCTTCGACTGCCCCGGCTGTGCCTGGGGGGAGTCGCCGGAAAGCGACATGGTCAAGTTCTGCGAAAACGGCGCCAAGGCGGTCAACTGGGAAGCCACCGGCCGCTCGGTTGACCCGGCGTTCTTCGCCAAATACAGCGTCAGCGCGCTGAAGGAACAGACTGACTACTGGCTCGAATACCAGGGCCGCCTCACGCACCCGATGCGCTACGACGCTGCCACCGACCACTATGTCGAAACCACCTGGCAGGAGGCCTTCGAGCTGGTCGCCAGACACCTGCGTGCGCTGCAGTCGCCAGACGAGGCCGAGTTCTACACGTCGGGCCGGGCCAGCAACGAGGCGGCGTTCCTCTACCAGCTGTTCGTGCGCGCTTACGGCACCAATAACTTCCCCGATTGCTCGAACATGTGCCACGAAGCCAGCGGTGCAGGCATGTCGGAAACCCTCGGGGTGGGCAAAGGCACTGTCGTGTTTCACGACCTGGAGCTGGCCGACGCGATCTTCGTCATCGGTCAGAACCCAGGCACCAACCACCCACGCATGCTTGAACCATTGCGCGAAGCGGTGAAGCGCGGCGCCCAGGTGGTCTGCTTCAACCCGCTGAAAGAGCGTGGCCTGGAGCGCTTCCAGCACCCGCAGCACCCGTTCGAAATGCTCAGCAACGGCTCCGAGCCGACGTCCAGCGCCTACTTCCGCCCGGCCTTGGGCGGTGACATGGCGGCCATGCGTGGCATTGCCAAATTCCTGTTGCAGTGGGAGCGCGAAGCCCAGGCCAACGGTGAGCCGGCGGTGTTCGACCGTGCTTTCATCGCCGAACACACCAGCGGCGTCGATGACTATTTGGCGGCAGTGGACGCCACCTCGTGGGAGCACATTGTCAAGCAGTCGGGCTTGACCCTGGCCGAGATCGAACTGGCGGCACGTATGTACCGAAAGGCAGAGCGGGTGATCATGTGCTGGGCCATGGGCGTCACCCAGCACCGCCATTCGGTACCGACCGTGCAGGAAATCGTCAACCTGCAACTGCTGCGCGGCAACGTCGGCAAACCCGGCGCTGGCTTGTCGCCGGTACGTGGCCACAGCAACGTGCAGGGTGACCGCACCATGGGCATCGACGAAAAGCCCAGGCCGGCGCTGCTCGATGCCATCGAAAAACGCTTCCAGTTCCGTGTGCCGCGTGCCCATGGGCACAACGCGGTGCTGGCGATCAAGGCCATGGAAGAGGGGCGGGCCAAGGTGTTCGTCGCCCTGGGTGGCAACTTTGCCCAAGCCACCCCGGACACCCCGCGCACCCACGCGGCGCTGCAGAACTGCGCGTTGACCGTGCAGATTTCCACCAAACTCAACCGCTCACACCTGGTCACCGGCCGCGATGCGTTGATCCTGCCCTGCCTGGGCCGGACCGAAATCGACCTGCAGGCCGAAGGGCCGCAAGGCGTGACCGTGGAAGACACCTTCAGCATGGTGCACATTTCCAACGGCCAGCTGCGCCCGCGCTCACCGCACCTGCGCTCGGAGCCGTGGATCATCGCCGGCATGGCCAAGGCCACGCTGGGCAACCAGCCGATCGACTGGGAGTATGCGGTGGCCGACTACAACCGCATTCGTGACATGATTGCCGACGTGATCCCGGGTTTCACCGGTTTCAACGAACGCCTGCACAGCCCGGGCGGCTTCCACCTGGGCAACAATGCCGCCGATCGCAACTTCCGCACGGCCACGGGCAAGGCACGGTTCATGCCTCACGCACTGCCGGAGGAGTTGATCAACGCCAAGGTGCTGGCGCGGGGTGACAAGCCCGACCTGATCCTGCAGACCCTGCGCTCGCACGACCAGTACAACACCACCCTGTATGGCCTGGACGACCGCTACCGTGGGGTGTTCGGCCTGCGTGAAGTGGTGTTTGTGAACGAGGCCGATATTCGCCGCCTGGGCTTCGAGCCGGGTGAGCATGTGGACCTGGTGTCGCTGTGGGAGGATGGCGTAGAGCGGCGGGTGTCGGGGTTCCGCCTGGTGGCGTATGACGTGCCTGAAGGGCAGGCGGCGGCCTACTACCCGGAAACCAACCCGCTGGTGCCGCTGGAGAGTTATGGCGTGGGGACCTATACACCGACGTCGAAGTTTGTGGCGATCAAGGTCGAGAAAGCCAAGGTGGGGAACCGGATTGCGGCGGTGTTGGCCTTGGATTGATGGGTTGCCTGTGCCCGCGAAGAATCCAACGCCGATTCAGGATCGACGTACCGGGTAGGCCGTGGTGTATTTCATCTGCTCCATGGCAAAACTGGACGTAATGTTAGATAGCCCATCGGTACGGGTAATCAGCTTTTTGTAGAACCGGTCATACGCCGCAATATCCCCCACCACCACCCGCAGCATGTAATCCCAGTCGCCGGACATGCGGTAGAACTCCATCACTTCCTCGAACCCGGTCACGGTCGCGGCAAACTGCTCAAGCCAGGCGCTGTCGTGGCGCTGGGTCTTGAGCTGGACGAACACCGTCAGCCCCAGGCCAAGCCGTTCGGGGTCGAGCAGGGCGACGCGGCCAAGAATGTAGCCTTCTTCTTCCAGACGCTTGACCCGCTTCCAGCAGGGCGTGGTGGACAGGTTGACGGCCTCGGCCAGGTCCTTGAGCGATATCGAGGCATCGCGCTGAAGCAGGGTAAGAATGTGCTGGTCGAAACTGTCCATATCGCGCGCGGGCCGTGAAGAAAATTTTTCACAGATTACCCCAAGGCCAGAACATTTGGGTTGTGCGATAGTTGCAGCCTTAACTCTGCCAATGGGCCTGACCATGTCCGACAAGCCGCGCAATTTCGCCACCCGTACCATTCACGCCGGCGAGCAGTTCAGCGTCGCTGAAAACGCCATTTTTCCAGCCATCGTCACCGCCAGCTCGTTCACCAAACGCAGCCTGGATGACAAACCGGAATACTCCTACAGCCGCGTTGGCAACCCCACCCGGCATGCCTACGAAACCTGTGTCGCCGCGCTGGAAGAGGGCGTGGGCGCGGTTGCCTGTGCCTCGGGCGTGAACGCTACCGCGACGGTGCTGGAGCTGCTGCCCAAGGATGCCCATGTCGTGGTGATGAACGGCGTGTACGGCGGCACTTTCCGTATTCTGGAAGACTACCGCAGCCGCACCTCGGGCCTCACCACCACCTATGTCGACCTCAACGACCTGGAGGCCGTGGCCGCCGCCATCAAGCCCCAAACCCAGCTGATCTGGATCGAATCGCCGACCAACCCGCTGCTGCACCTGGTCGACATCAAGGCCGTGTGCGACCTGGCCAAGGCCCGGGGCATCCTCACCTGCATCGACAATACCTTCTGCTCGCCGTGGAACCAGCGCCCGATCACCTTGGGCGTGGACCTGGTGATGCACTCGGCCAGCAAGTACATCGGTGGCCACTCCGACCTCACCGGTGGTGTGGTGGTGGCGGCCAACGATGCACTGCTGGCGCGCCTTCGCCGCATCAGCATGGCAATTGGCGCGGTGCAGGGGCCGTTCGACTGTTACCTGGCCCTGCGTGGCCTGAAAACGCTGGATGTGCGCATGGAGCGCCAGTGTGGCAATGCCCTGCAGGTGGCGCGCTTCCTCGAAAACCATCCGCAGATCGAGCAGGTGTATTACCCGGGGCTGGAAAGCCACCCGCAACACGAATTGTGCAAACGCCAGATGCGCAGTGGCGGGGCGGTGGTGGCCATGAAGGTCAAGGGCGACCGCGCCGCGCTCAACCGCTTGGTGGAAGCGTTGCAGATCTTTGTGCTGGCCGACTCGCTGGGTGGGGTGGAGAGCATGATCAACCACTCGTGGACCATGTCGCACTGCTCGCTGAGCCCGGAGCAGAAAGGGGTGATGGGGATCAGCGAGAACCTGCTGCGGCTTTCGATGGGGATCGAGGATTACCGTGATCTGATCGAGGATCTGGATGGCGCCTTGAAAGCTTCGGCAGCTGTGTAAGGGTTGCTGGCCCCTTCGCGGGTGAACCCGCGAAGGGGCCAGTGAATTCAATGCATTTCCATCAGGATTTCGGCGGATGAATGATCCGTTCGATCTTGTCCTTGATCAGCAACCGTTCCTTGCGCAGGCGGTTGACGGTGTCGTCGTTGGTGCCGTTGCCTTCGGCGGCGACCACCTCCTTGTCCTTGGCGTTGTATTCCTTGTGCAGTGAGTGCAGCGTCTGGTCCTTGTCAATGAGCGCCTGGAATGCATCGGCGGTAACGTGCAGGTCAGCGAGCAGATCATGCGGAACTGGCATTTCTTCACCTCTGTCAGGGTTGTCAATAAGGTCCTGACCTCTGAGGATAGCCGCCTTTGCGCAGGCCGGTGATGTCGGCCAGCCTGAATGGCAGCTGAATGAAGCGCCGTTAATCACCGAAAGGCGCGCCCTCACGAAATTGTTACCAACTTTTTCACAAAAAATTGATGACGGGCTTTCTAGAGTTCGCCCAACTTTCCCACGGTGCCAGCCGGCCTGGGGGTTGATAATCACTCTTGATTGCGAACGCTAATGCTCAACTTCAAATCCCTGCGGACTGAATGGGTCACGCTGCTGGCCAGCCTTTACCTGCTGATTGGCTTGAACATGTTCCTTTGGGGGCACCTGCAGGAGGTGGTGCCTGCCGGCCTGTCCGGGCTGTGGCTGAGCCTGGCGTTTGCCGTGCTGATGTTGTTCGCTTTCAATCTCATCCTCACGTTGTTTGCCTTCCGATATGTATTGAAGCCGGTACTTATCGTGTTGTTCATGAGTGGCGCGGGTGTGGCTTACTTCATGAATCAATACGGCGTCCTTATTGATGCGGGTATGTTCCGCAATATTGCAGAAACCAACGTAGCCGAAGTGCGCGACCTGCTTTCGCTGAAGTTTGCCTTGTATATCCTGGGGCTGGGCGTGCTGCCTTCGGTGCTGTTGTGGAAGGCGCCCATTGCCTACCGTCCCTGGCACCGCGAGTTGCTGGGCAAGCTGGTAGTCAGTGGCGCTTGCGTGGTAGCTCTGGGCTCGGTGGCGCTGGTCAACTATCAAGGGTTGTCCTCGCTGTTTCGCAACCACCACGAATTGCGCCTGATGCTGACCCCCAGCAATATCGTCGGTGCCTCCATTGGCTATGTCAGCGAACGCGTCGGTACCGCATCGCGTCCTTTCCAGCACTATGGCGAAGATGCCAAGCGTGATGCCGCCTGGCAGAAGCATGAGCGCAAGTCGTTGACCGTGCTGGTGGTGGGTGAAAGTGCGCGGGCCGACCACTTTGGCGTGTTGGGCTATGACCGCGATACCACCCCGAACCTGGCCAAGGAGCAAGGCCTGGTGGCGTTTTCCGATGTGCATTCGTGCGGGACGGAAACAGCTGTCTCGGTGCCGTGCATGTTCTCGGGTATGACCCGCAAGGAATACGATGCCCGCGTGGCCAAGAACCGCGAAGGGCTGCTGGATATCCTCCAGCGGGCCGGCCTGGCCGTGCAGTGGCGCGACAACCAGTCGGGCTGCAAAGGCACCTGCGACCGTGTGCAGTTCATCGATGTCAGCAACCTCAACGACCCGCAGCTGTGTGCCAATGGCGAATGCCATGACCAGATCCTGCTGCAAGGGTTGGACGCGCTGATCGACAACCTCGACAAGGACACCGTGCTGGTGCTGCACCAGATGGGCAGCCACGGCCCGGAATATTTCAAGCGCTACCCAAGTGACAGTGAGCGCTTCGCGCCGGTGTGTCAGAGCAACGCGCTGAACCAGTGCAGCGAGCAAGACATCATCAACGGTTACGACAACACCCTGGCCTACACCGACAAAGTGCTGGCGTCGCTGATCGACACCCTGCGCAGCAAACAGGACAAGGTCGACACCGCAATGATTTACCTGTCCGACCATGGCGAGTCGCTGGGTGAGTACAACCTGTTCCTGCACGGCACGCCTTACGCCATCGCCCCGGAGCAGCAGAAGCACGTGCCATTGCTGACCTGGTTCTCCGACAGCTACAAGGACGATTTCGGCATCGACACCGACTGCCTGGCCAAGCTCAGCGATGCGCCGCTGTCGCAGGACAACCTGTTCCACTCCATGCTCGGCCTGTTGCAGGTGCGCACCGAGGTGTATCAGCAGTCGCTGGACATGTTTGCGAGCTGCCGTCCGTGGTTGGCGGCCAAACGCTGACCCACACACCACCACTTATCGATATCAAGGATGGCCCGGGTTTCACCAGCAGTGCCCGCGCCGTATATACTGCGCGCCAATGTTAGTGGGAGAGCCTTGTGGCCATCGAAATTCACTGGATCCGTGACGACCAGAGCCTGGCCGAACACTGCCGCGACTGGCACCAACTGCCTTTTGTCGCTGTCGACACCGAATTCATGCGGGTTGACACCTTCTACCCGAAAGCCGGGCTGATCCAGATCGGCGACGGTCAGCGGGCCTACCTTATCGACCCGTTGCTGATCGGTAACTGGCAACCCTTGGCCGACTTGCTCGAAGACAGCGGTGTGGTCAAGGTGCTGCACGCCTGCAGCGAAGACCTCGAAGTGCTGTTGCGCCTGACCGGCAAGCTGCCGCAGCCGCTGTTCGACACCCAGCTGGCAGCCGGCTACCTGAACCTGGGCTTCTCCATGGGCTATTCGCGCCTGGTGCAGGAGGTGCTGGGTATCGAGCTGCCCAAGGGCGAAACCCGCTCTGACTGGCTGCAGCGCCCGCTCTCCGACACACAGGTCAGCTATGCCGCCGAAGATGCCGTGCACCTGGCCGAGCTGTTCACCGCCTTGCGCCCGCGCCTGAGCGACGACAAGTACGCCTGGGTGCTGGAAGACGGCGCCGAGCTGGTGGCCGCCTTGCGCCGTGAGGTCGAGCCCGAAACCCTGTACCGCGACGTCAAGCTCGCCTGGAAGCTGGCCCCCCAGCAACTGGCGGTGTTGCGAGAGCTGTGTGCCTGGCGCGAGCGTGAAGCCCGTAGCCGCGATGTGCCGCGCAACCGCATCCTCAAGGAGCACTCGCTGTGGCCCATGGCCAAGAGCCAGCCGAACAACCTCTCGGCGCTGGCCAGAATCGACGAGATGCACCCGCGCACCATTCGTCAGGACGGCGAGTTCCTGATCAAGCTGATCCAGCGCGCCGCCAGCCTGCCTGCCGAGCAGTGGCCAGCGCCTTTGCCCGAGCCGCTGCCGATCGAGGCCGCCGGCATCCTCAAGCAGCTGCGTGCCATCGGCCAGGCCGAAGGCGAGCGCCTGGGGATCGCCCCCGAGCTGATGCTGCGCAAGAAAGCCCTGGAAGCGCTGCTCAAGAGCGGCTACCCCAATGGCCCTTATCAACTGCCCGATTCGCTGCGCGGCTGGCGCCGTGAGCGTATGGGCCAGGCCCTGCTGGACAGCCTTGCAGGTGCCGGAGAGACCCGATGAAACGCATTTGCTCGATCTACAAGAGCCCCCGCAAGAACGAAATGTACCTGTATGTGCTCAAGGCCGACGGCCTGGAGCGCGTGCCGGAAGGCCTGCTGCCGTTCTTCGGCACCCCTGTGCATGCCTTCGACCTGGTGCTCACCCCGGAGCGCAAGCTGGCCCGCGAGGACATCGCCAAGGTGTTGGAAAACCTCGACAACCAGGGCTACCACCTGCAGATGCCGCCAGCGGAAGACGAGTACATCGAGCACCTGCCTGAAGAGCTACTGCGCCGAAACGACCCGGTCTGACCATGCGCGTACTGATTGCTGAGCATGATCATGCTCGTTACGCCGCGCTTTTGCGCGAAGCTGCGCCTGATGTGGAAGTACTGACCAGCGGTGATTCCGCCGAACTGGCCCGCCAGGCACCGCAGTGCAAGGTGTGGCTGGGCCAGCCGGACCTGCTGGCGAGCTTGCTGCGCCAAGGCCACAAGCCGGACTGGGTGCAGTCGACCTGGGCGGGTATCACGCCGTTGCTGGCCGATGGCTTGCCGCGTGACTATCGCCTGACCCGCGCGGTAGGCATCTTCGGCCAGGTGATGGCCGAGTACATGCTTACCTACATGCTCGGCCACGAACGCGAGGTGCTGTCGCGCCTGGTCAGCCAGGTGGAGCGGCGCTGGGACGATCGCCCAGGACGGACGCTGGAAGGGCGCAAGGTGCTGATCGTGGGCACCGGCGACATTGGCCAGCGCGTGGCCGAGTTCCTGCAGCCGTTTGGTGTGGTGCTGTACGGGGTCGCCAGCAGTGCCCGGGAGCAGGCACCGTTCGTCGAGGTGGCGGCGCTGGCCGACTTGCCGCGTATGGTTGGCCAGGTCGACTACGTGCTCAACCTGCTGCCGGACACCCCGGCTACCCATGACCTGTATGACGCGGCGCTGTTCAAGTGCTTCCAGCCGAGCACGCTGTTCATCAATGCCGGGCGCGGCGCGGCGGTGGTGGATGCGGACTTGGTCGAGGCGCTGAAGGACGGGCATCTGGCCGGTGCGGTGATCGATGTGTGCCGCCAGGAACCGCTGCCCAAACAGCACCCGTTCTGGACCGCCTGGGGCTTGCTGCTGACCGGACACAGCTCGGCACCCACCTCACCGACGGCGATGGTGCGGCTGTTTGTCGAGAATGTGCAGGCGTATGTAGCGGGGCAGGGCTTGCGGGGTGAGGTGGACTTTGCCCGGGGCTATTGATTTGTAGTGCCTGTACTGGCCTCTTCGCGGGCTTGCCCGCGAAGAGGCCAGTAAGGCCATCACAAGGCTTACAGGCTAAAATCACCCTCAGCCGCCAGCTCGCTCAATGGCTTGCGCGGGCTCGGCACTTCGCGCGCCTGCAACGCCTCATCCAGGCTGGCCTTTTCACCCAGTTTGCCGATCGCCACCATGGCATGCAGCACATAACCTTCAGGAACCTTCAGCTCCTGACGCGCCAGGTCCTGGTCGAAGCCGGCCATGCCATGGGTGTGCCAGCCGCTGATGCTGGCCTGCAGGGCCAGGTGCCCCCAGGCGGAACCGGTGTCGAAGGTATGCCACAGTGCCGGCTTTTCCTCCGTGGCGCCCGGGGCGGCGAAGGTGGTCTTGGAAATGATCAGCACCAGTGCCGAGGCCTGTTGTGCCCAGCTGCGGTTGAACGGCACCAACAGGTTCAGGTAACGCTCCCAGTTTGGCGTATCGCGGCGGGCATACAGGAAGCGCCAAGGCTGCGAGTTGTACGCCGACGGAGCCCAACGGGCGGCTTCCAGGAAGCTCAACAGCGTTTCTTCGCTGATCGGCTCGGCGGTGAAAGCACGCGGCGACCAGCGGTTGATGAACTGCTCGTTGATGGCGTAGTCGGCAATGCGAGGGTTGGCGCTCATGACAGCTCCTGCAAAAGGACGGGAAACCCTCACGCTACTGCGTCCCGTCGCGACTGACAAGCGGTCTGGCTTTGCGCAAGGTCAGGCTCTAGACTGGCGCCGCCGCGCGCCGTGGCCCAATGAAGAATGCAGGAAACCGTGTGATGATCGCTGAAAACGCGCCGTTCTGGCGGCGCAAGACCCTCGAACAACTCAGCCCGTCAGAGTGGGAGTCGCTGTGCGACGGCTGCGGCCTGTGCTGCCTGCAAAAGCTTGAGGACGAGGACGACAACAGCGTCTATTACACGCGCATCGCCTGCAAGCTGCTGGACCTGCACACCTGCCAGTGCAGCGACTACCCCAACCGCTTCGACCACGTGCCGGACTGCATCCAGCTCACGCCGGGCAAAGCCGACCAGTTCAAGTGGCTGCCGAGTACCTGCGGTTACCGTCTGGTCAGCGAGGGCAAGGACTTGCCCGCCTGGCATCACCTGGTCTGCGGCGACCGCCAGCAAGTCCATGAACAGCGCATTTCCCAGTCGGGGCGTATGCTCAGTGAACACGATGTGCACGAAGACGACTGGGAAGACCACCTGATCTTCCGCGCCAGCTGACCGGCGCGGCCCGCTGCCAAGGGGAAACAAGGAGTTTCTGTATGCGTTGCCAGCTGTTGCTGTTGTTGGGCCTGATGTCCAGTTCGCCGGCCTGGGCGAAAAAGGTCGACCTCGATTACCAGGTGCGTTTGTTGCCTGCCAGTGGCCAAGCTGAAGTCCGCCTCACATTGGCCGAAGGCAGCGCCGTGCGCAGCCTTGACTTCGATCTGGGCAAGGCTGGGGCCTATAGCGGCTTCCAGGCCGATGGCCAATGGCAATTGCAGGGGCAGCGCGGCGTGTGGCAGCCGGCGGCCGGCAAGACCAGCCTCAGCTACCGCGTGCAGTTGGACCAGAAGCTCGCCAGCGGTGCCTATTCCTCGCGTGTTACCCCGCACTGGGCGTTGTTCCTCGGTGACCAGCTGGTGCCGCCCGCGCGCCTCGACCAGCAGGATGGCACCGAGCTGGTGGCACGCCTGGCGTTCGACCTGCCCGAGGGCTGGAAAAGTATCGAGACCTCCTGGCCGCGCATCGGCAAGGACAAGTTCCGCATCGACAACGTTTCGCGCCTGTTCGACCGCCCCACTGGCTGGATGCTGGCCGGCGATCTGGGCAGCCGCCGTGCTCGCCTGGGCGATACCGAGGTCACCGTGGCTGCGCCGGTGGGGCAGGGTATGCGGCGTATGGACAGCCTGACCCTGCTGACCTTCGTATGGCCGCAGTTGCAGGCGGTGTTCCCGCGCAACCCGCCGAAGCTGCTGCTGGTCGGTGCCCGTGACGGCATGTGGCGTGGGGCAATGGCAGCACAGGGCTCGCTGTACCTGCACAGCGCCCGGCCGATGGTAAGCGAGAATGGCAGCAGCCCGTTGCTGCGCGAAGTGGTGCAGCTGTTTGCGCAGATCCATGGGCGTGACGGCAGTGACTGGCTGGTGGAAAGCCTGACCGACTACTACGCCAGCGAGTTGCTGCGCCGCTCGGGCGGGGTGAGCGATGACCGTTACCAGGCCTGGCAGGCACGCCTGAGCAAACAGGGCGCCAAGGTCACCCGGCTCAAAGGTGAACGCGCCAGCCCTGCCCAGGTGGCGCGCGGGGTGATGCTGTTGCAGGCACTGGACAAGGAAATCCGTATCCATACCCAGGCCAAGCGTTCGCTGGACGATGTGGTGCGCGGCCTGATGCGCCTGCCCAGCGTGAGCACCGTAGACTTTGTGCAAATCAGCGAGAACGTGCTGGGACGCAAGTCCGAGGTCCTGCAGAGCAAGGCGTTACGTTAGCTATCTCCATCGCCTGTACCCGCGAAGCGGCCGGTACAGGCAGTGCAGAAATCAACGTCCAGCCAACGGATCCTGCCCAGTCACCGACACCCCTCTGGTCGCCGCCTTGGCACTGGCCTTCAACGCCTCCAGCTCCGCCGCCCTGCGTTCTATGTCCGAACGCAACCGGTGATATTCCTGCCGATGCCGCTGCCACCACGCCTTGGTCGAGCAATGCCCGCTGACCCCGCGTGCCACCGCAACGCCCCCCACCACCATTTGCAGCAAACCAATCAGGCCGCCATGGCGCAGCCCCTTGCTGAACATCAACGCGCCACCGGCCAGCGAGCCGACCCGTTCCAGGCCATGGACATTGTGCTGCGACGTTGTCGCGTTATGGATATCAAGCATGGCAAGGCCTCCTTGTGAGTGTAAGCAGCTGACCCTTTCACCCTCGCCATGGTTCAGTCGGTGCGCCCGGCGACATCCCGTGTCGTGCAGAGGGCTCATCCACGCTGGGTTTCGATCCAGAAGAGCAAGACCGGTGCTGTTCTGACGGAGTTCGGCACCTGGCCGCCCTGCTTTTGCAGTGGCGGCCTTTTTATTACTTGAACTTGGGCCCCGACCGGGTATTCAGCCCCTTGGCCATGCGGTCGTACAGCACCACATTCACCGTCGCCGCCAGGTTCATGCAACCTTCGGTCGGTATGTAGATGGTCTCTTCACACCAGCCCCGCACATCCTCGCTCAACGAGCCGTCCTCTGGCCCGAAGATGTAGATGGCACGGTCCGGGTGGGTGTATTCCGGCAATGGCCGCGCTCCGTCCACCAGCTCCACCGCCACCGGCGTGCAGCCCAGCGGGATGATGCGTTGCAGGTCGTCGATGCCGATCAGCGGAATGTCGTAATGCACGCGCTTGGTGTCGGTGACGAAGTCACGCGCGCGTTCGTAGCGTTTGCCGGTGTAGAACACCGAATTGACGCCATAGCAGCCCGCAGCGCGCATCACCGAGCCGACGTTTTCTGGAGACTTGGGGTTGAACAGGCCGATGCAGCTGTATCGTTTGTTTGCCACGTACCGGGGCCCTTCACGAAAAAAGCGCGATTATACGGGCTGCCCGGCAGCAGCGGGGGGCGAATCGATGGTCAGTCTTTCTTCAGCATGCCCGCCAGCCCGGCGAACGGGTTGTGGGTGGCCTTGGCGATGCTTGGGGTGCTGGTGGAGCCTTCGCTGAAGTATTGCTGGTCGGTGTAGCGCGAGTGCTCGTTGTCGTGGCAGTACAGGCACAGCAGCTCCCAGTTGGAGCCGTCCTGCGGGTTGTTGTCGTGGTTGTGGTCGCGGTGGTGCACGGTCAGCTCGCTCAGGCGCTTGCCAGCGAACTCGCGGGCGCAGCGGCCGCACACGTGCGGGTACATTCTCAGGGCCTTGTCGCGGTAGCCCATTTCCTTGTCACGCTTGGCATCGGCCAGGATGCGGTCGAGGCGCGCGGTGGCGGCGGCGGAAGAGGTGGAGCTCATGGTGTTTCCTTTGTTCTGATCAGGCAAATAACGGTTATGTCATTGAGTCTAGCGCGCTTGCAGGGCGGGCGGACAGGCGAAAGCTTTGATTTAGGCGTAGCCTGTAGGAAGGTTCCCGACAGGAGGTTGCTGATGGTTCACGCGATCCTCACCGCGCTGTTGTTGGCTGGCTTGCCGCTGGCCGAAGCGGCCAGCACACCACCCCGGTTGACGACGCCTGTGCCTGGTGCGCCGGGCACGCCGACGCCCACGCCATACCCGCAGGTTACCCCGAGTACGCCGCCCAAGGCTTATGACAGCCAGCCGGGGGCGCCGCTGTTGCCGCCCATGCCGGTGCCGGGGCCGCCGAAGGACCAGCCATTACCGGGTATGCGGCCGGAGCCACAGAAGCCGGCGGCGCAGGACGATTGAGAGAGAGCGGCCCGCGCCGATCATGTGGGAGCAATGGTCTTGCACAAAACCTAAGCGCTGGCGCGCTCCCACAGGGATTGCGTGGGGGTTTGAATCTCGGCTTTACACCACCCCCAGCTCGCCAAGCACGAACGCATATTCCAGCGCCACATCCTTCAACCCCTGGTACCGCCCGCTCATCCCGCCATGCCCAGCCCCCATCTCGGTCTTGAGCAACAGCAGGTTGCTGTCGGTCTTGCGGGTACGCAACCGCGCCACCCACTTGGCCGCTTCCCAGTACTGCACGCGGCTGTCGTTGTAACCCGCCACCACCAGCATCGCCGGATAGGCCTGGGCTTTCACGTTCTCATACGGCGCATACGCCTTGATCCGCTCATACACCTCAGGCTCTTCAGGGTTGCCCCATTCGTCGTACTCGGTCACGGTCAGCGGCAGTTCGGGGTCGAGCATGGTGTTGAGCACGTCGACGAACGGCACTTCGGCAATTGCACAGCGGAACAGTTCGGGGCGCAGGTTGAGCACCGCGCCCATCAGCAGGCCACCGGCACTGCCGCCACTGATGGCCAGCCGGTCAGAGGCGGTCACGCCCTCGGCAATCAGGTGCTCTGCACAGGCGATGAAATCGCTGAAGGTGTTGTGTTTGTGCTCCTGCTTGCCGGCGCGGTACCAGGCCTCACCCAGTTCACCGCCGCCACGCACATGGGCGATGGCAAACGCCACGCCGCGCTCCAGCAGGCTCAGACGTGCATGGGAGAACCACGGATCGAGGCTTTCGCCATAGGCACCGTAACCGTACAGGTAGAGCGGCACGGTCTTGCCCAGGTCCTGGCGGCGACGCACCAGGCTGATCGGCACCCGGGTGCCGTCTGCTGCGCTGGCCCACAGGCGCTCACTCACATAGTCATCGGCATCGAATGCACCCAGTACAGGGGTTTGCTTGAGCACGGCCTGTGCGCCTGTGGCCAGCTCCAGCTGGCGCACCTGGGCCGGGCGGTTGAGAGCCTCGTAGCGCAGGCGTACGCGGGTGCTGGCGAACTCCAGGCTGTCCTGCACGTACAGGCTGTAGGCCGCGTCTGGCAGTTCGACGCGATAGGCCGGCAGAGCCTGCGGGCGTACTTCAATGATCGGCAGGCCGCCTTCGCGCAGGCTCAGGGTGAGGGCGCCGGCATTCAGGCTGAGGCCTTCGAGCATGATCGTGTCGCGGTGCGCCACCAGCACCTGCCATTGTTCACGGCTTGGTACGGGCGTGGCCGGTGCGTGGTACAGGGCAAAGTTGATGCCGTCCTGGTTGGTGCGGATAAACCAGCGCCATTCGCCATCGAGCTGACCGTGGTCGGGGAAGTACTCGTGGCCTTCGACACGCGGGGCCAGGCAGGTAAACGACGCCTGTGGGGTTTCGGCGTCCAGTACCCAGGCTTCACTGGTGGTTTTGCTGTTCAGCAGCAGCACCAGCTGGCGCTCGGAGCTGGTGCGGTAGCAGTGCAGGAAGAAGCGCCCGTCGGGCTCTTCGAACACGGTCTGAGCACCGTCGCTGCCCAGGGTGTGGCGGCGCAGGCGCCATGGCCGGTGGGTGTCATCCAGTTCGGCGAAGAACAGCGTCTGGCTGTCGTTGGCCCAGGTCAGGCTGCCGTCGCAGTCGTCGAAGGGCAGGGCAGTGACGCTGCCAGTGGTCAGGTCCTTGACGTACAGGGTGTAGATTTCGTCGCCGCTGGTGTCGAGGCTGTAGGCCAGCAGGCGGTGGTCGGGGCTGACGTTGAAGGCGCCCAGCGACAGGAACCCACCCTTGGCCAGGGCGTTGGGGTCGAGCAGCAGATGCTCCTGGCTCTCGTCGACGGTGTTGGCGTCGTCGGCCGGACGAGGGCAGCGGTAATGGCGTGGGTATTCGTCCCCAGCGGTGGTGCGGGTGTAATAGAGGTAAGGGCCCCACGGAGACGGCAGCGACAGGTCGGTTTCCTGGATGCGGCCCTTGATCTCTTCGAACAGTTGTTCGCGCAAGGGGGCCTGGTCAGCCAGGCAGGCTTCCTGGTAGGCGTTTTCGGCTTGCAGGTAGGCGAGCACCTCGGGGGTGTCGCGCTGTTGCAGCCAGGCGTACGGGTCGGTGGTGTTGTCGGCGTGGGCGATGGGCGGCTGGGGCTTGTTGGGCATTGGCGATCTCTTGGCTAGGGACAGGCAAACACTGTCTGCGCCCGGAAAAGTGTTTATCATAGGCGTCTCTTTGCCTGGCTTGCACGAACACCATGACCGAGAACGACTACACCTTCGCCTGGGGCCTGTACGCTGTGGCCGCTTTGGGCTGCCTGCTGGTGGGCTTCAAGCTCACCGGCTGGATGTGGCGCTGGCTGCGCGAACCGCTGCGGGTGGTGCTGGCGGTGCTGCTGCTGACCCCGACCGTGGTCGACCCGGTCAAGGACAGCTTCGCCCCGGCCATTGCCATCACGGCCCTGGATGTCGCGTTCAAGGTCGGCAACAACGCCTGGCGTGCGGTATCCGATTTCGCCATGTACGGCATGATTGCCTTCGGCCTTTACTTCCTCTTCGTGGTGCTGCGCTGGCCGCTGGAAAAGCGCGCCCGTGAGCGCCGTGCGCAAGCCGAGGCGGCTGCCCAGCGCCAGGCGGCTGAAGATGACCAGCTCTCCGCCCAGGCGCCCTTGGCTGCCGAACGCGGCGACCGTTACCGCGACGACCCACGCCCTGCCGCACCGCGCGGCAATGGCCGGGTCGAGCCCCGTCTGTAAGCGCAGGAGACACGCCTATGTGCGAACTGCTGGGCATGAGTGCCAACGTCCCCACCGATATCGTTTTCAGCTTCACCGGCCTGATGCAGCGCGGCGGGCGTACTGGCCCGCACCGTGACGGCTGGGGCATCGGCTTTTACGAAGGCCGTGGCCTGCGCCTGTTCCAGGACCCGGCAGCCAGCAGCGAATCCGAAGTGGCCAACCTGGTGCAGCGCTACCCGATCAAGAGTGAAGTGGTGATCGGCCATATCCGCCAGGCCAACGTTGGCCGGGTGTGCTTGTCCAACACCCATCCGTTCGTGCGGGAAATGTGGGGCCGCAACTGGTGTTTCGCGCACAACGGCCAGCTGGGTGACTTCAAAGGCCTGGCCAGTTTTTATCGACCAGTGGGTGATACCGACAGCGAAGCGGCCTTCTGCGACCTGCTCAATCGCATCCGCAGTGCGTTCCCCGAGCCGGTGCCGGTGGAACAGCTGCTGCCGGTGCTTGTCGAAGCCTGTGCCGGCTACCGTGGACAGGGCGTGTTCAACTGCATGCTCAGTGACGGCGACTGGCTGTTCTGCTTCTGCTCGACCAAGCTGGTACACATTACCCGGCGTGCGCCTTTCGGTGCCGCGCGGTTGAAGGATGTCGACCTGATCGTCGATTTCCATACCGAAACCACCCCCAACGACGTGGTCACGGTGATCGCCACCGAGGCCCTGACCGAAAATGAGACCTGGCAGCGCTACGAGCCGGGTCAATGGGCCGTGTGGCGGCACGGCGAGTGCGTGGCGCACGGCCAGAGCTAAGGACGCTGCATGTTCAGAAGTTACCTGCGGTTGCTGCTGTTCACTTTCGGCCTGCTGGCCGGTATTCAGGTTCCGGGGCTGGTCAAGGACTACAGCCAGCGGGTCGAGGCGCACCTGTTCGAATCACGCGAGGCGTTGGATGGCTTCCGGCAAACGGCCGAGCGCTTTTTCAAGGGCGACTTGCAGGCGCTTCTGCAGCATTACCGCAGCAGTGACGACCCGGTGTTCAACAGCGATGCCAACAGCATCGAAAGCCTGATGATCCGCAACGAACTGCTGGAAAACGAATGGCAGGCGTTGCAAGGGCCGTGGGCGCAGCGTACCTGGCATGTGCTGGTGCAGGCTGACCCGCAGTTGCGGGAAGAAACGCTCAATGGCTACAGCTACCAGATTCTGTTGGTGCCCGAGGCGGTCGGCTGGGGTGTAGGAGCCGGGTTTTTGCTGGCCTTTGTGGTTGAGAGCCTGTTGCTGGGGATTGGCTGGGTGATCCTCGGCGGGCGGCGCAGGGCGGTCAAAGAGAGCTGGCGCTGAGCTCGCCACAAAACTTGTAGCGCCTGGGAGGCCGAACGCCGCCCACGCGGCGCATCGCGAGCTGCGCTCGCTCCTACGTTTGTTTCGGGCCAGTTATGCCTGTGAGGGTAGTGCGCGACCGCTTGTTTGTACCCTTCGATATCGAGCCATGCACCAAGGCGGTCGCGCGCGCTTGGCACAGGACACATTGGCCCGAAACAAACGTAGGAGCGAGCGCAGCTCGCGATGCGCCGCGTGGGCGGCGCTCGATCTCACAGGCGCTGCATTTCTAACGGCAAGTACCTACGAAACCAACACAATCCGCTGCCCACCCACATCTCGGGCATACCCCTCCAGCACCTGCCGGCAAACCCCGACCACTTCATCCACCAGCGCCACCCCGGTCTGCCAGGCCACCACCAGTTCCAGGCTGGGTGGGGGTTGCAGCCCTTCCAGCAACACCAGCTCGCCCCGCCTCAACTCGGCATCCACTAGCGCCGGCGGCAACGCACCAATACCAAACCCATCGCGCAACAGCCGGGTAATCGCCGCCACCGAGTTCACGCAGTTCAGACGCGGTGCCTCAGCCCCCGCAGCTTGCAGCAAGCTCAGCACCTCCTGGTGTGGCCGCGAATTTTTCGAAAAGGTGATGATGCGCTCGCGCCCAAGCTCGGCCAGCGAGGCATAATCCCGGTGCTGGTGCGAGCCTGCGGCCACCACCCAGCCCATCGGGTAACGCGCCAGGTCCAGGCTGCGGATCGACTGCTCGCGCAGCAGGTCGGTCTGCAAAATCACGTCCAGAAAACCCTTTTGCAGCTGCTCGCGCAGGTTCAGCGCGGTGTCGGCCACCAGTTCGATTTCCACCTGTGGGTAGCGCTCGGTCAGCTCCGCCACCAGTGCGCTCATCCAGGTGTGGATCACCGTGTCCATCACCCCGATACGAATTCGCCCAACCTTGGCCCGGTCGCTGTCCAGCGACTGTTTCATGGCCTTGGCGGTTTCCAGCATGCGTTCGGCATATTCCAGCACCTTGCCGCCTTCCGGCGTCAGGCTGACCCCGCGTGAGTCGCGCAGCAACAGCTTCACGCCAAGGTCTGCCTCCAGCGCGGCAATGCGGCTGGACACCGAGGCTTGAGTGGTGAACAGCTTTTCTGCGGTCAGGCGGAAGCTCTTGAGCCGGGCGACCCAGACGAAGGTTTCGAGGAAGCGAAGGTTCATGATCAGTTTTTCTTGTTCCAGACCGGCGGTTTTTCTCGTTGGACGCAGGCGGCGTGGCCTCTGAACAATGGTGCCCAGGCCGCGACGCTTTATGTCGCCCATAAAACAATACCAACAAGCCGAGGCATCCATGAACCCCACCGGCGTGCAGCAGCAGGTCAGTTCCCCACCTTCGTCCGGGCCTTTCGCCTGGTACCGCGATATCGACAAACAGCAACGGCGCACCTTCTGGAGCTGCAAGATCGGCTACGGCCTGGACGGCATGGATACGCAGATGCTCAGCTTCGTCATCCCTACGCTGATCATGCTGTGGGGTATCACCACCACCGAAGCCGGGTTGATCCACACCAGCACGCTGATCGCCTCGGCCGTAGGCGGCTGGGTCGCCGGCATCCTCTCCGACCGCATCGGCCGCGTACGCACCCTGCAATTGACGGTGCTGTGGTTCGCCTTCTTCACCTTCCTGTGCGGCTTCGCCCAGAACTACGAACAGTTGCTGATCGCCCGGACGCTGATGGGCTTTGGTTTCGGCGGCGAATGGACTGCTGGCGCGGTCTTGATCGGCGAGGTCATCCGCGCCCAGGACCGTGGCAAGGCGGTGGGCATGGTGCAATCCGGCTGGGCCATCGGCTGGGGCCTTACGGCGATTCTTTACGCGCTGCTGTTCTCCTGGCTGCCGCCAGAGCAGGCCTGGCGTGCACTGTTCCTGCTGGGGCTGGTGCCGGCTGTCTTCGTGATCTTCGTCCGCCGCCTTGTCAAGGACCCTGAGGTGTACCGCGAGGCCAAGGCGGTGGAAAACGCCGAGGCACCTTCGCACTTCTACGAGATCTTCGCCCCGGGCATGCTCTGGACCACTGTACGTGCGTCTCTGCTGACCACCGGTGCACTGGGCGGCTACTACGCCATCACCTCGTGGTTGCCAACCTTCCTCAAGAACGAGCGCGGCCTGAGTGTGCTGGGCACGGGTGGCTACCTGGCCATGGTGATCGTCGGCTCCTACGTGGGCTATGTGGTCAGTGCTTACCTGTCCGACCTGCTGGGGCGCAAGAAGAACTTCATCCTGTTCGCCGTGGGCTCGTTCGTCATCGTGCTGCTGTACACGCAAATGCAGGTCAGCGATGGCGTGATGCTGTGGCTGGGCTTCCCGCTGGGCTTCTTCGCCTCGGGCATCTTCAGCGGCATGGGGGCGTTTCTCACCGAGCTGTTCCCTACGCGCATTCGCGGTTCGGGGCAGGGCTTTTGCTACAACATCGGCAAGATCATTGCGGCACTGTTCCCGTTGCTGATCGGCATGCTTGGCCAAAATGTGCCGCTGGGCCTGGGTATCGGTGTGTTTTCTGCGGTGTCGTACGGGATTGTGATCGTGGCGGCCTTGAGCCTGCCGGAAACCCGCGGCAAACAGCTCAAGGCGCGGTAAGGTAGGGCTATGGACAACAACAAGGGAGACCGCGTGGTGGAACGCCTGCTACTCAATTGCGACATGGGCGAGAGCTTCGGCAGCTGGCGCATGGGCCTGGACGCCGAGGTGATGCCCTACATCGATTGCGCCAACATCGCCTGTGGCTACCACGCGGGTGACCCCGGCATCATGCGCCGCACCGTGGCCCTGGCGCTGGAGCATGGGGTGACCATCGGCGCCCACCCGGCCTACCCGGACCTGGTCGGCTTCGGCCGCCGCTCCATGGCGTGCAGCCCGGAAGAAATCCGCGACCTGCTGCATTACCAGATCGGTGCGCTGGAGGGTATCTGCAAAGTGCTGGGGGGCCGCGTATCCTATGTGAAACCACATGGCGCGCTGTACAACGACATGATGGCCGACCCGCTCAAGCTGCGCACGGTGCTGGAGGCCGTGGCAGCCTACGACAGCAACCTGCCGCTGATGCTCATGGCCACTGCCGACAACCGTGCTGCCCAGGCGCTGGGCGATGAAGTCGGCGTGCCGCTGTGGTTCGAAGCGTTCGCCGACCGCGCCTACACCGCCAGCGGCCACCTGGTGTCGCGACGCCTGCCTGGGGCCGTGCATCACGACCCAGCACAGGTCGTTGAGCAGGCCGTGCGTCTGGCTCGGGGCGACACCCTTGTGGCGGAAGATGGCAGTGCCCTGCGCCTGCACGCCAGCACCCTCTGCGTGCATGGTGACAACGACAGTTCGGTGGCAGCGGTGCGGCAGATACGCCAGGCCCTGGATGCCCTGGAGGGACGATGAAGCCGCGCATCGAAGTGGTGGCCATCGACAGCCTGATGGTGCGCCTGTTCGACGGTATCGACGAAGCCAACATGCCGTGGATGCTCGCCGCCAGCCAGCGCCTGAGCGCCTCGTTCGGTAAGCACTTGCTGGACCTGGTGCCGTCCTACACAACGCTGATGGTGCAGTTCGATTTGCAGCCGGGTGAGGCGAGGGCGCTGATCTCCCAGGCGCTGGACGGTTTGCAGCCAGACACCGGCAGCGGCGGTCGGCGTCATGAGATTCCAGTCTGGTATGACACCAGCGTCGGCCCTGAGCTGCCTGTGCTGGCGGCCCGCAGCGGCTTGAGTGAAGACGATGTCATCCGCTTGCACAGCGAGCGCGACTATCCGGTATTCGCTTTGGGCTTCGCCCCCGGTTTTGGCTTTATGGGCCTGGTGGACGAGCGCCTGGCCAGCCCGCGCCTGAGCACCCCGCGCAAGCGCGTGGCGGCGGGTAGCGTGGGCATTGCCGAGCGGCAGACGGCAGCGTATCCGGCGGTATCGCCGGGCGGCTGGAACCTGATTGGCCGTACCCCGGTGCGCCTGTTCGACCGGGATCGCGAGGGCTACAGCCTGTTGCAACCCGGTGACCGGGTGCGCTTCGTGCCGGTTTCGCGCAGCGAATTCCTGGCCTTGGGTGGTGATGTGGAGGCGCAGGCATGAAGCAGTTGAAGATCGAGGCCAGTACGCCGTTGTGCCAGTTGCAGGACGCCGGGCGCTTTGGCGTGCGCCACTTGGGCGTAACCCAGGGCGGCGCGCTGGACTGGGTGGCGATGCACTGGGCCAACTGGCTGCTGGGCAACCCGTTGGGGGCGCCGGTGGTCGAGGTAGCGCTGGGTGGGTTCTGCGTGGTGGCCGAACAGGATTGTGTGCTGGCCTTGGCCGGTGCCGACCTGGATGCGCGGGTTGATGATCAGCCTTTGGCCCCCTGGCGCAGCGTTGCCCTGGCCAAGGGGCAGCGCTTGACCCTGAAGCAGCCTAAGCAGGGCGTTCGGGCTTATCTGGCGGCACCGGGCGGGTTCCTCGGCGAAGATGTGCTGGGCAGTTGTGCCACGGTGGTACGTGAAGAGCTGGGTGGCATTGATGGCCAAGGGGCTGCGCTGGTTAAAGGCCAGGAATTGGCGTTCACCGGTAGCGATGCCACCCTGCGCGAAGTGCCGCATGCGTTGCGGCCGCAGTACGCACAAAAGCCTGTGCTCAATTTGGTCATGGGCGCGCAGATCGGCGACTTCAGTGGTATCAGCCTGTTCGAGGCGTTCAACAGTGACTGGACGCTGGACAGCCGGGCCGACCGCATGGGCATCCGGCTGCTGGGGCCGCAGCTGGTCTATCAGGGCGCGCCGATGATTTCCGAAGGGATACCGCTGGGGGCGGTGCAGGTGCCGCCGGATGGGCAGCCGATCGTGCTGCTCAATGACCGGCAGACCATTGGTGGCTATCCGAGGCTGGGGGCGTTGACGCCGCTGGCACTGGCGCAACTGGCGCAGTGCATGCCAGGGACGGCGGTGCGGTTCAGGGCGGTGGTGCAGGAGGAGGCCTGGCGGGAACAGCAGGGTTACCTGGGCCGCTGGTTGTAAAGGCTGCCGGTCTCTTCGCGGGTAAACCCGCTCCTACACAGGACAGCGCATGCCTCAGGCTTTCGCAATTCTTTGTAGGAGCGGGTTTACCCGCGAAAGGGCCGGCACAGGCTGCATCACTTGGACAGATACCGCATCCCTTCCTCCAACCCCTGCAAGGTCAGCGGGTACATCTTGTCCTCGATCAGGTCCCGCACCAGATGGGTCGAAGCGGTGTAGTCCCAGGCCTGCTTCGGATACGGGTTGATCCAGATGATCTTCCTGAATTTCTCCATGAAGCGCTGCATCCACACATACCCGGCCTCTTCGTTCCAGTGCTCCACGCTACCCCCCGGCTGGGTGATTTCATAGGGCGCCATGGCCGCGTCACCCACGAACACCACCTTGTAGTCGTCGCCGTACTTGTGCAGCAGGTCGAAGGTGGAATACCGCTCCGAAGTGCGGCGCAGGTTGTTCTTCCACACCGACTCGTACACGAAATTGTGGAAGTAGTAGTACTCCAGGTGCTTGAACTCGGTCTTGCACGCCGAAAACAGCTCTTCGCAGACCTTGATGTGCGCGTCCATCGAGCCGCCGATGTCGAACAGCAACAGCAGCTTCACCGTGTTGCGCCGCTCAGGGCGCATCTGGATGTTCAGCAACCCGGCATCACGCGCGGTGTGGTCGATGGTGCCGTCGATGTCCAGCTCTTCGGCAGCACCCTCACGGGCGAACTTGCGCAGCCGGCGCAGGGCCAGCTTGATGTTGCGCGTGCCCAGTTCCACCTGGTCGTCCAGGTTCTTGTACTCGCGCTGGTCCCACACTTTTACTGCCTTGCCCTGGCGCTTGCCGGCTTCGCCCACGCGGATACCCTCGGGGTTGAAGCCGCCTGAGCCGAACGGGCTGGTACCGCCAGTGCCGATCCACTTGTTGCCACCGGCGTGGCGCTCCTTCTGCTCTTCAAGGCGTTTCTTGAATGCTTCGATCAGCTTGTCCAGGCCGCCAAGGGACTGGATCTGTGCACGCTCTTCGTCCGTGAGCGAGCGCTCGAATTCCTTGCGCAGCCAGTCTTCGGGGATCAGTGCCTCGATGTGCCGGTCGAGGTTTTCCAGGCCCTTGAAGTAGGCGGCGAACGCCCGGTCGAACTTGTCGAAATGGCGTTCGTCCTTCACCAGAATGGCGCGGGCGAGGTAGTAGAATTCGTCCATGTCGGCGAACACCACGCGCTTTTGCAGGGCCTGGTGCAGGTCCAGCAGCTCGCGTACCGACACCGGCACCTTGGCCGCGCGCATTTCATTGAACAGGTTGAGCAGCATGGCCCGGCTCCTGTCAGCGGTTGCCGCGCCGGCTCATGAAGGCCAGGCGCTCCAGCAGTTGCACGTCCTGCTCGTTCTTCACCAGCGCACCGGCCAAGGGTGGTATGGCCTTGGTCGGGTCGCGCTCGCGCAGCACCGCTTCACCGATGTTGTCGGCCATCAGCAGCTTCAGCCAGTCGACCAGCTCGGAGGTGGACGGCTTTTTCTTCAGGCCCGGTACCTTGCGCACGTCGAAGAACACATCCAGCGCCTCGCTGACCAGCGACTGGCTGATGTTCGGGTAGTGCACGTCGACGATCTGCTGCAGGGTAGTGCGGTCAGGGAAGGCGATGTAGTGGAAGAAGCAGCGGCGCAGGAAGGCGTCCGGCAGCTCCTTTTCGTTGTTGGAGGTGATGATGATGATCGGGCGCTGCTTGGCCTTGATGGTCTCGTCGATTTCGTAGACGTAGAACTCCATCTTGTCCAGCTCTTGCAGCAGGTCGTTGGGGAACTCGATGTCGGCTTTGTCGATTTCGTCGATCAGCAGGATGACCCGTTCTTCGGCCTCGAAGGCCTCCCACAGCTTGCCCTTTTTCAGGTAGTTGCGCACATCGTGCACCTTGTCCACACCCAGTTGCGAGTCACGCAGGCGGCTCACCGCGTCGTACTCGTACAACCCCTGGTGGGCCTTGGTGGTGGACTTGATGTGCCAGGTGATCAGGCGCGCGCCGAACGAGGCAGCCAGCTGCTCGGCAAGCATGGTCTTGCCGGTGCCGGGTTCGCCCTTGACCAGCAGCGGGCGTTCGAGGGTGATGGCCGCGTTCACCGCCAGTTTCAGGTCGTCTGTGGCGACGTAGTCGCGGGTGCCTTCGAACTTCATGGGTTTGTCCTCTGTTGTAAGCCTGTGCTGGCCTCTTCGCGGGTTTACCCGCGAAGAGGCCAGCACAGGCAACACATGAATTGATTTGTCACCGACTATAACGCGGGGTTCGGCAGCTGCAAACGCAGACCAGGTATTCAGTCTCTGAATGCCCCGTCACGCCCACTCAGTCAGAATCCGGCCTGGGCTGCTCATACCGCGCATTGAACGCCTGGATAAAGCCATTACGCAGTATCTGCAAGAACGCCTCGAATGCGCTGACATCCTGTTTACGCACACTGCCACTGAGCTCCACACGGGTGGCGAACTGGTTCTTGCGCTGGTTCTTCAGTACCGTCTCGGTCGCCCCAATCAGCGCCTCCCACACCGAGCGGAAAAAGCCTTTGTCCTTTTCCTGCACGTCCTGTTGCCAGTTGAACACGTCCACATCACGCAATAACGGTTTGATATAGCCCGTGAGCCGACCGTTTTCTGCCTGCGCCTCGATCACCAGGTCGCCATGCCCGGCATTGAAGTCGAACTTGCCGTAGGCGCTGGAAAAGTCATTGAGCCTGCGCAGCTCGATACCCGTGGCGCGCAAGCGGAACTGGAAGTCGTCGAAATCGCTGAACGGGTCGAAAGTGGCGCGGCTCTCAACCTTGGCATCGCCCAACAGCAGGGCGCTGGCCTCCAGACTGGCGTCGCGCCGGCCCTGCTTGTTGCGCACGTTGGTCAGGTTGCGGATGCTGGCGTTCAACTCTGTGGCCTTGAGGTCCACCGGTGGCTTGGAATTGAAGTTGCGGAAGGTGAGCACGCCGCTGTCGATACGCACTTCGTTAAGGGTGATGGGCAGCAGTTTTTCCAGTTGTTGCCGCCAGTCGGTCCCCCGGCCGGTCTGCGATGCCTGTTTGCTGCCGCCGTCGACGAAATTCAGCTCAGGACGAACGAAGGTCACTGTGGCCACCACGGCCTTGTCGTACCAGAGCGAGGCCCAGCTCACCGACAGGTCGATCAGCGGTGCGTCAAGGAGGGGTACCGGAACCTTGCCGCTGGTCTTGACGATCTTCAGCCCGTTGATCTGGTAAGCGCCGCGCCACCAGGCCAGGTCCACATCAGCCACCTGGCCCCGATAGTCGCCCATGTTGGCCAGTTTGTCGTTCAGGTAGTCGCGCACCAGGTAGGGCAGGGCCAGGTGCAGGGTGACCAACAGCACGACCAGGCTGCATATGCCGATCAGCGGCCAGCGATAACGGGCTCTCATCGGTGCGTCTCCAAGGCGGGATGTGCGGTTGACCGCAATGCGCCCGGCTGAGTTCTAACAGGCTTTACGGGCCACTGGCCGGGGCTTACCCTTGAGGTCTTTCCCTGCTCTTTTTCATGCCAAGGACCCCTGCCATGAGCCGTATCTTTGCAGACAACGCCCACTCCATCGGTAACACGCCGCTGGTGCAGATCAACCGCATCGCCCCGCGCGGCGTGACCATCCTGGCCAAGATCGAAGGGCGCAACCCGGGTTACTCGGTCAAGTGCCGCATTGGTGCGAACATGGTCTGGGACGCCGAGAGCAGCGGCAAGCTCAAGCCGGGCATGACCATCGTCGAGCCCACCTCGGGCAACACCGGTATCGGCCTGGCCTTCGTCGCCGCTGCCCGTGGCTACAAACTGATGCTGACCATGCCCGCTTCCATGAGCCTGGAGCGCCGCAAGGTACTGAAGGCACTGGGCGCCGAGCTGGTACTGACCGACCCGGCCAAGGGCATGAAGGGCGCCATCGAGAAGGCCAACGAAATCGTCGCGTCCGACCCGGCCCAGTACTTCCTGCCGGGCCAGTTCGAAAACCCGGCCAACCCGGCCATTCACGAGAAAACCACCGGCCCGGAAATCTGGAACGACACCGACGGCGCAGTCGACGTATTGGTGGCGGGTGTGGGCACTGGCGGCACCATCACCGGTGTATCGCGCTACATCAAGCACACCCAGGGCAAGGCCATTCTGTCGGTGGCCGTTGAGCCCGCTTCGTCGCCGCTGATTACCCAGACCCTGGCCGGCCAAGAGCTCAAGCCCAGCCCGCACAAGATCCAGGGCATCGGCGCCGGTTTCGTGCCAAAAAACCTCGACCTGTCCATCGTCGACCAGGTGGAAACGGTAACCGATGAAGAGTCCAAGGCCATGGCCATCCGCCTGATGCAGGAAGAGGGCATCCTCTGCGGCATTTCCTGTGGCGCAGCCATGGCTGCCGCCGTGCGCCTGGCCGAAAAGCCGGAAATGCAAGGTAAGACCATCGTCGTAGTACTGCCGGATTCGGGCGAGCGTTACCTGTCGAGCATGTTGTTCAGCGACATGTTCAGCGAGCAGGAAAACCAGCAGTAATCGGCCCTGCCGCTGACCCGGCGCAACAATCCGCGGCCTGGTTTATTGCAAAATCTTCATGAATGCGATCCCGCCCGGGTTGTTTTTACCTCGGCGGGATCGGTTTATGATGGCAGGATGATTTTCAGGAGAGCAGGACGCGCAGCCCTGGCTCTTCCCCAAGGAGTGAAAGCATGACCTTTTCCTTTGCAGCCAAGGCGGGTGTCTTGCTGGTGTTTTTCGGCAGCGTGCTGTTCGTGCACCTGCGCGGCAAGGCCCGCCTGCCGGTGTTGCGCCAGTTCGTCAACCATTCGGCGCTGTTCGCCCCGTACAACGCTTTGATGTACCTGTTCTCCGGCGTGCCGTCCAAGCCTTATTTGGACCGTCAACGCTTCCCTGAACTGGACGTGTTGAAAGACAACTGGCAGGAAATCCGCGAAGAGGCCATGCGCCTGTTCGACGAGGGCTACATCCGCGCCGCCGAGAAGGACAATGACGCCGGTTTCGGCTCGTTCTTCAAGAAAGGCTGGAAGCGTTTTTACCTGAAGTGGTACGACAAACCTCTGCCTTCGGCCGAAACGCTGTGCCCGCGCACCGTCGAGCTGGTCAGCAGCATCCCCAACGTCAAGGGTGCGATGTTTGCCCTGCTGCCTGGCGGCAGCCACCTGAACCCGCACCGTGACCCGTTTGCAGGTTCGCTGCGCTACCACCTGGGCCTGTCCACGCCGAACTCCGATGCTTGCCGCATCTACGTCGATGGCGAGGAATACGCCTGGCGTGACGGTGAAGATGTGATGTTCGACGAAACCTACGTGCACTGGGTCAAGAACGAGACCGACGTTACCCGCGTCATTCTGTTCTGCGACATCGAACGCCCGCTGAGCAGCCCGCTGATGACCCGCATCAACCGCCAGGTCAGTGCCTTCCTCGGTCGCGCCACCGCGCCGCAGAATACCGATGACGAGCGGGTGGGCGGGATCAACCAGGCGTATGCCTGGAGCAAGCGCTTCAGCAACAAGATCAGTGGCCATGTGAAGCAGTTCAAGCGCGCCAACCCCAAGGCCTACCGCGTGCTGCGGCCGGTGCTGGCGGTGGTGGTGGCCTATTTGCTTTATCGTTGGTTGTTCTGACCGGCTGGGCGGGCCTCTTTGCGGGTTTAAGCCGCGAATTGGCCGGCTCAGGTTGTTGCCCAATCCGGCATTCACCGCTATATTCCGAAACACCTATCTTCCCTGAAGACCTGAACATGCCAGCCAGCCCTTCCACCACACGCTTTGCCATCGCGCCAGTCGCGGGCATGGTCGTGCGTGGCAGCCAGCAGCCGGCCATGATCAGTCACTACCCACCACCTGTCAGTGGCGTTGTAGGCGGCGTAGCTCCGCCTCCTTGCGTGGTCGTGCTGGGCTGATCGGCTTCTGGCCGAACCCTTTCGCACACGCAAGCTACTGAACACGGTCGGCTACTTCCCCTGCTGAAGTCTACGCCCACCGTTCGGCTTATTTGCCCGAATACAGGTGCATACATGTCTGTCTTTTCCAAAACTTCCGTGGCCTCGGCGGCCACTACCAGCCTGTTCGTCCTGCTGTGGAGCAGCGGGGCGGTCGTCTCCAAGCTGGGCCTGGCGCATGCCAGCCCGTTTGCCTTCCTGCTGTTGCGCTCGGCGCTGGCCCTGGCCGGCTTGCTGCTGATCGGCCCTCTGCTGGGGCTGCGCTGGCCGCGCAGCCGTGGGGCTATCCTGCGGGCACTGGGTACCGGGTGTGTGCTGCTGGGCGCGTACCAGATATTCTACTTGTTGGCGCTCAACACCCATGTCACCCCCGGCGTGATGGCCACGGTGATGGGGGTTCAACCTATCCTGACCGTGGTGCTGATGGAGCGCGAGCGTTCCTGGAGCCGCCTGTTCGGCCTTGGGTTGGGGCTGGGTGGCTTGATCATGGTGGTCTATCAGGGTATCAACCTGGGCGGCGTTTCGCTGGCGGGGATGCTGTTCGCCTTGCTGGCGCTGGCCAGCATGACTTTGGGCTCGATCCTGCAGAAGCGCATCACCGACAACCCCATGGGCACGCTGCCGCTGCAGTACCTGGCCGGCTTTGCCATGTGCGCGCTGTTCGCGCCTTTGCAACCGCTGTATGTCGAGTGGACAGGCGGCTTCGTCGGCGCGCTGCTGTGGATGGGCCTGGTCGTCTCGCTGCTGGCAACCTTGCTGCTGTACCGGCTGATCGCCAAGGGCAACCTGGTCAATGTCACCAGCCTGTTCTACCTGGTGCCGGCAGTCACTGCGGTGATGGACTTCCTGATTTTCGGTAACCGCCTGGCACCGCTCAGCCTGCTGGGCATGGGGCTGATCGTGGTGGGCCTGCTGTTCGTGTTTCGCAAACCCGCTGCGCGGTTGGCCGAGGCGTAAGCCTTAGCGGAACTCTTCGGGGATGGTGTGGCGCAGCACGCCTTCCTCGAAGTCCAGCAAGCCGGCTTCGCGCTGGGTGAGCAGGTAGTAGAGCAGGGTATCGAGTGACCGCTGCGACGGCACCTCGACAGCCAGCATCTTCACGGCTTGCTCGGTTTCGCAGTTGCAGCCGAAGTCCTGCAAGGCTGCGCGTACCTGGTCCAGGGTTTCCGGCGGTTTGACCACCACCCGAAACACCGAGCTGCCGCTGTGCTGGCGCAGTTCGGCGAACCAGGTCTCGCCGGCTTCTTCATGGGTGCCGATCACGTCGCCCGGGGCGATACCGTAAACGTGGAAGGGAATATTGTCGACGGCATAGCCACCTTCCACGGCCTTGGCCCACAGGCCCTCGACCGAGGCCGGTGGATAGCCGGTCTCGTCCTGTTCCAGGCGGAACAGGACTTTCTTGTACGCGCTGTTCATCGTGTATCCCGCTTCAGCTGCGCGCCGGGCGCAGCACCAGCCACAGTGCCACGCCAATCAGCAAGCCACCGTACAGGTGTGCCATCGACAGCGGCTCGTCCAGCAACCACGCCCCCCACAATACGCCGAATGCCGGAATCAGGAAGGTTACTGTGCTGGCTTTTACCGGGCCGATTTCTTCCAGCAGGCGGAAGTACAGGATGTAGGCGAATGCGGTGCACAGCAGGCCCAGGCCCAGCAGCGACAGCCAAACCTGCCAACCGCCCCAGCTGGCGGGCGGGTGGGTGAGTGCGCTCCAGCCGAACAGCGGGCTCAGCATGAGGGTGGCACCGAGCATGCTGCCCAGTGCTGACAGGCGGCTGTCCAGGCCACTGACCCAGCGGCGGGCGAGGAACCCGGCAAAGCCGTAGCAGGTGGTGGCCGCCAGGCAGGCGAGGGCACCTTGCACCAAGGCCATGTCCAGTGCCACCGGGCCGGCGCCGCTGAGGATGCCGACGCCGAACAGGCCCAGGAAAATGCCGCAAAGCTTGGGCAGGGTCATGGGTTCGCGGAAGAACAGCACGCCGATGAGTACGCCCATCAGTGGCGTGGTAGCGTTGAAAATGGCCGAATAGCCAGCCGGCAACACCTGGGCCGCTACGGAATAGAACGTGGCGGGGATGCCGGAGTTGATCATGCCCAGCACCAGGCAGGCGCCGAGCTTGCCCTGGAAGTCCCAGCGTACGCGGGCGGCGGCGACGATGGCGACCAGGCCCAGGCAGGCGATGGACACACGGAAGAACGCGGTCGGCACCGTGCCCAGCGCGGGGGCGATGATGCGCATGAACAGGAAACTCGCCCCCCAGACGGCGGCAAGGGTTAGCAGGCGAGCTAGGGCGATGGGGCTCACAACGGTCTCCGGAGGCAGGGCAGGGGCGCGAGTTTACGCGAGGGGGCGGGGAGATTCTTGTGCTTTCTTGCGGTGTAATCCTGTGCGGCTAAGCTGTCTATCTCACCCCGCACCGAGGTGTCCCGCATGACCCAGCACTGGCCTGCCGGCGAGATCGCCCGGATGATCCTCGATGGCTTTGACGACTACCGCGAGCATTTTCGCCGCATCACCCTTGGTGCCCGTGAGCGATTCGAGCAGGCGCGTTGGCAAGATTGCCAGCGCGCAGCCGCCGCGCGGATCAACCTCTATGAAAAGAAGGTCGGCGAGGTCAACGGCTGGTTGCGGGATGCGTTCGATGACGAGGTGCTGCTGGAGGTCGGCCAGTGGCCCTTGGTGAAAAGTGCCTACATAGGCCTGATCGACCCGCGCCTGGACGATGAACTGTCGGAAACCTGGTACAACTCGCTGTTCTGTAGCCTGTTCAGCCATGACCAGATCAGCGACGGCTGCATGTTCATCCACACCACCCGGCCGTCGATCCGCAGCCACCAGCGCGCTGCGCAAACCCGAACCTATTGCCCCAATGGCAGCCTCAGGGGCCTGTTGCGGGCGATCTTCGCCGACTACGCATTCGTCTATGGCGACCTTGAAAGCGACCTGTCACGCCTTGAGGAACAGCTGCGCGAGTGCCTGCCGGACTGGGTCTGCAAGGACCCGACGCTGGCGGTGGAGCTGTTTTCACCGGTGTTGTACCGCAACAAGGGCGCCTACCTGGTCGGCCGGCTTTACAACAGCGACGAGCAGTGGCCACTGGTGATTCCGCTGTTGCACCGTGAGGGGCATGGCGTAGAGGCCGATGCGCTGATTACCGACGAGGCCGAGGTGTCGATCATCTTTTCCTTCACCCGCTCGTACTTCATGGTCGATGTGCCGGTGCCGGCCGAGTTCGTCAACTTCCTCAAGCGCATCTTGCCCGGCAAGCACATTGCGGAGCTGTACACTTCAATCGGTTTCTACAAACACGGCAAGTCGGAGTTCTACCGGGCGCTGATCAACCACCTGGCCAGCAGCGACGACCGCTTCGTCATGGCACCCGGCGTGCGTGGCATGGTCATGAGCGTGTTTACCCTGCCGGGCTTCAATACGGTGTTCAAGATCATCAAGGACCGTTTTTCGCCCTCGAAAACCGTTGACCGCGCTACGGTGATCGACAAGTACCGGCTGGTGAAAAGTGTCGACCGTGTCGGGCGTTTGGCCGATACCCAGGAATTTGCAGACTTTCGCTTCCCGCGTGACAAGTTCGAGCCAGAGTGCCTGGCCGAGCTGCTGGAGGTGGCGCCATCGACCGTGGCGCTGGAGGGTGACATGGTGCTGATCCGCCACTGTTGGACCGAGCGGCGCATGACGCCGCTGAACCTGTACCTGGAGCATGCCAGCGAAGGCCAGGTGCATGAGGCGCTGGAAGACTATGGCCTGGCCATCAAACAACTGGCGGCGGCGAACATCTTCCCGGGTGACATGTTGCTGAAGAACTTTGGGGTGACGCGTCATGGCCGGGTGGTGTTCTACGACTATGACGAAATCAGCTTTTTGACCGAAGTGAATTTCCGCCATATCCCGCCGCCGCGTTACCCGGAAGACGAAATGTCGGGCGAACCGTGGTACTCGATTGGCCCGCATGATGTGTTTCCCGAAGAGTTTCCGCCGTTCCTGTTTGCCGATATCGGCCAGCGGCGGTTGTTCAGCCGCTTGCATGGGGAGTTGTATGACGCGGATTACTGGAAGGGGTTGCAGGCGGCGATCAGGGAAGGGAAGGTGATTGATGTGTTTCCTTATCGGCGCAAGGCTCGGTAAATCTGTTTT
>NZ_JBICMM010000028.1:0-313 GCF_043106425.1 Pseudomonas sp. FYR_2
GAAGAATTCAAGATCGAAGCGGTCAAGCAAGTGACCGAAAAAGGCAAACCTGTCGCCGAGGTCGCCCAGCGCCTGGGCATGTCCGTGCACAGCCTTTACGCCTGGATCAAGGTCTACAGCAAGCCCCAAGAGCAGCGTCAGCAAGACAATGATCAGCAGGCTGAACTGCGCAAGCTGCGCGCTGAACTCAAGCGGGTGACAGAAGAGCGAGACATATTAAAGAAGGCCGCCGCGTACTTTGCCAAGGAGTGCGGCTGAAGTACGCCTTCATCAACAAGCACTCGACGGATTACCCAGTGCGTCGCCTTTGCCA
>NZ_JBICMM010000029.1:0-3524 GCF_043106425.1 Pseudomonas sp. FYR_2
GACCTCACACACTTCGAATCCTGTGCTGTACCTATGGGAGCGGGCTTGCCCGCGAAGAGGCCCGTGCAGGATGTTGTATCAGCCCCGAGTTGCGCAGGCATCGATCGGCAACAGGTGTTTGACGAAGTTGCACGGCCGGTGCCTTGCATCCAGCTGCTCCGCCAGAATTCCTTCCCACGCCGTACGGCAGGCGCCGGTGGAACCCGGCAAGCAGCACACCAACGTGCGGTTGGACAACCCGGCCAGCGCTCGGCTCTGCACGGTAGAACTGCCGATATCCAGAATCGACAGCGCCCGGAACAGCTCGCCAAAACCATCGATGCGCTTGTCCAGCAGGCACTCGACCGCCTCCGGTGTGCTGTCACGCCCGGTAAAGCCGGTACCGCCGGTTATCAGCACCACCTGCACCTGCTCGTCGGCAATCCAGGTGGCGACCTGGGCGCGGATCTTGTACAGGTCGTCCTTGAGCAACGCCCGCGCCACCAGCCGATGGCCGATCTCGACCGACCGGCTGGCCAGCAGCTCGCCGGAGGTATCGTTGTCGTAGGTACGGGTGTCGCTGACGGTCAGCACGGCGATGTTGAGCGGTACGAAGACCGCATCGGGTTGGACGCGCACGGTAAAAGCTCCTTGAATGGCATTGTCACCACGCTAGAGGCGTGGCTCGGGGGCGTCCAATCGGTATGGCTTACCGGCCGATCAATGACATCTATCGCAGACGTGGGTTATGGTCTGCACAACCCTACGCCAGGCACTTTCATGGACATCAAGCAGCTCAAGTTCCTCATCGCCCTCGACCAGACCCGCCACTTCGGCCAGGCGGCGGCGCTGTGCCATATCACTCAGCCGACGCTGTCCATGCGCCTGCGCAACCTGGAGGACGAGCTGGACCTGGTGCTGGTCAAACGCGGCCAGCGCTTCGAAGGTTTCACCGAGGCCGGCGAGCGTATTCTGGCCTGGGCCCGCACCCTGCTCGCCGCCCACGACGGCCTGCAGGCCGAGGCCGCCAGTTGCCGGGGCCAGGTGGTCGGCAGCCTGCGACTGGGCACAGTGCCGCTGGCCAGCTTCAACCCCATGCACCTGCTGCTGCCGCTGCGCGAAAAATACCCCGAACTGCACTTCCAGCTCAGCTCGCTGAGCTCGGAGCAAGTCATCGACGGACTGAGCCGCAACCAGCTCGACCTGGGTATCTGCTACCTGGACCAGGTCAACACCAGCTTCTTCGAAGTACTGGAGCTGGGCACCACCACCATGGGCCTGCTGCACGACACCCGGCACTTCCAGTTTGGCAGCGACACCCTGCGCTGGGACGCGCTCAGCGACATACCGCTGGGCCTGTTGAGCAAGGGTATGCACTACCGACAGTCGCTGGACCTGAGCTTGCGCAGCCGTGGCCTGGAACCGCATGCGGTACTGGAAAGCGACTCGACCTTCCAGCTGATCCAGGCCATCAACACCGGCATGTGCTGCGCGATCATGCCGTTGGACTGCGGCCTCGAAGACCTCAGCGAGCACCTGCGCATTCTGCCGGTGGCCGACGCAGCCATCCACAGCCCGGTCGGCCTGTTGCTGCGCCGCAGCGAGCCGCGCTCAGCCATTGCCGAGCAGTGTTTTGCCGAGGCGTGCAGCTTGTTTGCCAACGCTTGAAGTTCATGCCTCGCGAACAATAAGGAAATTTCCCACAATCAACTCGGAAGTTTCACTAACGACATGTCAGCTTGAGCACTTTTATTATCGTCACCTTATCGGACCCGCCGGCCTGATGCAGACACAAGGCCCGCTTACTTCGCTCAAGGAGCTGACATGACGACTTCCACCAACCTGGCCTCCTCATTCTGGAGCATAGAAACGCTCGCCCCATTGGGCGGTATCGGTGTGGCCATACTGCTGGGGATGGCGTTATGGTTCATCTACAGCCGGGCCGGCTCGCTGTATTTCCTTCGAGACCTTATTTGGCGCAGCTTTGGAGGCACCACCGAATTCGACAGCCACTCGCAGTTGAATACCCTGCGCAAGGAACTGCGGGAGATCGAATTCTTCCGTTATGAGTTCAACATCCCGGCCAATAACCTGGACGAGGCCAGCCAGGCGCACCGCTGGATCGTCGACAACGGCTTTGCGCCCGGCGACCTGAGCCGCAACCGCGCCTACATTGACTGGACTGACTTCAGCGCCCCCAAGTTCGCTACAGCGCGGTTCTCCCCGCGGCGTTTCAAGGGGTTCATTGCCTTGCTGGCCGTACTTGGCATGATGATGGCTCCTCTACCCATGGCGAGCCAGTCGGAATACTTGATGGTATCGCTCAAAAATGACCCGGACTCCCCCTTTTTCTATCTGTCACCGCAGGACATCAAGTTTGAAATGTGGTTTCCGGATGAAAAACTGACGCTCGACCAATGCCGCTCTTCAGAAAGCCTCGCGCCCTTCACCCGGTACATGCCGGAAGAGAAGCTCGACACGATCTGCTCGTTCTTCCTGGCATCCGACTACGGCGCACAAGTAGAAAACGGGGTAAAGGGGCAACGTGGCATTCTGGCGGGGTTGTCCGCGATCCTCATGCTCGGACTCGTGCTGGTTGTACTGAAACTGTCACGCATGGAGCGCGCGCAAAAGGTCTATAACCGCTGGCAGGCCAATATCGCGACGCCTGCGACCACTGCGCCTACAGCGCCGTAGCCTGGCGGTACTGGCGCGGGGTAAAGCCGGTCAGTTGCTTGAACTGGCGGCTGAAGGCGCTGTGGTCGGTGTAGCCGCAGCGCATCGCCACGTCGGTGATCGGCAGGTCCGAATGCAGGAGGCGGTGGGCGTGCTCCAGGCGCGCCTTGTGGATCATCTGTCGGGGCGTGAGGTGAAATACCCGCTTGCAGTAGCGCTCCAGCTGAGCCACGGAAATGCCGGCGATGCGGGTCAGCTCGCCCATGCTGATCGGCTGGTGAAAGTGCTGGCGGATGTGCTCGTCCACTGCGGCCAGGCGCAGGTAGGCCGGGTGAGTGTCGGCGGCTGATTGCAGGTCGACCGAAATGCCCACCAGGCCGATGATCTCGCCCGCCTGGTTGTACAGCGGGCGCTTGTAGGTCAGGCACCAGCCGGGCTCGCGGCTGCCGTACAGGTGCAGCTCCAGCTGGTCTTCCAGCACCAGCCCTTCCTTGAGTACGCGGCGGTCCTGCTCGGTGTAGCCGGGGCCCAGCTGCGCCGGGAACACTTCGGCACTGGTCTTGCCCAGCAACGGCTGCAAGCGCTTGAGGCCACAGCGCTGGACCAGGGTGTGGTTGGCCAGCACGTAGCGGGCGGCCGGATCCTTGATAAAGATGGCGGCGTTGGGGATTACGTCGAGGATCGGCAGCAGCAGGGAAACGCTGGCCAGCAGGGCCTCCAAGGTGGCGGGGCGGTGCTGGTCGAGGGATTGGTATAGCGTTGCCAGGGGAATATCGGTCATCTGTCGGTTCTCTGCTGGCTGTACCGGCCCTTTCGCGGGCAAGCCCGCTCCCACAGGTCCCGGACACACTTCTAATTCTGCGCTGTAC
>NZ_JBICMM010000002.1:0-104585 GCF_043106425.1 Pseudomonas sp. FYR_2
AAGATTACTGAGCGACAGCCCCTTCCCCAGGCCGCCCGCCTACGACAAACCACAGCGGCCACAGCGCCAACGCCCCCGCCACACCCGCCGCCAAGGCAAAGTGCAGCAAGCTGGCCCCGGCGCCGATCATGGCCAGCACTGCCCCGCCCAAGCCCAGCAAGGCAATGGTGATCATCCCCAGCATGGCCGACACCAGGCCCTTGCTCTGCTCGCTGGAGAACAACGTCATGCGGTACAGCACGGCGTTGGCTACACCCAACCCCAGCGCGTACAGCGACATGCCCGCCACCACGCTGGTCACGCTTGGCCAGTACCAGGTCGCGAGCACCATCAGGCTCAGGCCGGCCAGATAAGGCCACAGCGCGCCTCGCACCAGGGCCGGCAGCGGGTAGCGGTCGGCGATGCGGTTGATGATCAGGTTGCCCAGGATCAGCCCGCCAAATACCGGCAGCTGCCACAAGGCGTATTCCATTGTGCTCAGCCCCTCATCGTGAATCAGCAGCACCGGCGACAGGCCGATCCAGCCAATCAGCGGCAAACCGACCAGCCCCAGGGCAGCACTGCCGGCAACGAAACGGCGGTTGGCCAACAACTGGCCATAACCGGCCAGCAACGGCAGCAGGTGAATCGGCGTAAATGCCAGGCGAGAACCGTCACGGCGCTCCACACCCAGCGTTTCCGGCATCAACCGGTACAACAGCACCCAGGCCAGCACCGCACCGATGGCAAAGGCCACGAACAGCCAGCGCCAATCCAGCCACTGCAGCAGCAAGGTACCCACCAGCGGCCCGAGCAACGGCGACAGCAAGGCGATGTTGGCCAGCAGGGCCATCATGCGCACCGCATCAGCCTCGCTGAACGCTTCGTTCAAGGCCGGGTAGCTGACCGTGACCACGAAGCCCAGGCCGATGCCCTGCAACAGGCGCAACAGGTTGAACAGGCCGATGTCGGGGACCCAGAACGTGGCCAGGCAGGCCAGGCCGAAGCACGCGCAGCCAGCCAGCAACAGCGGGCGCCGGCCATAACGGTCGGCCAGCGGGCCGATCAGCCATTGCAGCACCACGCCCCCCAGCAGGTACAGATTGAGGGCATGGGGGATGTATTCGGGGCTGGCGTTCAGGTCGCCCACCACCACCGGCATGGCCGGCATGACTGCGTCGCTGGCCAGGTAGGTCAGCAGCTCGAACAGGGCCAGAGTGAGGCCGAACAACAAGGCGCGCAGGGGGGTGATGTAGAGCAGTGGTTTCATGATGGCGTATCGGGTGTGGCAGGAGGGGTAAGGCTATATGCCAGAAATGGCGCGATATTGCTGTGAACAAGTGTAAAAACCGGGGCCTTGCGCCCCGGTTTCAATGAGGTGTCACTGCGTTGCAGTCTCCTGCACCACGCGAATCACCCGCTGCGGGAACGGAATATCGATCCCTTCAGCCTTCAGCCGGTCACGCGCATGCTCGTTGAGCATGAACATTACATCCCAGTAATCGGCGGTCTTGACCCACAGGCGCAACGACACGGTGATCGAGCTGTCGCCCAGGGTGGAAATCACCGCCTGCGGTGCCGGGTCGGACAACACGCGGGGGTCCTGCGCCAGCTCCAGCAACACATTGCGGGCCTTTTGCAGGTCGGCCTCGTAGTCCACGCCCACATCGAACACCACCTTGCGCGTCGGCTGGCGGTTGGTGTTGGTGATGATGCCGTTGGACAGGCTGCCGTTGGGCATGATCACTGTCTTGTTGTCACCGGTGCGCAGCACGGTGTGGAAGATCTGGATGCTGTCGACCGTACCGGCCACACCCTGCGCCTCGATCCAGTCACCGATGCGGAACGGGCGGAACATCAGGATCAACACCCCACCCGCGAAGTTTGCCAGGCTACCCTGCAGCGCCAGGCCGATCGCCAGGCCTGCGGCACCGATAGCGGCGACAAACGAGGTGGTCTCGATGCCGATCATCGACGCCACGCTGACGAACAGCAGCACCTTCAGCACAATGTTCGACAAAGTGCTGATAAACCCTTGCAGGGCCGCATCGGCGCGCAACCCGGCCAGCTTGCCCAAGCGCGTGCTGACCCGGTTGATCAGCCACCAGCCAATGGCCAGTGTCAGCAGCGCCAACAGCAGGCGGCTGCCGTATTGCATGATCAACGGGATCCACGTCTGGGACTGGCGGACGAGCTGTTCGACTTCAGCGTTCAAATCCATATTCATCTCCTGATGCCTGAAGGCATGTACACGGTAAAACCGGCCGCAACCCGCAACGCGGCCATGGAACCGATGGACATCATTTGGCCATCGGGGTTCCGGGCATTACCTGCATCAGTCGCGGAAGTTGTTGAACTGCAGCGGCATGTCGAATTCCTTGGTGCGCAGCAGGGCGATGGCTTCCTGCAGGTCGTCACGCTTCTTGCCGGTCACGCGCACTTGCTCGCCCTGGATGGCGGCCTGCACCTTCAGCTTGCCATCCTTGATGGTGGCAACGATCTTCTTGGCCAGGTCCTTGTCGATGCCTTCGCGGAACTTGGCTTCCTGTTTCTTTTCCTTGCCGGAGGCGTACGGGTCTTTGGTTTCCAGGCATTTCACGTCGATCTTGCGCTTGACCAGCGCCAGGCGCAGGATTTCCAGCATGGCTTCGAGCTGGAATTCTTCCTCGGCGGTGAGCATCACGGTCTGCTCTTTGTCCTTGAACTCGAAGGTGCCCTTGCCCTTGAGGTCGTAGCGGCGGTCCAGGTCCTTGATGGCGTTGTCGACCGCGTTCTGCACTTCGTGCTTGTCCAGTTCCGATACCACGTCGAACGAAGGCATGGTTGTTCTCCCAAAATAAAAGCGCGCTCAGGCTGACGATGGAGCGCGCTGGGTTTGACGGTTAAAATGCGGGCTCATTATAACGGGTTGCGAAACGCATATGAGCAGCACCTGGCATATTCTCGGCGCCGGCAGCCTGGGCAGCCTGTGGGCCTGCCGCCTGGCGCGCGCAGGCAAAGCTGTGCGCCTGATCCTGCGGGACGGTCAACGGCTGCAGGCCTACCAGCAAACCGGCGGCCTGACCTTGGTTGAACAGGACCAGCACCACCACTACGCCATTCCCGCCGAAACCGCGCAGGCGCAAGGCCCCATCCACCGCCTGCTGGTGGCCTGCAAGGCCTACGATGCCGCCCCGGCCATTGCCGGTGTGGCACACAGGCTGGCCGAGGGTGCCGACGTGGTGTTGCTGCAGAACGGCCTGGGCAGCCAGGACGACGTGGCCGACCTGGTGCCCCATGCACGCTGCATCTTCGCGTCCAGCACCGAAGGGGCGTTCCGCGAAGGCGACTGGCAGGTACGCTTTGCCGGCCATGGTTTCAACTGGCTGGGTGACCCGCGCCACCCGACCCTCCCCGCCTGGTTCGATGACCTGCATGACGCCGGCATCCCCGCTGAATGGACCGTGGACATCCTTACCCGCCTGTGGCGCAAACTGGCGCTCAACTGCGCCATCAACCCGCTGACCGTGCTGCACGACTGCCAGAACGGCGGGCTGCTGGGGCACCTGAGCGAAGTTGACGCGCTGTGTACCGAACTGGCCGAATTACTGCGCCGCTGCGGCCAACCGCAAGCAGCAGTCGAGCTGGACGAGGAAGTGCAACGGGTGATCCTCGCCACCGCAGCCAACTACTCTTCCATGTACCAGGACGTGCGCGCCGGCCGACGCACCGAGGTGCATTACCTGCTCGGCCATGCCTGCCGCGCAGCCGGGCGCCATGGCCTGCAATTGCCGCAGCTTGAACACTTGCGGCAGCGCCTGGTCGATAACTTGCGCACACGTGGCTTGCCCTGCGACTGATGCGGCCCTTCAACCGGATACGGACATTGCCTAGCCCATGACCTTGCGCCAACGCCTGGAAAACCTCCCGGTCGGGCAGAAGCTGCTGGCGGCCCTGCTGGTATTGCTGGTGACCATCCTGCTGGTGGCCAACCTCACCTTCATCAGTGCCGCCTACTGGATCACCCAGGAGAGCATGGCCCCGCAGGCGCTGCAGACTATCGGGCGGCTGGTGGCCAACCCGCAGCTTGCCTCCCGCGCGGGTGACACCGCAGAAACCGCCAACGCCCTGCTCAAGGAGCTGGACAGCTATACGCCATTACGTGCGGCCGCCGTCTACGGTGGCGATGGCCGCATGCTGGCGCAATTGCAGCATGGCGATCCGCTAACCCTGCCCAAGCGTTTTCGCAACATCGACGGCTGGCGCCTGATGGAGTTTCGCAGCACCCAGCTGATCCGCATCCCGCGCGACGCCAACCCGCCGGCGCACCTGCTGCTGGTGGCCAGCAGCGAGCTGCCCACCGCCTTCTACACCGGCACCCTCAGCGCCAGCCTGGGCATCCTGGTGTTCAGTATCCTGCTGTGGATCGTCATCGCCCGGCAGATCAAGCGCCTGATTACCCAGCCGATCAACCAGCTTGAAGAGCTCAGCCGCCAGGTCACCCGCGAAGAAAGCTACGCCCTGCGCGCCCGGCGCGGCAACGACGATGAAATCGGCAGCCTGGCCGATGCCTTCAACACCATGCTGTCACGCATCGAAGCCCGCGAGCAGCAGCTCAAGCGCGCCCGCGACGAGTTCCAGGATGCCTATGACCAGGCCCAGGGCCTGGCCGAGGAAACCCGCCACACCAACCGCAAGCTGGAGCTGGAAGTACAGGTACGCAGCAAGATCGAGAAAAAGCTCACGGGCTTCCAGAACTACCTCAACAGCATCATCGACTCGATGCCCTCGGCGCTGATCGCCCTCGACGAACAGCTCTACGTGACGCAGTGGAACCACGAAGCCACGGTACTCTCCGGCACACCACTGGACGAAGCGCTGAACCAACCGGTATTCATCGCCTTCGAACCGCTCAAGCCATTCCTTCCGCAACTGAAGGAAACGGTCGAGAAGCACCGGGTGGCAAAGATCGAGCGGGTCACCTGGCCCAAGGGCGACGACCTTCGCCACTACGCCCTGACCTTCTACCCGCTGACCGGCGGCGGCGGGCGCGGCGTGGTGATTCGCATCGACGACATCACCCAGCGGCTTTCGCTGGAAGAGATGATGGTGCAGTCGGAGAAAATGCTTTCAGTCGGTGGCCTGGCTGCCGGCATGGCCCACGAGATCAACAACCCGCTGGGTGCCATTCTGCACAACGTGCAGAACATCCGCCGGCGCCTGTCACCGGAGCTGCCGCGCAACCAGGAACAGGCCGAAGAGCTGGGTATCGACCTGCCAACGGTCAACCGTTACCTGGCCAGCCGCGAAGTGCCGCAATTGCTGGACGGTATCCAGCAGGCTGGCGCGCGAGCCGCCAAGATCGTCACGCACATGCTCAGTTTCAGCCGCCGCAGCAACCGCCAGCTGGTGCCGTGCGACCTGCCGGCCCTGATCGACCAGGCGGTGGAAATTGCCAGCAACGACTTCGACCTCACCATCGGTTTCGACTTCAAGGGCCAGGCCATCGTGCGCCAGTTTGACCCCACACTGGGTCCGGTGCCGTGCACGGCCAACGAACTGGAGCAGGTACTGCTCAACCTGCTGAAAAACGCGGCCCAGGCCATCCACCTGCGCCCTCAGCCGAGTGAACCCGGGCGTATAACCCTGCGCACGCGGCTGAATCCGCCTTGGGCGGAAATTCAAGTCGAGGACAACGGCGTCGGCATGCCCGAGGCGGTGCGCAAGCGCACCTTCGAGCCGTTTTTCACCACCAAGGAAATTGGCCAGGGCACCGGGTTGGGCCTGTCGGTCTCGTACTTCATCATCACCAATAACCATAAGGGGCAGATGGAAGTGCAGTCCACGCCCGGCCAGGGCACCTGCTTTACCCTGCGCCTGCCCCTCGGCCAGCCGGCGGCGCCGGCCAATACGGAGAAGTGACATGGGCTACCGCCTGTCGAAGATCTACACCCGCACCGGCGACAAGGGCGAAACCGGCCTGGGCGACGGTCGCCGGGTACCCAAGGACCACCCGCGGATCGAGGCGATTGGCGAGGTGGACAGCCTGAACAGCCAGTTGGGCGTACTGCTGGCGGGGTTGGTCGAGCAAGGGCTGGATGAGGTGAGCGCCGTGCTGGCGCCGTGTCAGCACCGCTTGTTCGACCTTGGGGGCGAGTTGGCAATGCCGAGTTACCAGGCGTTGAACCTGGCGGAGGTCGAGCGGCTGGAGGCGGCTATCGATGTGTGGAATGAGGAGCTGGGGCCGTTGAAGAACTTCATACTGCCCAGTGGTTCGGCATTGGTCGCTCAGGCGCACGTATGCAGGTGTCTGGCACGCAGTACGGAGCGACGGTGTCAGCAGCTGAATGCGGTGGAGCCACTGGAGGGCGTCGGCTTGGCGTATATCAACCGGCTTTCGGATCTTCTGTTTGTGGCGGCCCGGATCATTGGGCGGCGGCAGGGCATTGCTGAAGTGCTGTGGCAACCTGCCGAGAAGCCTCAGAGCTGATATTGCCGGGGCTGCTTTGCAGCCCCAATTGCTCAGATTTCAGGCCAGAACGCCCGGATCCCGGCCACACCTTGTGCACCGGCTTCCCAAGCCTGCTCGCGTTCACCGGGCCCTACCCCACCCAGCAGGTAGACAGGCTTGTTGAACCCGGCGATCAACCGCTGCGCCTCATCCCAGCCCAACGGCACCGCCTCGGGATGAGTCTGGGTCGCCTGCACGGGCGACAGGGTGACGAAGTCCACGCCCATCTGCTCCGCCAGCGCCAGCTCCTCAGCGCTGTGGCACGACGCTGCCAGCCAACGTTCCTTGGGGAATGGCCGGCCCTTGGCCGCGTACTTGCGCAACTGCGCCGCCGTCAGGTGCCAACCCGCCGAGGGGAAGTCACCCAGCCACTCCAGCGGCCCCTTGAGCATCAGCTGTGCCTTACCCGCACACAGCCCTACCGCATCCACCGCCACATCGCGGTACTTGGGGTCGTACATGTCCGGGGCACGCAGCTGGATCAGCCGAATACCGCTGGCCACCGCCTTCTGGATGCCCTTGAGCATCTGCGGCACTTCCAGGCCATCCGGGGTAATCAGGTATTGGTCCGGCAGGCGCGCAGCGGCAACGATCGGCTTGTTGGCCTCCGGGAATTCGTACTGCGGCAAGTCGCGCGGGGCCACCCATTCCAGCGGCTGCCCTTCGGCGCCATGGGGTTCGCCGGTGAACGCGTCGACCTCGCGCACGTCCAGCAGCACCTGCTTGTCCGGGTAATCATGGCTGACCTTGATCAGCGCACGCGAACGGGTCACCTCGATGCCCAGTTCCTCGCGCAGCTCACGGGCCAGCGCCGCTTCCACGCTTTCGCCCGGTTCTACCTTGCCGCCGGGAAACTCCCACAGGCCGCCCTGGTGCTGGGTATCCGCCCGGCGTGCGATCAGAATACGGCCGTCATTGCCGCGAATCACGGCAGCTACTACATGAATCCGTTTCACCCTTCACGCTCCGCCAGGCCTGCCTGCTGCCAAGCCTTGAAGGCTGGCCACTGATAAATGGTCTCGATGTAGGCGGCCGCCTCTGCTGGCACCGCCACGCGGTAGGTGCGTAGGCGTACGGCCACCGGGGCGAAGAAAGCATCGACCAGGCTCGGCTTGCCGAACAGGAACGGGCCGTTGTCCTTGGCCACCACGCGGCATTCGGACCAAAGCGCGACGATACGGTCGATGTCGACTTGCACGTCCAGTGGCACTTCGTCCAGGGCCCTGTCACGCGACAAGTCGAACGGCATGGCGCCGCGCAGGGCAAAGAAGCCGCTGTGCATCTGCGCGCAGGCAGAGCGGGCCTGGGCACGGGCAGCGACATCGGCAGGCCACAGTTGCGCGTCAGGGTGCTGTTCGTTGAGGTATTCGCCAATCGCCAGGGAGTCGGCGATCACACCGTGCTCGGTCTTGAGCAGCGGTACCTTGCCAGTGGCGGAGAATGCGAGGATGCGCTGACGGGTGTCAGGCTGGTTGAGTTTGATCAGGGTTTCTTCGTAGGGCACGCCAGCCAGCTCGAGGGCCAGGGCGCCACGCAGCGACCAGGAGGAATACAGCTTGTCGCCGATGATCAGGTGATAGCTCATGGTTCGGCTCCATCAGGTTTGTATTGCAAAACCCGCAGGCTGCTATGCAGCCTTTCGCGGGCAAGCCCGCTCCTACAGGGATCGCACCGCCCCTACAGGCAGTGCAAAACCTGTGGGAGCGGGCTTGCCCGCGAAGGGGCCTTAGGATCAGTACATCAAGTACGGTACTCGGCGTTGATCTTCACGTATTCGTGGGACAGGTCGGTGGTCCAGATGGTTTCGCTGCACGCACCACGGCCCAGCTCGATACGAATGGTGATCTCTTCCTGGGCCATCACTGCCGAACCTTGCGCTTCGGTGTAGCTTGGGCTGCGGCCGCCCTGGCTGGCAATGCACACGCTGTCCAGGTACACGTCGATCAGGCTCACATCCAGCTCCGGCACGCCTGCACGGCCAACAGCCGCGAGGATACGGCCCCAGTTCGGGTCGGAGGCGAACAGTGCAGTCTTGATCAGCGGCGAGTGGGCCACGGCGTAGCCGACGTCCAGGCATTCCTGGTGGTTGCCACCGCCGTTGACCTGCACGGTCACGAACTTGGTAGCACCTTCGCCGTCACGAACGATGGCCTGGGCCACCTCCATGCACACTTCGAACACCGCCTTTTTCAGCGCTTCGAACAGCGCGCCGCTGGCTTCGGTGACTTCTGGCAGGTTGGCCTTGCCGGTGGCGATCAGCATGCAGCAGTCGTTGGTCGAGGTGTCGCCGTCGATGGTGATGCGGTTGAACGACTTGTTGGCGCCGTCCAGCATCAGGTCCTTGAGCACCGCCGGAGCAACCTTGGCGTCGGTGGCGATGTAACCGAGCATGGTGGCCATGTTCGGGCGGATCATGCCTGCACCCTTGCTGATACCGGTGACAGTCACGGTCACGCCATCGTGCTGGAACTGGCGGCTGGCACCCTTGGGCAGGGTGTCGGTGGTCATGATGCCGGTGGCGGCTTCAGCCCAGTGGTTTTCCGACAGGTTGTCGAGGGCGGCCTGCAGTGCACCTTCGATCTTCTCGACCGGCAGCGGCTCACCGATCACGCCGGTGGAGAACGGCAGTACCGACTCGGCCGGCACGCCAGCCAGCGCGGCCAGCTTGGCGCAGGTACGCTCGGCAGCCGCCAGGCCTGGCGCGCCGGTACCGGCGTTGGCATTACCGGTATTGGTCAGCAGGTAACGCACGGTGCCCTGTACACGCTGCTTGGACAGGATCACCGGCGCTGCGCAGAACGCGTTGAGGGTGAACACACCGGCCACGCTGGAGCCTTCGGCACAGCGCATCACCACCACGTCCTTGCGCCCAGGGCGCTTGATGCCTGCAGAAGCGATGCCGAGTTCAAAACCCGGAACCGGGTGCAGGGTGGGCAAAGGACCAAGACCAACAGCCATTAGAGCGCTCCTAGAAAACGGTGAATATGGAAAAAGGGGGCCGCAATGCGGCCCCCAGGGTTGTCACGATACAGCAATCAGGTCAGATCACTCGATCTGGCCATGGCAATGCTTGAACTTCTTGCCCGAACCACACCAGCACGGCTCGTTACGGCCCAGCTTCTGGTCATTGCGCACCGGCGCCGAGGCTACTGCCACTTCGGCACCTTCTTCGCTCAGTTGCTCGCTTTCCAGGCCCGGTGCAGCGGCATGCTGAAACTGCATGCGGCTGGCCAGTTCCTCGGCCTCGCGGCGCAGACGGGCTTCTTCCTCGGCCGGGTCTTCGCGGCGAACCTGAACGTGCGACAGCACGCGGATGGTGTCGCGCTTGATCGACTCGAGCAGCTCCTGGAACAGGGTGAACGACTCGCGCTTGTATTCCTGCTTCGGGTTCTTCTGCGCATAGCCGCGCAGGTGAATACCGTGACGCAGGTGGTCCATGGTCGACAGGTGGTCTTTCCACAGGTCGTCCAGCACGCGCAGCAGGATCTGCTTCTCGAAGGTACGCAGGGCGTCGATACCGGCCTGGTCTTCCTTCTCGGTGTAGGCCGTGGTGATTTCGTTCAGCAGCTTCTCGCGCAGGGTCTCTTCGTAGAGGTGATCGTCCTCGTCGAGCCACTGCTGGATCGGCAACTTCATGGCGAAATCGCTGGCCAGCGACGCTTCCAGGCCGGCCACGTCCCACTGCTCGGGCAGCGACTGCGGCGGGATGTGCTGGCTGATGGTAGCGTCCAGCACTTCCTTGCGGAATTCGACGATGGTGTCGCCGATGTTTTCGGCGGCCAGCAGGCTGTTGCGCATGTGGTAGATCACCTTGCGCTGCTCGTTGGCCACGTCGTCGTATTCGAGCAATTGCTTACGGATGTCGAAGTTGCGGCCTTCGACCTTGCGCTGGGCCTTCTCGATGGCGTTGGTGACCATGCGGTGCTCGATGGCCTCGCCCGACTGCATGCCCAGTGCCTTCATGAAATTCTTCACCCGGTCAGAGGCGAAGATGCGCATCAGGCTGTCTTCCAGCGACAGGTAGAAGCGACTGGAACCCGGGTCGCCCTGACGGCCGGAACGGCCCCGCAGCTGGTTGTCGATACGGCGCGATTCGTGGCGTTCGGAGGCGATCACATGCAAGCCACCGGCTTCGATCACCTGCTGGTGACGCTTCTGCCAGTCGGCCTTGATTTGCGCGATCTGCTCGGCGGTCGGGTTTTCCAGGGCGGCCACTTCGGCTTCCCAGTTACCACCCAACAGGATGTCGGTACCACGGCCGGCCATGTTTGTGGCGATGGTCAGCGCGCCCGGGGCACCGGCTTGCGCGATGATCTCGGCTTCCTTCTCGTGGTACTTGGCGTTCAGTACCTTGTGGTCGATGCCTTCCTTCTTGAGCAGGTTCGACATGTGCTCGGACGTTTCGATGGTCGCGGTACCCACCAGGATCGGCCGGCCCTGCTTCATGCTTTCCTTGATGTCAGCGATGATCGCAGCGTATTTCTCGTCGGCGGTCAGGTACACCAGGTCGTTGAAGTCTTTACGCGCCAGTGGCTTGTTCGGCGGGATCACCATCACGTTCAGCGCGTAGATCGATTGGAACTCGAACGCTTCGGTGTCAGCGGTACCGGTCATGCCGGACAGCTTGGTGTACAGGCGGAAGTAGTTCTGGAACGTGGTCGAAGCCAGGGTCTGGCTCTCGGCCTGGATGTTCAGGTTCTCTTTGGCTTCGATGGCCTGGTGCAGGCCCTCGGACAGGCGACGACCCGGCATGGTACGACCGGTGTGTTCGTCGATCAGCAGTACCTGGCCGTCCTGGACGATGTACTCGACGTTGCGGTGGAACAGCTTGTGCGCGCGCAGGCCAGCGTAGACGTGGGTCAGCAGGCCCAGGTTGTGCGCCGAGTACAGGCTCTCGCCCTCGGCCAGCAGGCCGGCCTGGGTGAGCATTTCCTCGATGTACTGGTGACCGGCTTCGTTCAGCTCGACCTGACGGCTCTTCTCGTCGATGGTGAAGTGGCCTTCCTGGGTAACCTGGCCTTCCACTTCCTCAATGTGCTGGGTCAGGCGCGGGATCAGGCGGTTGATCTCGATGTACAGCTTGGAGCTGTCTTCGGCCTGGCCGGAAATGATCAGCGGGGTGCGCGCTTCGTCGATGAGGATGGAGTCGACTTCGTCGATCACGGCGAAGTTCAGTTCACGCTGGAACTTCTCGTCCTGGCTGAACGCCATGTTGTCGCGCAGGTAGTCGAAACCGAATTCGTTGTTGGTGCCGTAGGTGATGTCGGACGCATAGGCCGCGCGCTTTTCTTCCGGCGGCTGGAACGCCGAGACGATTCCGACCGACAGGCCGAGGAATTCGTACAGCGGGCGCATCCAGTTGGCGTCACGGCGGGCCAGGTAGTCGTTGACGGTGACCACGTGCACACCCTTGCCGGACAGTGCATTGAGGTACACGGCCAGGGTACCGACCAAGGTCTTGCCTTCACCGGTGCGCATTTCTGCGATCATACCCTCGTGCAGGGTCATGCCGCCGATCAGCTGCACGTCGAAGTGGCGCATGCCCATCACGCGTTTGCCGGCCTCACGGGCCACGGCGAAGGCTTCAGGCAGCAATTGGTCCAGTGTCTCGCCTTTGGCCAAACGCTCCTTGAACTCTGCGGTTTTGCCCCGCAGCTGTTCGTCGGAGAGGGCCACCATCTTCTCTTCGAAGGCATTGACGATACTCACCGTCTTGAGCATGCGTTTCACTTCACGCTCGTTCTTGCTTCCAAAAAGTTTCTTTAACAAAGGCGCAAACATATCGGCAGGATCTTCCACACGTAGGGATGGAGGGCGGCCCCATGAGTCGCCCGTGCAGCCCTGAGGCCGCATGCGAACGAGCATTCTACCCGGAAACGATGGTGAGGAAAGTGGTGGATTTCCACGATGCTATTACAGCGTTTTGGCGGGGGCTTGTCTTAGATAGGGGCATTTTCCCTGAGTTCAAGGCTTGGCAACATGAAAGGTATCGAGAATTAGTCTTATCTTCTGCTGCCCGCGAAGAGGCCGGTGCAGGCTATAGAGGTGTTAAACTGCTGACCACGTAACCTCATGCATACCCCATGACCTACAAACCCTCCCCCGCCCAGCCACCTTCCGCCCTGCTCCGCCAGGTGCGCCCGCTGCGCCTGCTGCTGAACCAGGCCGAGCGCCTGGAGCACCTGCAGCGCCTGCTGGAAAGCCAGCTGCAACCGGCCGCCCGCGAACACTGCCATGTCGCGTCCTGGCGCGATGGTACCTTGCTGTTGGTGGTTACCGACGGCCATTGGGCAACGCGCCTGCGCTACCAGCAAAAGCGCCTGCTGGCGGCATTGCAGGCCATGGAAGCCTTCGGCAACCTCCGGCGCATCCTGTACAAGGTCCAACCGCCGCTGGTGCCGGCCAAGCGCGGCGGGCATGCTGCCGAACTCTCGAACAGCGCCGCCGAGAGCCTGCGCGACACCGCCGAGGGCATCACCGACCCCAAGCTGCGTGCCGCACTGGAACGGTTGGCTGCCCACGCCAACAGCAAGGCATAAAAAAGGCCACCCGAGGGTGGCCTTGATTACAACACTAGAGAGAGTGTTCGAACTTACACGGCCGCAACAGGGCGCATGTACGAGATCGGTGCCGTGCTGGCATCTTCGAAAGTGACCACTTCCCAGGCATCGGTTTCGGCAATCAGCTTGCGCAACAGCTGGTTGTTCAGCGCGTGGCCGGACTTGTAGCCCTTGAACTCGCCGATCAGGCTGTTGCCCAGCAGATACAGGTCGCCAATGGCGTCGAGGATCTTGTGCTTGACGAATTCGTCATCGGAACGAAGGCCGTCTTCGTTAAGCACACCCGTTTCGTCGACGACGATGGCGTTCTCTACACTGCCGCCCAGCGCAAGGTTGTGCTTGCGTAGGTACTCGATGTCACGCATGAAACCGAAGGTGCGGGCGCGGCTGACTTCCTTCACGAACGAGGTGCTGGAAAAGTCGACGACTGCACTCTGGGTCTGGCCCTTGAGGACCGGGTGATCGAAGTCGATCTCGAAGCTCACCTTGAACCCTTCGAAAGGCAGGAACGTGGCGCGCTTGTCGCCCTCTTCCACGGTGACCTCACGCAGGATGCGGATGAACTTCTTGGCTGCGTCCTGTTCTTCCAGGCCGGCAGACTGAATCAGGAATACAAAAGGACCGGCGCTGCCATCCATGATCGGCACTTCCGAGGCGGAGAGCTCGACGTAGGCGTTATCGATGCCCAGGCCCGCCATGGCGGAGAGCAGGTGCTCGACCGTATCGACCTTGACGTCACCGTTGACCAGCGTCGTCGACATGGTTGTCTCGCCGACGTTGGCCGCACGCGCAGGGATTTCGACCACAGGGTCGAGGTCGGCGCGGCGGAAGACGATGCCGGTGTCAACAGGTGCAGGCTTGAGGGTCAGGTAAACCTTCTCCCCGGAGTGCAGACCGACACCTGTGGCACGGATGGTATTCTTCAGGGTGCGTTGTTTAATCATGGCATTGGCCGCTTCAGCGCAAATTGCGAACAGGTATCAACAAAGGCTGGGGATGATAACAGACCCAACCTTTGATGAATACCAATCACCTTTATACCCCTGATAAATTCCATTAATCAGCCTGACGACGCAGGAAAGCCGGGATATCGAGGTAGTCCAGGTCGTCCTGAGGGTTCAGTTTAGCGGCTGCGGCAGCACCTGCATGTGCCTGGTTACGCATTACGGTCGGGCGCTCCAGGTCACGGTAGTTGACCGCTGGCTGCTCCTGACGAACCGGTGCGGGGTTGGATGCTTCGTACGCCTGCTGAGCGGTCTGCAGGGTGTTGTCCACCACTTTGACCGGCTTCTCGATGCGCGCGCCCAGGCCGGTGGCCACAACGGTCACGTGCAGTTCGTCGCGCATGTCCGGGTCGATCACGGTGCCGACCTTGACCATGGCGTGGTCAGAGGCGAAGGCCTCGATGATGCTACCCACATCGGAGTATTCACCCAGCGACAGGTCCGGGCCTGCGGTGATGTTCACCAGGATGCCGCGGGCGCCCTGCAGGTTGACGTCTTCCAGCAGCGGGTTGCGGATGGCAGCCTCGGTGGCTTCACGCGCACGGTTCGGGCCGCTGGCGCAACCAGTACCCATCATGGCCATGCCCATTTCGCCCATCACGGTACGCACGTCGGCGAAGTCGACGTTGATCATGCCCGGACGCTTGATGATGTCGGAGATACCGCGCACGGCACCGGCCAGAACATCGTCAGCCTTGGCGAACGCCGACAGCAGGCTGGCATCCTTGCCCAGGATGGTCAGCAGCTTCTCGTTAGGGATGGTGATCAACGAGTCGACGCTTTCGGCCAGCATGCGGATGCCTTCATCGGCGATCTGCATACGTTTGCGGCCCTCGAACGGGAACGGACGGGTCACCACGGCTACGGTGAGGATGCCCATTTCCTTGGCCACTTCGGCAATGATCGGCGCTGCACCGGTACCGGTACCGCCGCCCATGCCAGTGGTGATGAACACCATGTTGGTGCCCTGCAGCACTTCAGCGATGCGCTCACGGTCTTCCAGCGCGGCCTGACGGCCGACTTCCGGATTGGCACCGGCACCCAGGCCCTTGGTCACGCCAGTGCCCAATTGCAGGATGGTACGCGCACCGATGTTTTTAAGCGCTTGAGCATCGGTGTTGGCGCAAATGAATTCCACGCCTTCGATGCTGCTCTTGACCATGTGGTTGACGGCGTTGCCGCCACCACCACCAACGCCGATCACCTTGATGACCGGGCTTTGCGGGACGTTGTCTACGAGCTCGAACATTTTCCCTCTCCTTACAGTTCTCTAGTTGTTGCGCCTACCACTACTGCTTTGAAACTTAGAAGTTGCCCTGGACCCACTTCTTGAAGCGCTCAAGTACTGGGGCCTTCGGTTCATCGCCATAGCTGTTGTTGCTGCTGTTGCTGTTACCGGTCAGGACCATGTCCTCGGACTGCTTCAGCAGACCGTAGGTGAGCAGGCCCACGCCGGTGGAATAGATCGGGTTGCGCACCACGTCGCTCAGCCCCCGAACGCTGTGCGGTACGCCCAGGCGTACCGGCATGTGGAAGATTTCCTCGGCCAGTTCCACGGCACCTTCCATCTTCGCGGTGCCGCCGGTGAGGACGATGCCGGCCGGCACCAGGTCCTCGTAGCCGCTGCGGCGCAGCTCGGCCTGGATCAGGGTGAAGAGCTCGTCGTAACGTGGCTCCACCACCTCGGCCAGGGCCTGGCGCGACAGCTCGCGCGGTGGGCGGTCGCCCACGCTCGGCACCTTGATGGTCTCGCCGGCACCGGCCAGTTTGGCCAGGGCGCAGGCGTAGCGGATCTTGATTTCTTCGGCGTACTGGGTCGGGGTACGCAGGGCCATGGCGATGTCGTTGGTCACCTGGTCGCCGGCAATCGGGATGACCGCGGTGTGACGAATGGCGCCTTCGGTGAAGATGGCGATGTCGGTGGTGCCACCACCGATGTCCACCAGGCATACGCCCAGTTCTTTTTCATCGTCGGTCAGCACCGAGTACGCCGAGGCCAGCTGCTCGAGGATGATGTCGTCGATTTCCAGGCCACAGCGGCGTACACACTTCTCGATGTTCTGCGCCGCATTCACTGCGCAGGTGACCACGTGAACCTTGGCTTCCAGACGCACGCCCGACATGCCCAGTGGCTCGCGCACGCCTTCCTGGTTGTCGATCACGTAGTCCTGCGGCAGAGTGTGCAGCACACGCTGGTCGGCCGGAATAGCCACGGCCTGGGCGGCGTCGAGCACGCGCTCCAGGTCGGCTAGGCTGACCTCGCGGTCGCGGATGGCGACGATGCCGTGGGAGTTCAGGCTGCGGATGTGGTTGCCGGCCACGCCAACGAAGGCCGAGTGGATACGGCAGCCGGCCATCAGCTGGGCTTCTTCCACCGCACGCTGGATCGACTGCACGGTGGACTCGATGTTCACCACCACGCCTTTCTTCAGGCCGCGGGACGGATGGGTGCCGATCCCGACGATTTCCAGGGTGCCGTCTTCGCCCACTTCGCCCACCAGCGCCACCACCTTGGAGGTGCCAATGTCCAGCCCGACGATCATTTTGCCGCTATGCGCGTTTGCCATGGTCCTGCCTCTCTCTAATTCTTCGCAACGGCGGGTTGGGCCGTCGTCGGTGCAATCGGTTCCCGCCAGCCAACGGCAAGTCCGTTGGAATAACGCAGATCAATGCGGGCGATAGTGGTGATCTGGTCTTTGAGTGTCTTGTCGTAAATGGCAATGAAACGGCGCATCTTCTCCACCAGATGGTCGCGCCCCAGCAGCAGCTCGATGCCTGGCCCGGCGCTGCTCGCGCCCGTGGTCAGGAACCAGCTGCCTCGCTCGCGCAGCTCCAGGCGAGCGATGGAAAAGCCCAGGGGGCGCAGCATCTGGCTCAATACCTGATACTGCTGCATGACTTGTTGCTGAGCACGTTGCGGCCCGGCCAGCTGCGGCAGGTGCTCGTAGTTGGCCAGTTCACGCGGGGTAAAGGCCTGGCCCTGGTTGTTGAGCAAGGCTTCGTCACCCCAGCGTGCCACCGGCAGCTGTTCTTCCAGGCGGATCACCACCTCGTCGGGCCACACCCGGCGCACTTCGGCGTGGGCGATCCATGGCATCTGTTCGAGTTCCGCACGCATCGCCGGCAGGTCGACGCTGAAGAAACTCGCCGCCACGTAGGGCGCGATACGCTGCTGCACCGATTGCTGGCTGATGTAGCTGAGGTCACCCTGCACGTCGATCTTGGTGATCGGCCGGTCGGCATAGGGCATCAGGCGAATGGCACCCTCATAGGCACCAAAGCCGGCCGCCACCAGCAGCACCGGCCACAGCAGGCGTTTGAGGCCGCCCAGGCTTGGACGCGGCAGGCGCGCCGATACGGGCTCGTCGGCCACCAGCCGGCTGGCACCACGCGGCACCGGCTTACTACGGCCGGTAACGGGTTGCTGCTGACGTATCATCGCGCCTTGCATGGTTATTAACCTCGCGTCGCCACGCTTTCAGCCAGGATTGCCAGCACCAGTTGCTGGAAGTCCAGGCCAGCCGCGCGGGCCGCCATGGGCACCAGGCTATGATCAGTCATGCCGGGTGCGGTGTTGACTTCGAGCAGCCAGAACCGGCCCTGCTCGTCCTGCATCACGTCCAGACGCCCCCAGCCTTCGATGCCGATGGCATCGCAGGCGCGTGCGGTCAGGTCGATCAGTTCCTGTTCCTTGTCACTGTCCAGGCCGCACGGGATGCGGTACTGGGTATCGTTGGCGATGTACTTGGCGTCGTAGTCGTAGAACACATGCGGCGTCCCCAGTGCGATCGGCGGCAGCACCTGACCGCGCAAGACCGCGATGGTGAACTCCGGGCCGTGGATCCACTGTTCCACCAGTACCTGGGAATCGTATTTGGCGGCGTCCTGCCAGGCAGCGACCAGTTCCTGGGCGCTGTTCACCTTGGCCATGCCGATGCTAGAGCCTTCATGGGCGGGTTTGACGATAAGCGGGAAGCCCAGTTCCGTACTGGCCTGCAAACAATCGCTTTCGCTCGCCAATACCGCGTGGCGCGGGGTGGGAATACCCAGGCTCTGCCACACCTGTTTGGTGCGCAGCTTGTCCATGGCCAACGCCGAGGCAAGGATGCCACTGCCGGTGTAGGGGATGCCCAGGCACTCCAGCAGGCCTTGCATGCTGCCGTCTTCACCGCCACGGCCGTGGAGGATGATGAAGGCGCGGTCGATCTTCTCACTTTGCAGGCGGTCGAGCAGGTCGTCGCCCACATCGATGGCGACCACGTCGACACCGGCAGTGGTCAGGGCATCGATCACCGCAGCGCCGGACTTCAGCGACACTTCACGCTCGGCGCTTTTGCCACCGTACAGCACGGCGACACGGCCGAACGCCTTGACGTCCAGGGTTGAGTGCAGCTTTTCGTAGGCGCTGGTCATTTCGACTTCTCCTGCTTGGCGCCAGCGAACAGCGGGCTTTTCATCAGTTGCGGGGCGAGGCCGCCGACATCACCGGCACCCTGGCAGATCAGGATGTCACCTGCGCGCAGCAGCGGTTTCACCAGCGGTGCCAGCTCGGCGCCACGTTCGATGTAGATCGGGTCCAGCTTGCCGCGCTGGCGGATGCTGTGGCAAAGCTGGCGGCTGTCGGCACCGGGAATCGGCTCTTCGCCGGCCGGGTAGACCTCCATCAGCAGCAACACGTTGGCATCGCCCAGCACCTGGACGAAATCGTCGTACAGGTCGCGGGTGCGGCTGTAGCGGTGCGGCTGGTAGACGATCACCAGGCGGCGGCTTGGCCACCCCCCCCGCACGGCCTTGATCACCGCCGCCACTTCGGTCGGGTGGTGGCCGTAGTCGTCGACCAGCATCACGCTGCCGCCTTCGACCGGCAGTTCGCCATACACCTGGAAACGTCGACCGACACCCTGGAAGCCAGACAAGCCTTGGATGATGGCCTCGTCGGTGATGCCTTCGTCAGTGGCGATGGCAATGGTGGCCAGGGCGTTGAGCACGTTGTGGTTGCCGGGCATGTTCACCGACACCTCAAGCGGCTCGCGGTCGCGACGCAGCACGGTGAAGTGCGTTTGCATGCCCTGCTGGCGCACGTTGATGGCGCGGATGTCGGCCTCTTCGCTGAAGCCATAGGTTACGGTCGGGCGCTTCACCTGCGGCAGGATCTCGCGCACCACCGGGTCGTCCAGGCACATCACGGCCAAGCCGTAGAACGGCAGGTTGTGCAGGAACTCGACGAAGGTTTTCTTCAGCTTGTTGAAGTCACCTTCATAGGTCGCCATGTGGTCGGCGTCGATGTTAGTGACCACGGCTACCATCGGCTGCAGGTGCAGGAAGCTGGCATCGCTTTCATCCGCTTCGGCGATCAGGTAGCGGCTGGTACCCAGCTGGGCATTGGTGCCGGCAGCGGTCAGGCGGCCACCGATGACGAAGGTCGGGTCCAGGCCGCCGGCGGCGAACACCGAGGCCAGCAGGCTGGTGGTGGTGGTCTTGCCGTGGGTACCGGCCACGGCCACGCCATGGCGGTAGCGCATCAGCTCGGCAAGCATCTCGGCGCGCGGCACTACCGGAATGCGGCGCTCCAGGGCGGTGGCCACTTCCGGGTTGGCCGGGTTGATGGCGCTGGACACCACCAGCACATCGGCGGTGGCGGCGTTCTCGGCGCGGTGGCCGACGAAGATCTCGGCACCGAACGATTCCAGGCGCTCGGTCACCGGCGAGGCTTTCAGGTCGGAACCGGACACTTCATAGCCCAGGTTCAGCAACACTTCGGCAATGCCGCACATGCCCACGCCGCCGATACCGACGAAGTGGATACGGCGGATACGGCCCATCTTCGGTTGGGGCATGGCTTTCTGGCTCTCAACCATGGGCCACCTCCAGGCAGATATCGACCACGGTGCTGGTTGCGGCAGGTTTGGCCAGGCGCCGTGCGGTGCCTGCCATGACGTTGAGTTTTTCGGGTTGCATCAGCACCTCGTTCAGGCGTTCAGCGAGCTGCGCTGCGCCAGTTGTCGCTTGTGGCATCAGGAAGGCAGCGCCTTCTCGGGCCAGATATTGGGCGTTGTGGGTCTGGTGATCGTCGATGGCGTGGGGCAAAGGCACCAGCATCGAGGGCAGGCCTGCTGCCGCCAGCTCGCTGACGGTCAGGGCACCGGCCCGGCACACCACCATGTCGGCCCAGCCATAGGCTTGGGCCATGTCCTTGATAAAGGGCTCTACCTGAGCCTCGACGCCCGCCTCGTGATAACGCTCGGCGGTAATCGGCGCGTGTTGCTTGCCGGCCTGGTGGAACACCTCTGGCCGCAGGGTGGCGGGCACTTCGGACAGGGCCTTAGGCAACAATTTGTTCAATGGTTCCGCACCCAGACTGCCACCGAGCACCAGCAGGCGTGCACGGCGCTCGGCCAGGGGGGCGCGTTGCGCTTCCATGAACAGCTCCGGGCGCACCGGGTTGCCGGTGGTACGACGCTTGTCGCTGGCCTCGAAGGTGTTCGGGAAAGCTTCGCAGACCCGCGCCGAGAGCGGCACCAGCAGCCGATTGGCGGTACCTGCACGCGCGTTCTGTTCGTGGATCACCAGCGGCACGCCACACAACCGCGCGGCCACACCGCCGGGGCCGGTCACGTAGCCACCAAAGCCCAGCACGCACACCGGCTTGAGCTGGCGAATGATGCGCCGAGCCTGCAGCACGGCCTTGACCAGAGTGAACGGCGCCTTGAGCAGCGACAGTTTGCTTTTGCCGCGCAGGCCGCTGACCTGAATCAGGTGCAGTGGCAAGCCAGCCTGTGGCACCAGCTCGTTCTCAATGCCACGCGGGGTGCCCAGCCAGTGCACGCTGTAACCGCGCGCCTGGAACTCCCGCGCGCAGGCCAGGGCCGGGAACACGTGGCCCCCGGTGCCGCCAGCCATGATCAATACGTTCTTGCCGTCAGCGGCCATGACTGGTCTCCTCGGCAAAATCGCTTTCGCTGAATTCGTGTTCCTCGCTGCCCAGGTGCGTACGGCTTTCCCACTCGATGCGCAGCAACAAACCCACGCAGGCGCAGCAGATCACCAGCGAGCTACCTCCGTAACTGAGGAACGGCAGGGTCAGGCCTTTGGTCGGCAGCAGGCCGACGTTTACGCCGATGTTGATCAGGAACTGGCCAATCCACAGGAAGGCCAGGCCAAAGGCCACATACGCTGCAAAGAACTGCTTGGCTTTTTCGGCCCACAGGCCGATGTACAGGGCACGCACGGTGACGAACACGAACAATGCGATGGTCACCAGCGAACCGACGACGCCCAGTTCTTCGGCCAATACCGAGAACACGAAGTCGGTGTGCGCCTCGGGCAGGTAGAACTGCTTCTGCACGCTGTTGCCCAGGCCAACGCCCAGCCACTCGCCACGGCCGAAGGCGATCAGTGCCTGGGTCAACTGGTAGCCCGAGCCGAACTGGTCGGACCACGGGTCGGTAAAGGTAATAAGTCGCGCCATCCGGTACGGCTGCGCCTGTACCAGTACGAACACCGCCAGCACCGCCAACACCACCATCAGACTGAAGCGGAACAGCCCCACCCCGCCCAGGAACAGCATGGCCGCCGCGGCACCCATCATTACCACGGTGGCGCCGAAGTCCGGCTCCATCAGCAACAGGGCAGCCATGGGCAGCAGCACGATGAACGGTTTGAAAAAGCCCATCCAGGTCTCGCGTACCTCGGTTTGCCGACGTACCAGGTAACCGGCCAGGTAAACGACCACGAATACCTTGGCGATTTCCGAAGGCTGCACGTTGAAGAAGCTGAAACCGATCCAGCGCATCGAACCGTTCACCTCACGGCCGATACCCGGCACCAGCACCAGCACCAGCAGGCCGAAGGCGCCCAGCAGCATCATGAAGCCCATGCGCTGCCAGGTGGCGATCGGCACCAGCATGGTGGCGCCACAGGCCACCAGGCCCAGGAACACGTACACCAGGTGGCGGAACATGTGATAAAGCGGGTTGCCCGACTGCACCGCAGCCACTTCCGACGACGCCGAGGTGATCATCACCAGGCCCAGGCCCAGCAAGGCCAGGCAGCCGGCGAGCATCGGGAAGTCCAGGTCGATGCCACGGCCGCTGATCAGCGGCGACGGGTAGGGCTTGAAGATGCCGAAGATCATGCAAGGCCTCCCGCTGCCTGGGCGAACAGGCGCCCGCGCTCTTCGAAGTTCTTGAACATGTCGAGGCTGGCACATGCGGGCGACAGCAGCACGGCATCGCCGGCCTGAGCCAGTTCGGCACACTGTTGCACGGCGTCATCAAGGGTCTTGACCCGTACCAGTGGCACGTCATCACCCAGGGCCTCGGCCAGGCGCTCGGCATCACGGCCAAGCAGTACCACGGCCCGGCAGAAGCGCTTGACCGGCTCACGCAAGGCCGTGAACTCGGCACCTTTGCCGTCGCCACCGGCGATCAATACCAATTTGCCTTCGATATCGGCACCCAGGCCTTCGATGGCGGCCAAAGCTGCACCGACGTTGGTGGCCTTGGAATCGTCGTACCAGTTCACGCCATTGCGCTCACGCACCCACTGGCAGCGATGGGCCAGGCCACCGAACTCGCGCAGGGCTTCGAGCATGGGCTCGAACGGCAGGCCTGCGGCATGCCCCAGGGCCAACGCCGCCAAGGCATTGCTCTGGTTGTGCGCACCGCGAATCTTCAGTTCACGCGCTGGCATCAGCGCCTGGAACTCGAATGCCAGGTATTTCTCGCCATCCACTTCGCGCAGGCCGAAGGCCTTGAAGTCCGGCTGGTTGAGGCCGAAGGTCCAGCACGGGCGGCCTTCCACCGGCAGCGGCCGGCTCAGGGCGTCCTGACGGTTGACCACGACCTGCTTCGCGCCACGGAAAATCCGGTGCTTGGCCAGGTGGTAGGCCGGCAGGCCGCTGTAGCGGTCCATATGGTCTTCGCTGATGTTCAGTACGGTGGCCACTTCAGCATTGAGCTGGTCGGTGGTTTCCAGCTGGAAGCTGGACAGCTCCAGCACGTACAGCTCGACGTCATCGGCCAGCAGGTCCAGCGCCGGGGTACCGAGGTTGCCACCCACCGCTACACGCTTGCCCGCCTTGGCGGCCATTTCGCCGACCAGAGTAGTGACAGTGCTCTTGGCGTTGGAGCCGCTGATGGCAATGATCGGCGCTTTGGCGTTGCGGGCGAACAGTTCGATGTCACCGGACAGTTTCACACCACGCGCAGCAGCCTGCTGCAGGGCTGGCGTGGCCAGGGCCAGGCCAGGGCTTACGTACAGTTCGTTGGCGCGGCACAGGAAGTCCACATCCAGTTCACCACAGCGCACTTCCACCTGCGGGTAATCACGGCGCAGGGTGTCCAGTTCCGGCGGTTGCTCGCGGGTGTCGGCGACCGCAAAGGCAATGCCCCGGTTCGCCAGGAAGCGAACCAGGGACATGCCGCTCTTGCCGAGGCCGACAACGATGCGGAATTGGTCGGAAGCGATCAAAGACACGCTCATCTACCTCAGTTTCAGGGTTGCAAGGCCAATCAGCACCAGAATCACGGTGATGATCCAGAAGCGGACGATCACCCGTGGTTCTGGCCAGCCCTTGAGTTCAAAGTGGTGGTGGATCGGCGCCATGCGGAACACGCGCTTGCCGGTCAGCTTGAAGGAGGCGACCTGGATCACCACCGACAAGGTTTCCATGACGAAGATGCCGCCCATGATGAACAGGACGATTTCCTGGCGAACGATCACCGCGATGGTGCCCAGCGCCGCGCCCAGCGCCAGCGCACCGACATCACCCATGAAGACTTGTGCCGGGTAGGTGTTGAACCACAGGAAGCCCAGGCCGGCACCGATCAGCGCGCCACAGAACACGATGAGTTCGCCCGAGCCCGGAACGTAAGGGATCAGCAGGTATTCGGCGAACTTCACGTTACCCGACAGGTAGCAGAAGATGCCCAGGGCGCCGCCGACCATCACCGTCGGCATGATTGCCAGGCCGTCGAGGCCGTCGGTGAGGTTGACCGCGTTGCTGGAGCCGACGATGACGAAGTAGGTCAGCACCACGAAGCCGATGCCCAGCGGGATGGTGACGTCCTTGATGAACGGCAGGATCAACGTGGTCTCGACGCTGGTCGGCGCGGTCTTGTACAGGAACACGGCCGCAGCCAGGCCGAACACCGACTGCCAGAAGTACTTCCAGCGGCTTGGCAGGCCACGCGAGTTCTTTTCGATCACCTTGCGGTAGTCATCGACCCATCCGATGGCACCGAATGCGAGCGTTACGATCAGCACCACCCACACGTAGCGGTTGGACAGATCAGCCCACAGCAGCGTGCTGATCGCGATGGCCGACAGGATCAATGCGCCACCCATGGTCGGGGTGCCGGACTTGGACAGGTGCGATTGCGGGCCGTCATTACGCACGGCCTGGCCGATCTGACGAATTTGCAGGGTACGGATCATCCACGGCCCCAGCCACAGCGCCAGGGACAACGCGGTCAGCACACCAAGAATCCCGCGCAGGGACAGGTACTGGAAGACCGCGAAGCCTTTGTGGAACTGTTGCAGATACTCGGCCAACAGCAGCAGCATTAATGTTTCTCCCCGCTGGCACCGCACAATGCCGCCACGACGTTTTCCATCGCAGCGCTGCGCGAGCCCTTGATCAAGATAGTGGTGTCGCTGGCACTTTCGGCGCTAACGGCGTCGATCAGCTCAGCTTGAGTAGCGAAATGACGGCCATTGGCGCCGAACGCCTTGACCGCATATGTCATGTTGGAACCCACTGCGTACAGGGCATCGACCTTGCCACGCGCGTAGTCACCCACCTGACGGTGGCCTTCTTCCGCCCATTGCCCCAGTTCGCCGATATCTCCAAGCACCAGGACGGTGCGCCCGGAAAAGCCGGCGAGTATATCAATGGCCGCGCACATGGAGGTGGGATTTGCGTTGTAACTGTCGTCGATTACCCGCACACCGTTCGGCGCGATCTGCGCCACGGTGCGGCCCTTGACCGGTTGTACCGCAGCCAGGCCGGCGGCGATGCCGCTAAGGCTCAGACCAACGGCATGGGCGGCAGCCGCAGCGGCCAAGGCGTTGCTGACGTTGTGGGTACCCAGCAGGTTCAGCTGTACCGGCACGCTGCCATCAGGCCCATGCAGGGTGAACGACGGGCAGCCCCGGGCATCACGGCCAATATGACTGGCGTGGAAGTCTGCCTGCGGGTTATCCAGTGCAAAGGTGAAAATGCGGTGGTCGCCGGCACGCTTGCGCCAGATGTCGAACGCCTTGTCAGCCAGGTTGAGGATGGCAGTGCCGCCCTCGCCCAGGCCTTCGAGAATCTCGCCCTTGGCTTCAACGATCTTTTCCGGCCCGCCGAACTCGCCAACGTGGGCGGTACCGGCGTTGTTGATGATGACCACCTGAGGCTTCGTTAGGCCGACGGTGTAGCGGATTTCACCAATGCGCGAAGCGCCCAGTTCGATCACCGCCGCGCTGTGCTCGGGGGCGATCTCCAGCAGGGTCAGCGGCGCGCCCAGGTCGTTGTTCAGGTTGCCACGGGTGGCATGCACCAAGCCACGGGTACGCAGGATGCCGGCAAGCATTTCCTTGACGGTGGTCTTGCCGCTGGAACCGGTAATGGCAACAACAGGCTTGTCGAAGGCGGCGCGGTTCAAGGCGCCGAGCTGGCCGAGCGCTACCCGGCAATCCTTGACCAGCAATTGCGGCAGGTCGACACCGGCCACTTCACGCTCGACCAGGGCAGCGACTGCGCCTTTGGCCTTCACATCGGCCAGGTAGTCGTGACCATCGAAACGCGGACCGGCCAAGGCGACGAACAGCTGCCCGGCGCTGACGCTGCGGCTGTCGATGCTGACACCGGTGAAGGTGGCCTCGCCACCGATTTGTTGACCACTCAGTGCTGTGGTCAGCTGGCTGAGTGACAGCGGCTTAAGCATGTGGAGCCTCCCAGGCTGCAAGTGCCTTCTCGGCTTCAGTCAGGTCGGAGAAGTCATGGCGCTGGCCATTGATCTCCTGGTAATCCTCGTGCCCCTTGCCGGCCAGCACGATCACGTCGCTGGCAGCAGCGGTGGCAATCAGGTGCGCGATGGCTTCACCACGGCCGGCGACGAACTCGACCTCGGCAGGCTTGGCGAAGCCGGGGCGGATGTCGTCGAAAATGCGCAGCGGGTCTTCAGTGCGCGGGTTGTCGTCGGTGACCAGCACGCGGTCGGCCAAGCGCTCGGCCACTTCGGCCATCAGTGGGCGCTTGCCACGGTCGCGGTCTCCACCGCAGCCAAACAGGCACAGCAGCTTGCCGTGGGCGTGCGGGCGCAGGGCTTCAAGCACTTTCTCGAGGGCGTCCGGGGTGTGCGCGTAGTCGACCACCACCAGCGGCTTGTCGCCGCCACCCAGGCGCTGCATGCGGCCTACCGGCCCTTGCAGGTGCGGGGTGACCTTGAGAATTTCGTCCAACGAATAGTCCAGCGCCAGCAGGGTCGCCACGGCAGCCAGCATGTTGCTCAGGTTGAAGCGGCCCAACAGCTGGCTGCGCAGAGCGCGCTCACCCTGGGCGGTGACCAGGGTGGCACGCACACCATCGTCATTGAATACGGCTTCGCGGCAGAACAGCGAAGCGTCCGGGTTTTCCAGGCTGTAGCTAAGCAGCCGGGTCTCGATGTGATCGACACTCGGGCGCCGGGCAAAGTCATCGGCCAGGCGACGCCCAAAGGCGTCATCCAGGTTGACCACCTGGCAACGCAGGCTCGGCCAGGCGAACAGCTTGGCCTTGGCGGCCTCATAGGCCTCCATGCTGCCGTGATAGTCGAGGTGGTCGCGGGAGAGATTGGTCATCACCGCGATGTCGAATTCCAGTGCGGCAACCCGGCCTTGCTCCAGCGCATGGGAGGAAACCTCCATGGCCACAGCCTTGGCGCCACCTTTCTTGAGGTCGTTGAGGGTCGACTGCACCGCGATCGGGTCGGGCGTGGTCAGGCGACCGCTCTGCAGCTCACCGTAGAAGCCGGTCCCTAGGGTGCCAATCAGGCCGCAGCGCTGGCCGAGCAGGTCGAGCGCCTGGGCCACCAACTGGGTAACGCTGGTCTTTCCGTTGGTGCCGGTCACCCCCACCAGGTTCAACTGACGGCTGGGCTCGCCATAGAAACGCCCGGCAATATCCGACAGCTGAGCGATCAGGCCTTTGACCGGAATCAGCGGCACATCGGTCAGCGGCAGCACGTTGGCGCCCTGCTCTTCGTAGGCCACTGCAGCGGCGCCACGGGCCAGCGCATCGGCAATATGCTCGCGACCATCGACCTTGGCGCCCGGCACGGCCAGGAACAGGTCACCCGGGCGCACATTGCGGCTGTCCAGGGTCAGCTCACGAATCAGCGGGTCACGACTGGCGTGGGCGAAAAGTTTGCTCAATGGCATTGTCATCATCCACGCCCTCCCTTGGCGGCTGCTGCGTTGACTTGCGATTGCACGGCGGGTGCCGCTGGCGCGGGTGGCGGCAGGTTATCTGGCGGCACGTTCATCAGACGCAAGGTGCCGGACATGACCTTGCTGAATACCGGCGCAGAAACCAGGCCACCGAAGTAGCCGCCTTTGCCCGGCTCGTCGATGACCACGACGATGGCATAGCGCGGGTCGCTCATCGGACCGAAGCCGGCGAACAGCGAGCGGTAGGCGTTTTCGGTGTAGCCCTTGGAACCCACGGTGGCCTTACGCGCGGTACCGGACTTGCCGGCCACGTGATAGAACGGCACCTGGGCGCGGAACACACCACGCGGCGCTTCGATCACCTGCTGCAGCATGCCCTGAACGGTTTCGGCGGTTTCCTTTGGAATGGCCTGCACAGCGTCCGGCGCCTTGTCGACCTTGAGGATCGACAGCGGCACCATCTTGCCGTCGTTGGCCAGCGCCGCGTAGGCATGCACCAGTTGCAGGGCGGTCACCGACACGCCATAGCCATAGGACAAGGTTGCGGTCTCAGCCTTGCGCCACTCGCGGTGATTAGGCAGGTTACCGACGCGCTCACCCGGGAAACCCAGACCGGTGTACTGGCCCAGGCCGACCTGGGACATGACGCGGTAGATAGCCTCACCGCCAATGTCGAAGGCGATCTTGCTCATGCCGACGTTACTGGAGTTGATCAGGATCCCGGTCAGGTCGAGGATCGGGCCTTCACTGCGCGATACGTCCTTGATGGTGTAGCGGCCGATCTGCAGGCTGCCCGGGTACACCTCGACCTTGTCGGTCGGCTTCCAGCGCCCGCTCTGCAGGGCCGCACTCATGGAGATCGGCTTGACCGTGGAGCCTGGCTCGAACACGTCGATGATCGCCCGGTTACGCATGGCCGCCGGGAACATGCTGCGGCGGTTGTTGGGGTTGTAGGTCGGCTGGTTGACCATGGCCAGGACCTCACCGGTCTTGACGTCCATGATCACCAGGCTGCCGGCCTTGGCGTCCTGTTCGGCAATGGCATTGCGCAGTTCGCGGGTGGCCAGGTACTGCAGGCGCAGGTCTATCGACAACGCCAAGGTCTTTCCGGCCTTGGCGTTCTTGGTTACCTGGATGTCTTTGATCAGCCTGCCGCGCCGGTCCTTGATCACCTGCCGCTTGCCCGGCACGCCGGCCAGCCATTCGTCATAGGCCAGTTCGACACCTTCGCGACCATGGTCGTCGAGGTCAGTGAAGCCGACCATGTGCGCGGTGACATCACCCGCCGGATAGAAGCGACGGAATTCTTCCAGGCCGTACACACCAGGCACTTTCAGGTCGAGCACATGCTGGCCCTGCTCCGGGGTCAGGCCGCGGACCAGGTAGATGAATTCCTTGTTGGCTTGCTGGGTCAGGCGCTCGGTCAGCTGCTGCGGGTTTTGCCCCAGCGCTGCGGCCAACTGCGGCCAGCGCTCTTTGGACGCCTGCATTTCCTTGGGGTTTGCCCACAGGGTGGTAACCGGGGTGCTCACGGCCAGCGGTTCACCGTTGCGGTCGGTAATCAGGCCACGGTGCGCCGGAATAGGGATATGACGCAGGCTGCGCGCGTCGCCCTGCCCCTTGAGGAAGTCACGGTCAACGACCTGCAAATCGATGATGCGCCAGCAAATGGCACCGACCATGATGGCCAGCAAGCCGATCACCACGCGGAAGCGCCACGGGTAGAGTGCGCCTTCGAGCTTCATCATGGCGCCACCATCCGCACTTCGTCAGCCGAAGGTACGCGCATCTTCAATTGCTCGGAAGCCAGACTCTCGATACGGCTGGCAGCAGTCCAGGTGCTCTGTTCAAGAATCAGGCGCCCCCACTCGGCCTGGGCCTTGTCACGCTCGTTCAGCTCACCGTACAAGGTGTTGAGCAACTGACGGTTCCAGTGCGCGCTGTAGGACACGGCGATAGCCGAAACCAGCACGGCAACGAACAGCAGAAGCATCAGGAAGCTTCCGCCTGGCAAGGGTTTGGCAAACAGCCTGCTCACCGCAGCTTCTCCGCCACGCGCATCACGGCGCTACGCGACCGTGGGTTGGCCTTGAGCTCGGCTTCGGAGGCGAACTGGGCCTTGCCGATGAGCTTGATTTTCGGCTCGAAGGCCTTGTGCTGTACCGGCAGGTTGCGCGGCAGGTTGTCGGCCTCGCCCTTGACCAGCTTGCGCATGAACAGCTTGACGATACGGTCTTCCAGCGAGTGGAAGCTGATCACCGCCAGGCGGCCACCGACTTCGAGGGCATCGAGCGCGGCCTCGAGGCCGGCTTCCAGGTCACCCAATTCGTTGTTGACGTGAATGCGAAGGCCCTGGAAGGCACGGGTAGCCGGGTTCTTGCCTTTTTCCCAGGCTGGGTTGGCCACCTTGAGTACTTCCGCCAGGTCGGCGGTGCGGGTGAAAGGCTCCTTTTCACGGCGCTCGACCACGGCACGCGCCATGCGGCCGGCGAAGCGCTCTTCACCGTATTCCTTGAAGACGCGGGCAATTTCTTCCACCGGCGCGGTGGCGATGAACTCGGCGGCACTGATGCCCTGGGCCGGGTTCATGCGCATGTCCAGCGGGCCGTCATTGAGGAAGCTGAAACCACGCTCAGGGTCATCCAGCTGCGGCGACGACACGCCAAGGTCCAGCAACACGCCGCTGACCTTGCCGTGCAGGCCGCGCTCGGCCACTTCCGCGCCCAGCTCGGCAAAGCTGCGCTGCACAATGACAAAGCGGCCGTCTTCGGCCGCCAGCGCTTGCCCTGTGGCAATCGCCTGTGGATCTTTATCGAAGCCCAGCAGCCGCCCTTGCGGCCCGAGCTTGCTGAGAATCAGCCGGCTGTGTCCGCCACGGCCAAAGGTGCCGTCCAGATAGCAACCGTCGGCGCGCAGGGCCAATGCCTCGACAGCTTCGTCGAGCAGGACGGTAATGTGGTTGAAGCCGCTATCTATGGTCACAGGATCAGGTCACGCAATTCGTCGGGCATGGCGCCCGGTTGTTGAATAGCTGCAAGGTCGGCTGCCGAAACCGCGTTCCAGGCATCTTCATCCCACAGCTGGAATTTGTTCAGCTGCCCCACCAGCATCGCCTTCTTGTCGAGCTTGGCGTACTCACGCAGGCGGGGCGGTACCAGGAAACGCCCACTGCCATCGAGCTCCAGGTCAACCGCATTGCCGATCAGCAAACGCTGCAGGCGACGGTTTTCCTCACGCAACGATGGCAAGGCACGCAACTTGGCTTCTATCTGTTCCCACTCATCGAGGGGATAAACACACAAGCAGGGGTCCACGGCGTCGATGGTCACGATCAGCTGACCATTGCAACGCGAATCGAGCTCGTCACGGTACCGGCTCGGCATGGCGAGACGGCCCTTGGCATCGAGGCTGACGGCGTTGGCTCCGCGGAACACGGCTGCGATTCCCCACAATGTTAGCTTTTTTGTGCCAGAAAACCCACTTCATCCCACTTTCTGCCACTTGCGCACACTATAGGAATCCGCCCGCAGCACCGTCAAGGCACGTTCATAAGGAAAAGCCTTACAGGACCGAGATTTAGCGCGTTAAGAGAAGGTGGAAGCACTACCAAGTAGAAAAAAAGACGAGAAAAATCAAACCCACGCAAGCGAATGGAGTTCGAAGTTAAAGTGATTTATCAAGAGTAAGATTTTTTCGGTATTACCAGAGAGGATCTGCTATCGAATGAAGCAGAGAAGGAAAGGTGGAGAGTCGATCTGTAAGCCGGGTTTTGTCGAGGACAGTCATTCCTCTACGACGGCCATCACTGGACGCCTCTAGCAACCTACCCGGTTCCGACGCGGGCCACGCCTGATGGAACCCTATTTGGTCTTGCTCCGAGTGGGGTTTACCTAGCCACGCACTGTTGCCAGCCGTGCGGTGCGCTCTTACCGCACCTTTTCACCCTTACCGGCACCGAAGTGCTTAGGCGGTTATTTTCTGTGGCACTTTCCGTAGGCTCACGCCTCCCAGGCGTTACCTGGCACTCTGCCCTATGGAGCCCGGACTTTCCTCCCCCTGCTGCTCACACAACAAAAAGTTGCGGAACAAAAACAGGCAGCGACTGTCCGATCGACTCTCCGCCGACAAGGTTACCGGCACGCGCGCTTGAGAACAAGCAATACCGGCATTTATATCAATTTGCCACTATTCGGCTTTCTGCTTTTCAAGGGCAAGTTGATACAACAGGTTCTTGCGCACCCCGGTAATTTCAGCCGCAAGTGCAGCCGCCCGCTTCAGCGGCAACTCGGCTAACAACAGGTCGAGCACCCGCTGGGCCTCGGCACTGATGGCCTGCTCGCCCTCCGGCGCACTCCAGCCACCCACCAGTACCACGCACTCACCGCGCTGCTGGTTGCTGTCGCCGGCCACAAAGGCACGCAATTCAGCCAGCGGCAGGCCCTTGAGGGTCTCGAACGTCTTGGTCAGTTCGCGCGCTAGCAAGGCCGGGCGGTCGCCACCAAAAACCGCCTCCATGTCTTCAAGGCACTCCAGGATTCGGTGCGGGGCTTCATAGAAGATCAGCGTGCGCGGCTCTTCCTTTACCTGCTCCAGGCGTGCCCGGCGCCCGGCCTGCTTGGCTGGCAGGAAACCTTCGAAGATGAAGCGATCCGACGGCAAGCCGGCCGCCGACAGCGCAGCGATCAGCGCACAGGCACCTGGCACCGGCACCACATTCACCCCAGCGGCCCGCGCCTGGCGCACCAAGTGGTAGCCCGGGTCGGAAATCAGCGGCGTGCCGGCATCAGAGACCAATGCCACGCTCTCGCCAGCCAGCAGCTTGGTGAGGAAACGCCCGCCTTCGTCACGCTCGTTGTGCTCATGACAGGCAGCCAGCGGCGTGTCGATGCCAAAGTGCTGCAGCAACCGGACCGAATGGCGGGTGTCCTCGGCGGCGATCAGCGCCACGTCCGCCAGCACCTTCAACGCCCGGGCGCTCATGTCATCGAGGTTGCCGATAGGGGTTGCCACCACATACAGCGTCCCCACCGTGGATTTCGAAGCCCCTGCCACATCAGTCACTGCGCACACCTGTCATTCGGATCAAAGGCGCCATTGTAGCCCGAGCGCCTGCAACAGGGCGCAAAGAACTTCACCAGCGACCGGCGGCAAGCCACCTATAGTGAAGGATCTATACGGCGACATCGCGCCCCGGCCAGTGCTTGGGTACAATTGCCGGCCAACTTGATCGAGTAACAGGACCTTTACATGATCGCTTGCCTGCGGCTGCTCACAGCCCTCTGCCTCGCTGCCCTGCTGGCGGCCTGCGCCAGCTCGCCCTCATCCAGCCTGGGCGAACTGCCACGCACCCCGGATGCCAGCATCGAGCAACTGCTCGAAAAGGCTGCTTCCAGCAAGTCTGCGCAAGACGCCGCCCTGCTGCGCCTGAGCGCAGCCGACCTGGCCTACAAGCAGAAGGACTTCCCACGCGCCGCACGCATTCTCGAGCAAGTCCCGCTGGACACGCTCAAGCCGGCCCAGCAAGTGTTCGCCAGCACCCTCGCTGCCGAACTGGCCATGAGCCGCAACCAACCCAAGGCCGCCCTGACTGCACTGGCTCACCCTAGCCTGCAGCGCGTCGCCGAGCTTCCGGCAGAGCAGCAAGCACGCACCTACAGCGTACACGCCGCCGCCCTCGAAGCCGACGGCCAGGCCCTGGCTGCTGCGCAACAGCGTGTACTGCTGGCCCCGCTGCTCAGCGGCCAGGCCGCCAGCGCCAACAACGATGCCATCTGGGCACTGGTCGCCTCGCTGCCGGCAGAGCAACTGCAGCAGCCAGCCAACGACCAGACGCTGAGCGGCTGGACCAGCCTGGCCTTCGCCGTGAAAAGCGCCGGCACCCTGGAGCAGCAGCAAGCGGCTATCGAAGCCTGGGTCAAACAGCACCCGGACCACCCGGCAGCCCTGCAACTGCCGCAGGCACTGACCAAGCTCAAGGAACTGGCCAGCCAGCCGCTGACCAAAATTGCCCTGCTGCTACCGCAGGAAGGCCCGCTGGCCGGTGTTGCCCGCGCGTTGCGTGACGGCTTCATGGCCGCCCACTTCCAGGCCCAGCAGGCCGGCCAGCCAGCGCCTGCAGTGCAGGTGTTCGACAGCTCGCGTATCGGTTCGCTCGATGATTTCTATCGCCAGGCCCAGGCCGCTGGCGTGCAACTGGTCATCGGTCCGCTGGAAAAACCGCTGGTGAAGCAACTGGCCGCCAAACCTCAGCTGCCCATTACCACCCTGGCGCTGAACTACGCCGACGCCGGTCAGAAGGCGCCGCCGCAGCTGTTCCAGTTCGGCCTGGCTGCCGAAGACGAGGCCCGCGAAGTTGCCCGCCGCGCACGCGCAGACGGCATGGTTCGCGCCGTCGCCCTGGTGCCGAGCGGCGAATGGGGCGACCGCGTACTGGCCGCCTTCCGCCAGGACTGGGAGGGTAATGGCGGCACCCTGCTCGCCGCCGAGCGCATCGCCCAACCCGTCGCCCTGGCCCAGCAAATTGCCGACCTGTTCCAGCTGCGCCAGAGCGAAGGCCGCGCCAAGAGCCTGCAAAGCACGGTAGGCGGTAACATCGCAGCGCAACCGTCGCGCCGTCAGGACATCGACTTCATCTTCCTCGCCTCGACCCCACAGCAGGCACAGCAGATCAAGCCGACCCTGAACTTCCAGTATGCCGGTGACGTGCCTGTCTACGCGACCTCGAACCTGTACAGCGCCAGCGGCGACGTCAACCAGTACAATGACATGAACGGCATTCGCTTCTGCGAAACGCCGTGGTTGCTCGACTCCAGCAACAGCCTGCGCCAGCAAGTCGTGCAACAGTGGCCGCAAGCCGCTGGCAGCCTGGGCCGCCTGTATGCCATGGGCGTCGATGCCTACAGCCTGGCGCCGCGCCTGGGCCAGCTGAAAGCACTGCCAGACAACCGCGTCATGGGCCTTTCGGGCAGCCTGAGCATCAACGCCAACCAACGCGTCGAGCGCCAGTTGCCATGGGCAGAATTTGCTGGCGGCCAGATCAAGCGCCTGCCTGACACCGCGCGTTGATGGCCGCAGCATCACCAACCCGCGCCGGGCAAGCGGCAGAAAACCAGGCCCTTGAGTACCTTCAGGGGCAAGGTCTGCAGCTGCTGGCGCGCAACTGGCGATGCAAAGGCGGTGAGCTTGATCTGGTCATGCTTGACGCCGATACAGTAGTATTCGTCGAAGTCCGCTACCGGTTGCACGCGGGCTTCGGAGGCGCCCTCGACAGTATCGACGGGCGCAAGCAGAAACGGCTGGTGCTTGCCGCCACCCTGTTCCTGCAGAAGGAGCCCCATTGGGGCAACCACCCCTGCCGCTTCGACGTAGTCGCCCTGCAGGGCAGCCACCATGCAGGCAGACCGCTTCAATGGCTGAAAAACGCCTTCGAATGCTGAACCCACTTCGTTTTTTTTGCTCTATGTATCGCGGGCCGGTCGTTGTTGCGCGTAGCAAAGGCCACCGCCCTACTTAAGGTCACCAGATGGACATGCAATCCCGAATCCGCCGGCTGTTTCAGGCCAGCATCGATACCAAGCAACAGGCAATGGACATCCTGGCACCGCACATCGAGCAGGCCAGCCTGGTCATGGTCAATGCGCTGCTCAACGAGGGCAAGATGCTCGCCTGCGGCAACGGCGGATCGGCTGGCGATGCCCAGCATTTTTCCTCCGAGCTGCTCAACCGCTTCGAACGTGAACGCCCGAGCCTGCCTGCCATCGCGCTGACCACCGACAGCTCGACCCTGACCTCGATCGCCAACGATTACAGCTACAACGAAGTCTTTTCCAAGCAGATCCGCGCCCTGGGCCAACCCGGCGACGTTCTGCTGGCGATTTCCACCAGCGGCAACTCGGCCAACGTGATCCAGGCGATCCAGGCCGCACATGACCGCGAAATGATTGTCGTAGCATTGACTGGCCGCGACGGCGGCGGCATGGCTTCGCTGCTGCTGCCCGAGGACGTGGAAATCCGCGTACCTTCCACCGTTACCGCGCGTATCCAGGAAGTCCACCTGCTGGCGATCCACTGCCTGTGCGACCTGATCGACAGCCAACTGTTCGGGAGTGAAGAATGACCCCAATGCGCCTCGGCCTGATGGCCCTGACCCTGTGCCTGAGCGTCACCGGTTGCAGCTCGGTACTTACCTCTACACGCAATTCGCCGATCGAGGACGATCGCGGCACGCGCACCATCGGCAGCAAGATCGACGACTCGCTGATCGAGACCAAGGCCGCCGTGAACATTTCCAAAGCCAGCCCTGACCTGGACAAAGGCTCGCACATCGTTGTCAGCAGCTACAACGGCATCGTCCTGCTGGCCGGGCAAACCCCGCGCGCCGACCTCAAGAGCCTTGCCGAGCAAACCGCCGGCCAGGTGCAGCGGGTCAAGAAAGTGCACAACGAACTGCAGGTGATGCAGCCCTCCTCCATCCTGGCACGCAACAACGACGCCTGGCTGACCACCAAGATCAAGACCCAGATGCTGACTGACAATGCCGTGCCCAGCTCGCGCATCAAGGTGATTACCGAAAACGGTATCGTCTACTTGCTCGGCCTGGTAACCCAGCAGGAGGCCAACTCGGCCACTGCCGTGGTACAGGGCGTGTCGGGCGTGCAGAAGATCGTCAAGCTGTTCGAATACATCGACTGATTCGGCTGGAGAATTTCGGCGCCTGCGAGATCGAGCGCCGCCCGCGCGGCGCATCGCGAGCTGCGCTCGCTCCTACGCTTGTTTCGGGCCAGTAACGCCTGTGACAGGCGCGCGCGACCGCCTGGCTTGTACGACACAATATCGCGCCATGCGCCAAGGCGTTCACGCGCAAATCCCCCAGGAATAATTGGCCCGAAACAGACGTAGGAGCGAGCGCAGCTCGCGATGCGCCGCGCGGGCGGCGCTCGATCTCACAGGCGCTGAAAGTGGTGTGGCAGGCACAAAAAAGGCGATCCGGTTGGATCGCCTTTTTTGTTACTTGACCACTTTCAGGCTCGGTCGGCCACTTGGGCGTGGCGGCTGCCCACCACCCTCTGGCGGCCCGTCGTCATCCGGCTGCACGTCATCGTCTTCCGGCTCGTCGCCATCCATTGGCGACTCCAGCTCGAAGACCATGCCCTGGCCATTTTCGCGGGCATAGATGCCTAGAATGGCGCCAACGGGTACGAACAGCGAGTGGGCCACTCCACTGAAACGACCCTCGAAGCTGACCGCTTCATTGTCCATGTGCAGGTGGCGCACAGCGCTTGGGGAGATATTCAGGACAATCTGGCCATCACTGGCGAAACCATCCGGCACCTGAACTTTCGGGAATTCGGCATTGACCAGCATATGGGGCGTGCAATCGTTGTCGACGATCCACTCGTACAGTGCTCGAACCAGATAGGGGCGACTGGAGTTCATCAACGGCTCCTTAAAGCTTGCGCATTTCACGTTCTACGGAGGACAGGCTCGCCTGGAAAGGCTCGCGGGCGAACTGACGTTCCATGTAATCCAGCAGCGGCTTGGCTTGCCGCGGCAACTCGATACCCAACACCGGCAAACGCCAGAGTATGGGCAGTAGACAGCAATCGACCAGGCTTTGCTCATCGCTCATGAAACAGGCGAATTCATTGAACAGCGGCGAAACGCCGGTCAGGCTTTCGCGCAAGGCCTTGCGCGCTTCGGTTCTGGCAGCCTCGCTGCTGCGTGAATCGAGCACGGTATCGGCCAGGGCACACCAGTCGCGCTGAATGCGGTGCATCAGCAAACGGCTGTTGCCACGCGCAACCGGGTATACCGGCATCAGCGGCGGGTGTGGGTAACGCTCCTCCAGGTATTCCATCACCACGGTCGACTCATACAACGCCAGGTCACGGTCGACCAGGGTCGGCACACTGCCGTAAGGGTTCACCTCGGCCAGCTTGGGCGGCAGGCGGGCGGGGTTGACATCGATGACCTGTACGGCAACGCCCTTCTCGGCCAACACCAGGCGTACCCGATGACAATAGTGATCAGCGGGATCGGAATAGCAGGCTAACCTGTTGGTTGCGCCCATGTAGCGGCTCCTCGCACGGGATGCTTGTGCAACTTTAAATGAAAACGCGCCCGGGGCGCCCCCGGCATTTCTGCTGGGGCGCCCCGGGCGCGTTCAACAACCAGAAACTACTGCGTGATCAGTGCACGTCCTTCCAGTATTCACGCTTGAGCAAGTAGGCGAATACGAAGAAGAAAGCCAGGTACAGCAACACATAGGTACCGATGCGCTGGCTTTCCAGTTTGACCGGGTTGGCCGAATAGGCCAGGAAGGTCACCAGGTTCTTGACCTTCTCGTCGAACTGCTCGGTCGTCAGGGTACCGGATTTCGGCGTAATGGTCAGCTGGTCGCAGGCTTCATGGGTGATCGGGCTACCGGTCAATGGGTCGAACTGCTTCTTGCCATCGGTCACGGTCTGCACCTGCTTGCAACCGACCACCTGATTGCCTTGCAGGCCGACCAGCACGTTGGGCATGCCGACGTTCGGGAACACCTTGTTGTTCACCCCGTAAGGCCGCGACGGGTCCTCATAGAAGCTACGCAGGTAGGTGTACAGCCAGTCGGTACCGCGCACCCGAGCCACCAGCGTCAGGTCTGGCGGCGCGGCGCCAAACCAGGTCTTGGCGTCACTGGGCTTCATGCCAATCTGCATGTGGTCGCCAATCTTGGCACCGGTGAACACCAGCTTCTCCAGCATCAGTTCGTGAGGGATGCCGAGGTCATCGGCCACACGCTCGTAACGCTGGAACTTGGCACTGTGGCAACCCATGCAATAGTTGGCAAAGGTGCGCGCACCATCCTGCATGGCGGCCTTGTCGGTCAGGTCGATATCGACCTTGTCCAGCTCCAGGCCGTGTTCAGCAGCGAAGGAAAAGGCAGGCATCACTGCCAGCAAAAATACTGCAATCAACTTTTTCATCAGCCAGTCACCCTTTCCGGAACCGGTTTGGTCTTCTCGAGCCTTGTGTAGAACGGCATCAGCAGGAAGTAGGCGAAGTACAACACCGTGCATACCTGCGACAGCAAGGTGCGCCCAGGTGTCGGCGCCAGTACGCCCAGCACGCCGAGAATGACGAAGGCCACGCAGAACACCAGCAGGAAGACCTTGCTGATCCAGCCCTTGTAACGCATGGAACGCACCGGGCTTCGGTCGAGCCAGGGCAGTACGAACAGCACGGCGATGGCCGCACCCATGGCGATGACGCCCATCAGCTTGTCAGGCACCGCACGCAAAATGGCGTAGAACGGTGTGAAGTACCACACAGGCGCAATGTGCTCAGGCGTCTTGAAGGCGTTGGCCTGCTCGAAGTTCGGTTTCTCCAGGAAGTAGCCACCCATTTCAGGGAAGAAGAACACCACCGCGCAGAACACGAACAGGAACACCACCACGCCGACGATGTCCTTGACGGTGTAGTACGGGTGGAACGGAATGCCGTCCAGCGGAATGCCGTTTTCGTCCTTTTTCTTCTTGATGTCGACGCCATCGGGGTTGTTCGAACCCACTTCGTGCAGGGCAAGGATGTGCAGCACCACCAGGCCGAGGATGACGATGGGCAGTGCGACCACATGCAAGGCGAAGAAGCGGTTCAGGGTGATACCCGAGATCAGGTAGTCGCCGCGGATCCACTGAGTGAGGTCGTCGCCAATCACCGGAATGGCGCCAAACAGCGAGATGATCACCTGGGCCCCCCAGTACGACATCTGCCCCCACGGCAGCAGATAGCCCATGAAGGCTTCAGCCATCAGCGCCAGGTAGATCAGCATGCCGAACAGCCAGACCAGTTCGCGCGGCTTCTGGTAGGAGCCGTACAGCAGGCCACGGAACATGTGCAGGTAGACCACGATAAAGAACGCCGACGCACCGGTGGAGTGCAAATAGCGCAGGATCCAGCCGTATTCCACGTCACGCATGATGTACTCGACCGAGGCGAATGCCTCTTCCGCCGAGGGCGTAAAGCTCATGGTCAGCCATACGCCGGTGACGATCTGGTTGACCAGCACCAGCAGCGCCAGGGAGCCGAAGAAGTACAGGAAGTTGAAGTTCTTGGGCGCGTAATACTTGCTAAGGTGGTCTTCCCACATCTTGGTGGCGGGGAAGCGAGCATCAATCCAGTCCATGAACTTGCTCATCATGCGTTCTCCTGGTCGACGCCGATGACGATGATCTCGTCCGACTCGTAAGAGTGCGGTGGCACTGGCAGGTTGAGAGGTGCCGGCTGCGACTTGTAGACGCGACCAGCAAGGTCGTAGTGGGAGCCGTGGCACGGGCAGAAGTAGCCACCCACCCACTTTGGACCGAGATCGGCAGGCGCCACTTCCGGGCGGAAGGTGGGCGAACACCCCAGGTGCGTGCACAGGCCGACGAGAATGAGGATTTCCGGCTTGATCGAGCGAACCTCAGGGTCGACGTAAGCCGGCTGCACCGAGGCCTTGGACTCTGGATCAGACAGGTCGCCGGTGATTTTTTTCAGGTTACCGAGGATTTCCTCCGTTCGCCGCACAATGAACACCGGCTGGCCACGCCACTCGGCCACCATCTGCTGCCCGGCCTCGACCTTGGCGATATTGACCTTCACCGGTGCACCCGCGGCTTTCGCCTTGGCACTGGGAAACCATGACCCCACGAACGGTACCGCAGCCCCCACTGCTCCCGCTGCCCCGACCACGGATGTCGCGGCTACGAGGAAGCGGCGCCGGCCTGCGTTGACGCCGTCATTGCTCATTCAGTCCTCTCCCATCAGCTTGCTTGGCCTGTTGAACCAGGCTTGTACTTAGGTTGTGTCAATGGCACTAAAAATTGGCCGCCATGGTAAGAAACAAATCCACACACTGACAAGGTGATTACCCCGGCAAGGGGCGACAACCCGCGCTTTGCTTGATCTGCGTCTATGCGACAAGTGGCCACTGACATGCTGACAGGTTAGTTCAAGCCAAAAAAAAAGCCCGGTTCCAAGGAACCGGGCTTTTCTCGACTGCCGAAGCGGTATTAACGCTTGGAGTACTGAGGACGCTTACGCGCTTTACGCAGACCCACTTTCTTACGCTCGACTTCACGAGCATCGCGGGTGACGTAGCCAGCACGACGCAGAGCGCCACGCAGGGTTTCGTCGTATTCCATCAGGGCGCGGGTGATACCGTGACGGATCGCACCGGCCTGACCGCTGACACCACCACCGGAAACGGTGACGTAGATGTCGAACTTCTCAACGGTTTCGGTCAGCTCGAGTGGCTGGCGAACAACCATGCGAGCGGTTTCGCGACCGAAGAACACGTCCAGAGAACGGTTGTTGATGGAAATGTTACCAGTACCCGGACGCAGGAATACGCGAGCGGTTGCGGTCTTGCGACGGCCAGTGCCGTAGTTTTGAGTCGCCGACATAATGAACCTTCCCGTTAGATCTTCAGTTCTTGAGGCTGCTGAGCAGTGTGTGGGTGAGCAGCACCCGCGTACACTTTCAGCTTGCGGTACATGTCGCGACCCAGCGGATTCTTAGGCAGCATGCCTTTGACCGCGGTTTCGATAACACGCTCAGGGGCCTTGGCGATCAACTTCTCGAAGTTGATTTCCTTGATACCGCCCGGGAAGCCGGAGTGGGAGTAGTACATTTTGTCGGAAGACTTGGCACCAGTCACACGAACCTGCTCGGCGTTGATAACGACGATGTAGTCACCGGTGTCAACGTGAGGGGTGTATTCTGGTTTGTGTTTGCCACGCAGACGGGTAGCGATTTCGGTAGCCAGACGACCCAGGGTCTGGCCAGCGGCGTCAACTACGAACCACTCGCGCTTTACTGTTTCCGGTTTAGCAGTAAAAGTTTTCATTCTCTAAAGCCTCAGAGGCCGCCCAGCGAAAAATAGACGGCGAATCTTACTGGATAGTGCACAGCTTGCCAAGGGCAAACGCGCAGCCGAACGCTGACGCTTTTGGGGGCTCGGGTCGGGCACGCCAATGTTCGACGGGGTTCTTCCTGCGTGGTGGTGCATCACTTCCGCCACACGGAGAGGGGCCGAATTATCCAGATTGCGCGAAAAATTTCAACCTGCTTTGATGGGCTTCTTTGCCAAGGAGTGTCTACCTGATGGAATACCGCCAGCTCGGCCGTACCGACCTCAACGTCAGCGCCCTGTGCCTGGGCACCATGACCTGGGGCGAACAGAACGTTCAGGCCGAAGCCTTCGAACAGATCGCCCGGGCCAAGGCCGCCGGGATCAACTTCATCGACACCGCCGAGATGTACCCGGTACCGCCCCGCCCCGAAACCTACGCAGCCACCGAGCGCATCATCGGCAACTGGTTCCGTGAACATGGCGACCGTGACGACTGGGTACTGGCCAGCAAGGTCGCAGGCCCCGGCAACGGCATCAGCCACATTCGCGACGGCCAGCTCAAACACAACCGTCAGCACATCGTCGCGGCACTGGACGAGAGCCTGAAGCGCCTGCAGACCGACCGCATCGACTTGTACCAGTTGCACTGGCCGGAGCGCAGCACCAACTTCTTCGGCAAGCTGGGCTACCAGCACCTGCCACAGGACCACTTCACCCCGCTGGAAGAAACCCTCGAAGTACTCGACGAACAGGTGCGTGCGGGCAAGATCCGTCACGTCGGCCTGTCCAACGAAACGCCGTGGGGCACCATGAAGTTTCTGCAACTGGCCGAGAGCCGTGGCTGGCCGCGGGCGGTATCGATCCAGAACCCCTACAACCTGCTCAACCGCAGTTTCGAGGTAGGCCTGGCGGAAGTGGCCATCCGTGAGCAGTGCGGCCTGCTGGCCTACTCGCCGCTGGCCTTCGGCATGCTCTCGGGCAAGTACGAGAACGGTGCACGGCCGGAAAATGCCCGCCTGACCCTCTTCAGCCGCTTTGCCCGCTACTCCAACCCGCAGACCGTGGCGGCCTGCAGCCGCTACGTGCAACTGGCCCGCGAGCATGGCCTGGACCCGGCGCAGATGGCCCTGGCATTCGTGACCCGGCAGCCTTTCGTGACCAGCAACATCATTGGCGCGACCAGCCTCGAGCAACTGGAGAGCAACCTGGCCAGCATTGAGCTGAGCCTGAGCGACGAGCTGCTGGTAGGGATCGAGGCGATTCACCAGGAGCAGCCCAACCCTGCCCCTTGATCAAAGCCACAAGCGGCAAGCTTCAAGTTGCAAGACAGAGCGGGCGAGTACCGACCTGCTTTTTTCTTGCAGCTTGTAGCTCGAAGCTTGCAGCTGGGCAAAAAACATAAGACGATCCAGCCGGTGATTGACCACTCTACCCTATAAGAACAATGACAATGATGTTTACCCAACCCTCCGCGTCGCTGCGGCGCGTCAGCATCCTGGCCATTGACAAGGTGTTCGCTTCGACCTTGATGCAAGCCAAGGATTTCTTCCACCTCGCCAGCCTGCGCTACAGCAAGCAGCTGGGCCTGGGCCTGCAGCCCATGTTCGAAATCCGCCTGGTGAGCCCCGACGGCCAGCCTGTGGACAGTTTCAGCAATGTGCAGTTACCGGTCGACGGTGGCCTGGACGATGCCGATGTGATCATCCTCCCGGCCTATTGGGACGACTTCGACAACCTGCTGCAGCGCTACCCACAGGTGCTACCGTGGCTGCGTGACCAGCATGCGCGCGGCGCGGTGCTGTGCGCCGAGGCCAGTGGCGTGTTCTGGCTGGCCGAGTCCGGCCTGCTCGATGGCAAGGAGGCGACGACCTACTGGCGCTTCTTCAACAGCTTTGCCGAGCGCTTTCCGAAGATCCGGCTGAACCAGGACAAGCACCTGACCGACGCCGACAATATCTATTGCGCGGGCGGCGCTACCTCGGCCTGCGACCTGTACATCTACCTGATCGAACGCTTCTGCGGCGCCAACGTGGCCCGCGCCGTGGCCCGCGACATCCTCTACGAAGTCCAGCGCAACTACACCCCGGGGCGTATGGGCTTTGGCGGGCAGAAGCTGCACCAGGACCTGATCATCCTGCAGATCCAGCACTGGCTGGAAGAGCACTTCGCCGACAAGTTCCGCTTCGAGGATGTGGCCCGCAACCACGGCATGAGCATCCGCAACTTCATGCGCCGCTTCCAGGGCGCGACGGGCGACAAGCCGCTGCACTACCTGCAACGGCTACGGATCGAAACAGCCAAGGGGTTGCTGTCGAGTACGCGCAAGAGCATCAAGACCATCAGCTATGAGGTCGGTTATGACGATGCCAGTTTCTTTGCGCGGCTGTTCCGTCAGCACACCGAGTTGTCGCCGAACCAGTATCGGCAACAGTTCATGCAGGAAGCCTGAAAGGCTTCCTGAGCGGCAAGCTACAAGCTTCAAGCGGCAAGAAAAAAGCCAGAGCAACATGCGGTTTGCTCTGGCTTTTTTCTTGCCGCTTGAAGCTTGTAGCTTGCCGCTGCCTTTAGGGCTTGTGTGCGCGCGACAGGAATTCGTGCGACTGCATCTCCAGCAACCGGCTCAGGGTGCGCTGGAACTCGAAGCTCAGACGCCCACCGGTATACAGATCCTTCAGCTCCACCTCAGCCGAAATGATCAACTTGACGTTACGGTCGTAGAACTCGTCCACCATGTTGATGAAACGGCGGGCGATGTCGTCGGTGGTCACGCCCATCTGCTCCACGTTGCTCAGCAGCACTGCATGGAAAATCTTGCCCAGCTCGATGTAGTCGTTCTGGCTACGCGGCCCGTCGCACAGGGCGCGGAAGTCGAACCAGGCAACGTCATCGCAAGTACGCAGCGCATTGATCGGGCGGTTCTCGATCATCAGCACGTCATTCTCGACCGCCTGGGTGCACTCAGGGGTCAGCGCCTTGAAGCTGGCGCGCATGCTCTGATGCGCCGCATCGTTGAGCGGGAAGTGGAACAGCTCGGCCTGCTCCAGGTGACGCAGGCGGTAGTCGACGCCGCTGTCGACGTTCACCACGTCGGTGTACTGCTTGATCATGGCGATGGCCGGCAGGAAGCGCGCACGTTGCAGGCCGTCCTTGTACAGGCCGTCCGGCACGATGTTGGAGGTAGCCACCAGCGACACGCCGTTCTTGAACAGCTCCTCCATCAAGGTGCCGAGAATCATGGCATCGGTAATGTCCGACACGAAGAATTCGTCGAAGCAGATTACCTTGGCTTCTTCGCTGAAGCGCTTGGCAATGATGGTCAGCGGGTTCTTCTCGCCCTTGAGGGTTTTCATTTCCTCGTGCACACGCTTCATGAAGCGGTGGAAGTGCGTACGCATCTTCTGCTTGAACGGCAGCGCTTCGTAGAAGGTATCGACCAGGTAGGTCTTGCCTCGCCCTACCCCACCCCAGAAGTACAGGCCCTTGACCGGGGTCTGCTCCTTCTTGCCGAACAGCTTGCCGAACACGCCCGGCTTGTTGTTCTGCGCGTGCACCAGGTCGTCGTACAGGCGCTGCAGGTGACGCACCGCAGTTTCCTGCGCCGCGTCATGGAAGAAGTCGGGACGTTTCAGATCTGCTTGATAGCGTTCTAAGGGAGTCATGATTCGTTAGCGAGGCAACAAAAAACGGGCCGTCACTGTAGCGACAGGCCCGCTTAATGGCAATGAGACTTGCGTCAATATGCCTCAGTCCGAGTGGAATCCTGTGGGAGCGGGCGCGCCCGCGAACACCGGCGAAGCCGGTGCCACGCACCGCGGTGCCTGCTTCGCGGGCTTGCCCGCTCCCACAGATAAACATCCTCAGTCCTGCTGGGGTGCCAGGGCATCACGCAGGCTTTGAATAGCTGCATCACGGGCTTCGGCGCTGTCGAACTGCGGCCCGTCAGCCACCTGCTCGCCGTTCAGCCACAGGCCGAAGCCCAGGCCGTCGACGCGCACATCCGCCTCGCCACCCTGCTGCAACTGCTTGCTGACGGCGCCGGCACTCTTGCCATCGGCAAAGCTGCGCGACAGCAGCAGTTGCTCGCCATCAGCGGCCAGCAGGCGGAAGCGGAAGCTGCCGTCTTCGTCGCGGAAGCTGACGAAACGCGCGCTCTTGGCGGCTTTCTTCTTCACTTCGGTATTGACCTGGACGCCACTGCGGAACGAACGCAGGCCTACAGACTCGCGCAGTTGCTCGAGGAATGGCGTGGCGATCTTGCGGGCCTTGGCGGCGCCGGCCAGCAGGATGTCTTCCAGCTCCGCCGGCCGGGCGATCAACTGGTGGTAGTACTCACGCTTTTCGGCCAACTGACCGTCCAGCAGCTGGAACAGGCGTTGCTTGGCATCACCCCAGCCCAGGCCCTGCAACAGCTCTTCGCGGAACCCGGCACATTGTTCAGGCGTCGAGAAGGCCTGGAACAGGGTGAACAGGTGCGAATTGTCCGGGTCTTTCGCTTCGCCTGGGGCGCGCGAGTCGGTGACGATGCGCGAGATGGCGTCTTTCATGTCCTTGGCGCTGGTGAACAACGGGATGGTGTTGTCATAGCTCTTGGACATCTTGCGCCCGTCCAGGCCTGGCAGGGTCGCCACGCTTTCCTCGATCACCGCCTCCGGCAGGGCGAAGAAGTCCTTGCCCTGGCCGAACAGGTGGTTGAAGCGCTGGCCGATGTCACGGGCCATTTCCACGTGCTGGATCTGGTCGCGGCCGACCGGCACCTTGTTGGCGTTGAACATCAGGATGTCGGCAGCCATCAGCACCGGGTAGCTGAACAGGCCCATGGTCACGCCAGCGTCCGGGTCTTCGCCGGCCTCGACGTTCTTGTCCACCGAGGCCTTGTAGGCATGGGCACGGTTCAGCAGGCCTTTAGCAGCAACGCAGGTCAACAGCCAGGTCAGCTCGGGGATTTCCGGGATGTCGGACTGGCGGTAGAAGGTCACTTTGTCCGGGTCCAGGCCACCGGCCAGCCAGGTCGCGGCGATTTCCAGGCGCGAACGCTGGATGCGCATCGGGTCGTCGCACTTGATCAGGGCGTGGTAGTCGGCCAGGAAGTAGAACGAGTCGACACCGGGCTGCTGGCTGGCACGGATCGCCGGGCGGATGGCGCCGGCGTAGTTGCCCAGGTGCGGTGTGCCGGTGGTGGTGATACCGGTAAGGATGCGCGTGGTCATGGGTGTTCGCTTATTCAGGCTTGGCTCAGTTCGAAAGGCGCGGCAGCAGCAGATCCTTCAGATCGGTCAGCTTGCCATGGAAGAAGTGTCCGCATTCTGCCACTTTCAGCAGCTCATGGGGGCGCGACAGGCTGTCAGACCATTCGTAAACCAGCTGCGGCGCAACGACTTCGTCGGCATCCGGTTGCACCACGGTGATCGGGCAGCGCTGTGGCAGCGGGAATTCCGCCGTCAGGCGCATGACTGCCGGGGCGATCATGAACAGGTGCTGCAACTCGGTGCCTGCAGCCTCCAGGCGGCCGGCCAGGCTGGTGGCGACGAAGCCGCCGAACGAGAAGCCCATCAGCACCAGCGGCAGTTCAGGATGTCTGGCCCGCAGCCAGGCTGCGGCAGCGTCGGCATCGGCCACTTCGCCTGCGCCCATGTCATGGCTGCCGGCGCTTTGGCCAACGCCACGGTAATTGAAACGCAGGGTGACGTAACCGGCATCGCGGGCGGTGCGTTGCAGGGTCGAGACCACCTTGTTGAGCATGGTGCCGCCCTGGACCGGGTTGGGGTGGCAGATCAGCACCGCGCCACGGGCATCGGCCACATCAAGGTACAAGGCTTCCAGCTGGCCGCTGGGGCCATCGATGAACAAGGGGGTTTCGCGGACAAGCAAGGCACTACTCCGTGACCTCGGGAGGGGTCGATTCGTCTAGGTGAGGAATTCTGTTCTGATTTGCGATCGCTCGCGGTATACAGCGCAGGTCTGAGCCGTTAACGTAAAGCAAAGCCGTTTATAGAGGAAGGACTCGTGGAACTCTCGCTCCTTGTTTGGTTGTTGCCAACCCTGGCCCTGGTCATTGGCGTGGTCGTCGGTTTCGTCGTGGCCCGCCTGCTGCCCAATGCCGCGCCCAGCAGCACACAGCGTCAGCTGGATGACATCCAGAAGCGTTTCGACAGCTACCAGAACGAAGTGGTCACCCACTTCAACAGCACCGCCGTGCTGGTCAAGAAACTGACCCAAAGCTACCAGGACGTGCAGGATCACCTGGCCGAAGGCGCCAACAGCCTGGCCCTGGATGAAGTCACTCGCCAACGCCTGCTGGCTGCACTGCACTCCGAAGCGCCGCAAGGACCACGTGACCGCCTGACCCCGCCGAAAGACACCGCCGAAGTGCCACGCGACTATGCACCGAAAGCGCCCAACTCGCCGGGCATGCTGGATGAGAGCTACGGGCTCAAGCGTTAATCCGCTGAACATGAAAAAGGCCTCGCAAGAGGCCTTTTTCGGTTTACCTATTTGCAAGCCTGCAATGCCTGCTCGACATCCGCCAATAGATCCTCCACATCCTCCAGACCCACCGACAACCTCACCAGCCCCTCCGATATCCCGTGATGTGCCCGCTCTTGCGGCGTGTAACTGGAGTGCGTCATGCTCGCCGGGTGCTGTGCCAACGACTCGGCATCCCCCAGGCTCACCGCCCGAGCAAACAGCTGTAGCGCATTCATGAAGCGCCGCCCCGCCTCGATACCGCCCTTGAGCTCGAAAGCGATCATGCCGCCCGGCAAACGCATCTGCCGTTGCGCCAGTTCGTACTGGGCGAACGACGGCAAACCGGGGTAATGAATCAGCTCCACCTGCGGCTGCCGGGCCAGAAACTCGGCCACCTGCCGGGCATTGCTGCAATGCCGGTCCATGCGCAGAGCCAGGGTCTTGATCCCGCGCATCAGCAACGCCGCATCATGTGGCGACATTACCGCCCCGGTCATGTCTTTCAGCCCTTCCAGGCGAATACGGTCGACCAGCGCCTTGCGCCCCACTACCAGGCCGGCGGTGATGTCGCCATGGCCACTGAGGTACTTGGTTGCCGAATGCACCACCAGGTCCGCCCCCAGCTCAAGTGGCCGCTGCAAGTAAGGCGTGCAGTAGGTGTTATCCACCACGACATGCACATCATGCCCCTGCACGGCCTGGGCAACCGCCGCGATGTCCACCAGTTGCATGTTGGGGTTAGCCGGCGTTTCAAAGTAGATCATCCGTGTTTTACTGTTGATCGCCGCTTTCAATGCCTTGGCATCGTTCAGGTCGACATGGCGGACCTTCACCCCGAACTCACCAATACCGTGGTGCAGAAAAGCGAAGGTGCAGCCATACAAGGTGCGCCCGACAATCAGTTCATCACCCGGCCGCAACAGGGTCCAGATGGTCGAGGTAATAGCGCCCATACCCGACGCCAACGCCAACCCCGCCTCACCGCCCTCCAGTGAAGCCATGCGTTGTTCCAGCAGTGCCAGGGTGGGGTTGGAGATGCGGCTGTAGAAATGCCCCGCCGCCTCCCCAGCAAAGCACGCAGCGCCGTATTCAACAGTGGGGAAGGCATAGGTGGCGGTCTGGTACACCGGCGGCACCAGCGCGCCACCGTGGGAAAGCGGGTCGTAGCCATGGTGAATGGCCCGCGTGGAAAAACCGGTGTTGTTATGGGAGTCGCGCATGGCAACAGCCTCTTGTGGTTTGTTATAAGCTTATGCCACCGAGCTGCCCGATTTTTTCCAAAATAGCCCACCGATCTGCGTGCTTGTTGGAACAAAAACAATAATCAACGGACCAGGAGGGCAAAACATGCCTTCAAGCCTCGACCGCACCGACCGCGCCCTGCTCGCGGCCTTGCAAGACAACGCCCGCCTTACCGTCGCCGAACTCGCCGACCAGGTGGCGCTCACCACCTCACCCTGCTGGCGACGGGTCAAGCTGCTGGAAGACAACGGCTACATCACTGGCTACCAGGCCATTCTCTCGCCCAAGTCGCTAGGGTTTGGCGTGACCGCGTTCGTCAGCATCATGATGGACTCGCACACCAAGGACATGGCACTGGCGTTCGAGCAGCGGCTGATGGAAATCCCTGAGATCGTGGCCTGCCATAACATCTCCGGGCGCTATGACTTTTTGCTGGAGATCCTGGCAAGGGACCTGGAGTCGTTCGGGGAATTCACTCGGGAAGTGCTGCAGCGGTTGCCGGGGGTGAAGGAGATCTATTCGAGTTTTTCCTACAAGGCGGTGAAGGAAAGACGGGTGATACCTGTGTCGGAGAAACACATCTAAGTGGCTCCTACATCTGAACATTGGTTAATGATCAAGCAGAGAACCTGTGGGAGCCGGAACCAGACAATAAAAAAACCCGCCGAAGCGGGTTTTTAATTGCAGGCCAGCGCTTAGATCGCGCCACGCTGGCGCAGCACGTCCAGCACCAGCTTCACGCCTTCATCCACGCTGGTGGACTGGGTGTCGATCACCAGATCCGCATCCAGCGGCACATCGAACGGGAAGCTTTCGCCCGGGATGTTGTCGCCACCGGCAGCGTACAGGCCTTGTGGGTCACGCTCACGGCAGGCCAGCGGCGATGCCTGAACGTACACAGTCACCAGTCGGTCTTTGCCGATCAGCGCCTTGGCCTGCTCGCGGCCTTCGGCATCCGGGGCCACGAACGCAGCCAGGGTCAGCAAGCCGGCTTCGTTGAACTGGCGCGCCACATGGGCGGCGCGGCGCCAGTTCTCGGTGCGACCGGCACGGTCCTGTGGCAGGCCCTTGTTCAGGTCGTGGCGCAGGTTCTGGCCGTCGAGCACGTACACCGCACGGCCCATATCGAACAGCTTGCGCTCCACGGCATAGGCCAGGGTGCTCTTGCCAGCGCCGGACAGGCCGCTGAACAGCACGGTGGCTGGCTGCTGACCAAAGCGCAGTGCACGCTCCTCGGTGGACACGTGAGCCTGCTTGCCATGCTGGCCGGTGCTGCCGTGCGGCAGTACTGGCGGGGCGATGATCATGCCGGCGCCGACGGTGCCGTTGGTCAGGCGGTCGATGACGATGAACGCACCGGTGGTGCGGTTGCTGTCGTAACCGTCCAGCGCGATCGAAGCGTCCAGGGCAACCTTCACGCGGCCGATCTCGTTCAGTTGCAGTGCGCTGGCAGCGCCCTGCTCCAAGGTATTCACGTCAACCTTGTGGGTGATGCTGGCAACCGAGCCCGGCACGTAGCTGGTGGCGCGCTTGATGTCGTACTTCTTGCCCGGCAGCATCGGCTCTTCGGCCATCCACACCAGCATGGCGTCGAACTGGTCGGTCACCGGCGGTACGTTGTCGGCGTGTACCAGCAGGTCACCACGGGAGATGTCGATCTCGTCTTCCATGGTCAGGGTCACGGCCTGGCCTGGGCCTGCGTTTTCCAGTTCACCCTCATAGGTGACGATGGACTTGACGCGGCTGCTCTTGCCCGACGGCAGCACGACGATTTCGTCGCCCTTGTGTACCACGCCGCTGGCGATGGTGCCGGCGAAGCCGCGGAAGTTCAGGTTCGGGCGGTTCACGTACTGCACCGGGAAGCGCAGGTCGGTGAAGTTGCGGTCGGCCGACACTTCGACGGTTTCGAGGATTTCCATCAGCGTCGGGCCGGCGTACCACGGCGAACGCTCGCTGTGGTTGACCACGTTATCGCCCTTGAGCGCCGACATCGGCACGAAGTGCAGGCTGCTTGGGGTCAGGTTGATGGCGTCGGCAAACTTCAGGTAATCCGCCTTGATCGACTCGAAGACGTCCTGATCGAAGCCTTTGAGGTCCATCTTGTTGACCGCGACCACGATGTGCTTGATGCCCAGCAACGAAGCGATGTAGCTGTGGCGGCGGGTCTGGGTCTGCACGCCGTAGCGGGCATCGACCAGGATGATCGCCAGGTCGCAGGTGGACGCACCGGTGGCCATGTTGCGGGTGTACTGCTCGTGGCCCGGGGTGTCGGCAATGATGAACTTGCGCTTGGCGGTGGAGAAGTAGCGGTAGGCGACATCGATGGTGATGCCCTGCTCGCGCTCGGCCTGCAGGCCGTCTACCAGCAGTGCCAGGTCGACTTCTTCGCCGGTGGTGCCGACTTTCTTCGAATCACGGGTGATGGCTTCGAGGTGGTCCTCGTAGATCATCTTCGAGTCGTGCAGCAGGCGCCCGATCAGGGTGCTCTTGCCGTCATCCACGTTACCGCAGGTGAGGAAACGCAGCAGTTCTTTGCGCTCGTGCTGAGCCAGATAAGCGAGGATATCTTCGCTGATCAAATCGGATTGGTGCGACATGGAGTAACCCTGAAAATTAGAAGTAGCCCTGACGTTTTTTGTCTTCCATGGAACCGGCGCCATCGTGGTCGATGACTCGGCCCTGGCGCTCGGAAGTGCGCGTCAGGAGCATTTCCTGAATGATGTCGGTGAGCGTTTCGGCTTCCGACTCGACAGCCCCCGTCAACGGGTAGCAACCGAGGGTACGGAAACGCACCTTCTTCTTGACGATGCGCGCTTTCTCTTCATCGGTGAGATGCTCGAGGATGCGCTCGTCGTCGATCATGATCAGGGTGCCGTTCTTCTCGATCACTTCGCGCTCAGCGGCGAAGTACAGCGGCACGATCGGGATGCCTTCGAGGTAGATGTACTGCCAGATGTCCAGCTCGGTCCAGTTCGACAGCGGGAAGACGCGGATCGACTCGCCCTTGTTGACCTTGCCGTTGTACACGTTCCACAGCTCGGGGCGCTGGTTTTTCGGGTCCCAGCGGTGCTTGCTGTCCCGGAACGAATACACACGCTCCTTGGCCCGCGACTTCTCTTCGTCGCGGCGCGCGCCACCGAAGGCGGCATCGAAACCATGCTTGTCCAGTGCCTGCTTCAGGCCCTGGGTTTTCATGATGTCGGTGTGCTTGGAGCTGCCATGGGTGAACGGGTTGATGCCCTGCGCCACACCCTCGGGGTTGACGTGGGTGATCAGTTCCAGGCCCATTTCCTCGACCATCTTGTCGCGGAAGCTGTACATCTCCTGGAATTTCCACTGGGTGTCGACGTGCATCACCGGGAACGGCAGCTTACCCGGGAAGAAGGCCTTGCGCGCCAGGTGCAGCATCACGGCGGAATCCTTGCCGATCGAGTACAGCATCACCGGGTTATCGAACTCGGCGGCCACCTCGCGGATAATGTGGATGCTCTCCGCCTCCAGCTGTTTCAAGTGCGTCAGTTTGTCGACCATGGCTACTCACGAAAAACGATCTTATGGACGGCCTGCGGGCCGTGTTCGAGCGAGCCACTTTATCACAGCGGGTGCTTCTATTTAGGAGGCGGGCTAGATCGAAAAGGTCTAACGATATGACTGGGGGTTTGGGCTGAAACGGGGCCGCCCTGCGGCCCTTCGCGGGCATGCCCGCGAAACAGGCGACGCCGATCTCAGATGGGGTTCGGGCAATCGATAAACAGATGCTCCACGGCAAACCGCCGCGCCAGGTAATCACCCAACGCCTGCACCCCATATCGCTCGGTGGCATGGTGCCCGGCCGCGATGAAGCTGACGCCATTCTCCCGTGCACTGTGGTAGGTCTGCTCGGATGCCTCTCCGGTAAGGTACAAGTCCACTCCGGCCGCAATCGCCGTATCGATGTAACCCTGCCCGCCACCGGTGCACCAGCCGACCCGGCGGATCATCTCGTCTCCCTCCACCAGCAACGGCTCACGTCCCAGCACTTCCTGCACGCGCCGGGCAAAGTCGCGGGCCGTCATCGGTTCGACCAGCGAGCCGACCAGTCCCACCACCTTGGGGTTTTCCGGGTCCAGCGGCCCTTCGACGGTGATGTCCAGTTGCCGTGCCAGCTGCACGTTGTTGCCCACGTCCGGGTGCACATCCAGCGGCAGGTGAAACGCCAGCAGGCTGATATCGTTGTTCAGCAGGGTCTTCAGCCGACGCTGACGAATGCCTGTGATGCACGGGTTCTCACCCTTCCAGAAGTAACCATGGTGCACCAGTACCAGGTCGGCCTCGGCCTCGACTGCGGCATCCAGCAACGCCTGGCTGGCGGTAACACCGCTGACGATGCGGCTGACCTGCGGCCGGCCTTCGACCTGCAGGCCATTGGGGCAATAATCCTGGATCTTCGCGCTGCCCAGGTAGCGTTCGGCTTCCTCGACCAGGGTGTTGAGAGCGACGGCCATGAAAATCTCCTCGAAAACTGCGCTTTTCTCGGGCGCAACGCCCGTATAATGCCGGCCATTATGGGCCGTCGCCGGCACTGGGGGAACCGGTGTATGATCGCGCGCGCTCATGCCCCACTGCGCGGCCAATGGCCCCTGCTCTTTCCAGGATTCGTTCATGTTCAAGGCGTTTCGTTACTTTGGCTGGCCCCTGCTCACCGGCGTGCTGATCGCCATGCTGATCATCCAGCGCTTCCCGGAATGGGTCGGCCTGCCCAGCCAGGACGTCAACCTGCAACAGGCGCCACAAACCACCCGCATCATGCAGGGCCCGGTGTCTTACGCCGACGCGGTGACGCTGGCCGCGCCTGCGGTGGTCAACCTGTACACCACCAAAGTGGTGAACAAAAGCGCCCACCCATTGTTCGAAGACCCACAGTTCCGCCGCTTCTTCGGCGACAACCTGCCCAAGCAGCGCCGCTGGGAGTCGAGCCTGGGCTCGGCAGTGATCATGAGCCCCGAGGGCTACCTGCTGACCAATAACCATGTCACCAGCGGGGCCGACCAGATCGTCGTGGCGTTGAAGGATGGCCGCGAAACCCTGGCCCGGGTGATCGGCAGCGACCCGGAAACCGACTTGGCAGTGCTGAAGATCGACCTGAAGAACCTGCCGGCGATCACCATCGGCCGTTCCGACACCATTCACATCGGCGACGTGTCGCTGGCCATCGGCAACCCGTTCGGCGTCGGCCAGACCGTCACCATGGGTATCATCAGCGCCACCGGCCGTAACCAGCTGGGCCTGAACAACTACGAAGACTTCATCCAGACCGACGCCGCCATCAACCCGGGTAACTCGGGCGGCGCCTTGGTCGATGCCAATGGCAACCTGGTCGGCATCAATACCGCGATCTTCTCCAAGTCGGGCGGTTCGCAGGGCATCGGCTTCGCCATTCCGGTGAAACTGGCGCTGGAGGTGATGAAGTCGATCGTCGAGCATGGCCAGGTGATCCGTGGCTGGCTGGGCATCGAAGTGCAGCCGCTGAGCCAGGAGCTGGCCGAGTCGTTCGGCATGAAGGACCGCCCGGGTATCGTGGTGGCGGGCATCTTCCGCGAAGGGCCGGCGGCCAAGGCCGGGCTGCAACTGGGTGACGTGATTCTGAGCATCAACGGGGAACCGGCCGGTGACGGGCGCAAGTCGATGAACCAGGTGGCACGGATCAAGCCCAACGAGAAGATCACCATCGAGGTGATGCGCAACGGGCAGCAGTTGAAGCTGATTGCCGAGGTGGGGCTGCGGCCACCACCTGCTCCAGCAGCCACACAAGAAGAGAAGTAAAAAATGGGGCCGCTTAGCGGCCCCATTTGCATCAGTGCAGGATCTGGCTGAGGAACAACTTGGTCCGGTCACTGCGCGGCCGGTCGAAGAAGTCATCCGGCGCCGCCTGCTCCACGATCTCCCCCTTGTCCATGAAGATCACCCGGTTCGCCACGGTGCGGGCGAAGCCCATTTCGTGGGTTACACAGAGCATGGTCATGCCATCCTCGGCCAGGCCCACCATGGTATCGAGCACTTCCTTGACCATTTCCGGGTCCAGCGCCGAGGTCGGTTCGTCGAACAGCATGATCTTCGGCTTCATGCACAGTGCACGGGCAATCGCCACACGCTGCTGCTGGCCACCGGACAACTGCCCCGGGTACTTGTGCGCCTGCTCCGGAATACGCACGCGCTCCAGATAATGCATGGCAATTTCTTCGGCTTTGCGCCGGGGCATCTTGCGCACCCACATCGGTGCCAGGGTGCAGTTTTCCAGAATGCTCAGGTGCGGGAACAGGTTGAAGTGCTGGAACACCATGCCCACCTCGCGGCGGATGGCCTCGATCTGCTTGAGGTCGTTGGTCAGCTCCACACCATCCACCACGATGCGCCCCTGCTGGTGTTCTTCCAGGCGGTTGAGGCAACGGATGGTGGTGGACTTGCCCGAACCGGACGGCCCGCACAGTACGATTCGCTCGCCCTGGCGCACGTTCAGGTTGATGTCCTTGAGCACATGGAACTGGCCATACCACTTGTTCACACCCTGCATCTGGATGATGCCTTCGGGGCCGACAGGCTGCTTGATCGCTTCACTCATTTCGAAACTCCTAACGCTTGTGGCCAGTGTCCAGCTTGCGCTCCAGGTGCATGGAGTAGCGGGACATACCGAAACAGAAAATCCAGAACACCAGGGCGGCGAACACATAGCCCTCGGTGGCCATGCCCAGCCAGGCCGGGTCGGCGGCGGCTTGCTTGACGCTGTTCAGCAGGTCGAACAGGCCGATGATGATCACCAGGCTTGTGTCCTTGAACAGGGCAATGAAGGTATTGACGATGCCGGGAATAACCAGCTTGAGCGCCTGCGGCAGAATCACCAGGCCCATCGCGCGCCAGTAGCCCAGGCCCATGGCCGCAGCGGCTTCGTACTGGCCCTTGGGAATGGCTTGCAGGCCCCCGCGTACCACTTCGGCGATGTACGCCGACTGGAACAGGATCACGCCGATCATCGCCCGCAGCAGCTTGTCGAAGCTCATGCCTTCAGGCAGGAACAACGGCAGCATCACCGACGACATGAACAGCACGGTGATCAACGGCACGCCGCGCCAGAACTCGATGAAAGTCACGCACACCACCTTAACGGCCGGCATGCGCGAACGCCGCCCCAGGGCCAGCAGGATCCCCAGCGGCAAGGCGCCAACGATACCCACGGTGGCGATCACCAGGGTCAGCATCAGCCCACCCCACTGGCTGGTGGCCACGGTTTCCAGGCCAAGCAGGCCGCCATGCAGCAGGGTGTAGGCCAGGATCGGGTACAGCACCAGGAACCCCAGGCCATAGAAGGCCTTGCGCGGGAAACGCTTGATGAACAGCGGCGCAGCGCCGAGCACGGCAAGCCACACGGTCAGGTCCACGCGCCAGCGCAACTCCGACGGGTAATAGCCGTACATGAACTGGCCGAAGCGCTGCTGCACGAACACCCAGCAGGCGCCTTCCTTGGTGCAGTCGGCGCGGGTGGTGCCGACCCAGTTGGCGTCGATCAACGCCCACTGGATAAGCGGCGGCACGATCAGCCACACCAGGTAGATGGCAAACAGGGTCAGCAGCGTGTTGAGCCAGCTGGAAAACAGATTGGCACGCATCCATGCGAGCACGCCGACGGTTTTCACCGGTGGCGGCATGTCGGGTTTGAAAACATGGGCATTCACAGGCGTATCCTCACCGCTCGATCAGCGCAATGCGCTTGTTGTACCAGTTCATCAGCAGCGAAATGCTGATGCTGATGGCGAGATAGACACTCATGGTGATCGCAATCACCTCGATGGCCTGGCCGGTCTGGTTGAGCACGGTACCGGCAAACAGCGAGACCATCTCTGGATAGCCGATACCGGCCGCCAGCGACGAGTTTTTCGCCAGGTTCAGGTATTGGCTGGTCAGCGGCGGAATGATCACCCGCAGTGCCTGGGGGATGATCACCTTGCGCAGGGTCGGCCCCTCGCGCAGGCCCAGCGAGCGTGCGGCTTCGGTCTGGCCGTGGCTGACCGAACGGATGCCTGAACGCACGATTTCGGCAATGAAGGCGGCCGTATAGATCGTCAGGGCCAGGGTCAGCGCCAGCAGCTCGGGGATCAATACCCAGCCACCGACGAAGTTGAAGCCTTTCAGTTGCGGCACTTCCCAGGTCACCGGGCTACCGAACAGCAGCACGCTCAAACCCGGAATGGCGACGAACAACGCCAGCCCCACCCAGAACTTGTGAAACGGCACGCCGGTCTCGTCGAAGCGCTTGTTGGCGTAACGCACCATCGCCACGATCGCCACCACCGCCACGGCCAAGGCAACAACGAACGGCCAGAAGCCGTCGGCCATCGAAGCGCCGGGCATGTTCAGGCCACGGTTGCTGATAAAGAAGGTGTCGTCGATGTTGATGCTGCCCCGCGGTCCCGGCAGGGTCAGAAACACGGCGAAGTACCAGAACAGGATCTGCAACAACGGCGGAATGTTGCGGAAGGTTTCGACATACACGGTCGCCAGCTTGTTGATCATCCAGTTAGGCGACAACCGCGCCACACCGATGATGAACCCCAGGATCGTCGCCAGAATGACACCGATGAAGGTCACCAGCAGGGTATTGAGCAGGCCGATGACGAACACCCGCGCATAGCTGTCGGATTCGACATACGGGATCAGGTGCTGGGCGATGCCGAAGCCGGCACTGCGGTCGAGAAAGTCGAAGCCCGAGGTAATCCCCCGGTGTTGCAGGTTGGTTTGCGTGTTGTGGAACAGGTACCAGCCCAGGCCGACCACGAGAACGATCGTGAGGATCTGGAACAGCCACGCGCGCACACGCGGATCGTTAAGGGACAAGCCCTTGGGTGCGCCGATTTGATTTTGCATGAAGTGCCCCGGACAGTAGGGATTCGAACAGCCTGCGGCGGCGGGATGCCGCCGCAGGGTGCAGCCATCAGCGCACAGGTGGCGCGTACTGGATGCCGCCGTTGTTCCATAGGGCGTTCATGCCACGGTCGATCTTCAGGTCGGTGCTCTGGCCCAGGTTCTTCTCGAACACTTCGCCGTAGTTGCCGACTTGCTTCACGATTTGCACTACCCAGTCTTTGGGCAGCTTGAGGTCCTTGCCGTACTCACCGTCCGCGCCCAGCAGGCGGGCGACGTCCGGGTTTTTGGTGGCCTTGGCTTCGGCCTCGACATTCTTCGAGGTGATGCCCGCCTCTTCGGCGTTGAGCATGGCGAACAGAGTCCATTTGACGATGCTGAACCACTCCTCGTCGCCTTTACGCACCACCGGGCCCAGTGGCTCCTTGGAGATGGTCTCCGGCAGCACCACGTACTCGGTCGGCGCGGCCAGCTTGGAGCGCTGGGCGAACAGCTGCGACTTGTCCGAGGTCAGCACGTCGCAACGGCCCGATTCCAGCGACTTGGCGCTTTCGTCCGAGGTGTCGAAGGTGATCGGCGTGTACTTGAGGTTATTGGCGCGGAAGAAGTCCGACACGTTCAGCTCGGTGGTGGTACCGGCCTGGATACAGATGGTCGCACCATCCAGCTCCTTGGCGCTGGAAACACCCAGCTTCTTGTTGACCAGGAAACCTACGCCGTCATAGTAGGTGACACCGGCGAACACCAGGCCCATGCCGGCATCGCGCGAACTGGTCCAGGTAGTGTTGCGCGACAGCACGTCGACCTCGCCCGACTGCAGGGCGGTGAAGCGTTCCTTGGCGTTGAGCTGGCTGAACTTGACCTTGGTCGCGTCGCCGAACACGGCGGCGGCCACGGCGCGGCACACATCGGCGTCGATACCGACGATCTTGCCCTGCGCATCAGGGACCGAGAAGCCCGGAAGACCGTCGCTCACGCCACACTGGACGAAGCCCTTCTTCTTTACCGCATCGAGGGTGGCGCCAGCCTGGGCGTTGCTCACGGCGCCCAGCGCGGCGGCAGCGGTCAGGACTGCCAGGGTGGTTTTCAACATCTTCATTCACAACCTCCAAATCGCTCTTGTTGTATCGAGCCGGAATTGCACCGCACCCTTTTGAGGCGTATCCGACCCGTATTGGCTTGTTATTGGGTCAATTGGCGCAATGGGCTGTTCTATGACAGCCTTCGCGTGCAAAGGGTGTTACCGTCACGGCCTGCCCTTTGCATCACAGGTTGAATAGCAAAGCGCGTACCAAAATTTCTGGCTGTAGCGTTTAAGCGCTCGTCAAGTAGGGAAAGTTGTATCGTTGCGACATTCTTTTTCCGACAATCATTTCCAGTGCCTTCTTTTCACGCACGCCATAACAAGACCCGCACACTTTCGGAGCAGTCATGACCAACCCGCTGATTCTCGAACCGCAGAAAACCGCCGATGCCTGTGTGATCTGGTTGCACGGTCTGGGTGCAGACCGTTACGACTTCCTACCTGTGGCCGAATTCATGCAGGAGCGCCTGGCCACCACCCGCTTCATCATGCCCCAGGCCCCAACCCGCCCGGTGACCATCAATGGCGGCTACGCCATGCCCAGCTGGTACGACATCAAGGCCATGACCCCGGCCCGCGCCATTGACGAAGCGCAGCTGGAGGAATCGGCCGAACAGGTGATTGCCCTGATCAAGGCCGAGCAGGCCAAAGGCATCAGCCTGTCGCGTATTTTCCTGGCCGGTTTCTCCCAGGGTGGCGCGGTGGTGCTGCACACTGCCTATATAAAGTGGCAAGAAGCACTGGGCGGGGTGATTGCCCTGTCCACCTATGCCCCCACCTTCAACGACCAGCACCAGTTGAGTGCGTGCCAGCAACGCACCCCGGCCCTGTGCCTGCACGGCGTGCACGACCCGGTGGTCATCCCGTCCATGGGCCGCACCGCCTTCGAGTACCTGAACACCTGGGGCGTGGCCGCCCGCTGGCACGAGTACCCGATGGAGCACGAGGTGGTGGTCGAGGAGCTGAACGACATCCACGAATGGCTGGCCAAGCAACTGCAATAAGCGAGGACCGCCTGTAGTTGTAGGGCTATTCCACTACGCCGCGCCCGGTTCTTGCATTACACTGCCCGGCGTACATTCCTTAACCAGTTGATGAGACGATCGTGCTCAAGGCACTCAAGAAAATATTCGGCAAGGGAGACGCCGCGCCACAGGCCGCCGCTCCTGCTGCCAGCGTGTCGCCGCCTGCGCCCGCCCCGGCCACAGAGGCCCGGCCCGCGCCCAAACCGGCCGCCCCACGCGCCAAACCTGCCCCAAAGGCCGAACAGCCCACCGCCGCCACGCCAGCCGCCGACACCCCGGCCAAGGAAAAAACGCGTCGCGAACGCAAGCCCAAGCCGCAGGCCAGCCTGTGGAAGCCGGAAGACTTCGTGGTCGAGCCACAGGAAGGCAAAACCCGCTTCCACGACTTCAAGCTGTCCAACGAGCTGATGCACGCCATCCACGACCTGGGCTTCCCGTACTGCACGCCGATCCAGGCGCAGGTGCTGGGTTACACCCTGCGTGGCCAGGACGCCATCGGCCGGGCGCAGACCGGTACCGGCAAAACCGCCGCGTTCCTGATTTCGATCATTTCCCAGCTGCAGCAGACGCCGCCGCCCAAAGAGCGTTACATGGGTGAACCGCGCGCGCTGATCATCGCGCCCACCCGCGAGCTGGTGGTGCAAATCGCCAAGGACGCCATCGCCCTGACCAAGTACACCGGCCTGAACGTGATGAGCTTCGTCGGCGGCATGGACTTCGACAAGCAGCTCAAGGCCCTGGAAGCTCGCCACTGCGACATCCTGGTCGCCACCCCAGGTCGCCTGCTGGACTTCAACCAACGCGGCGAAGTGCACCTGGACATGGTCGAGGTGATGGTGCTGGACGAAGCCGACCGCATGCTCGACATGGGCTTCATCCCACAAGTGCGCCAGATCATTCGCCAGACGCCGCCGAAAAGCGAGCGCCAGACCCTGCTGTTCTCGGCCACCTTCACCGACGACGTGATGAACCTGGCCAAGCAGTGGACCACCAACCCGGCCATCGTCGAGATCGAGCCGGAGAACGTGGCCAGCGAAACGGTCGAGCAGCACGTGTATGCCGTGGCTGGCAGCGACAAGTACAAGCTGCTGTACAACCTGGTGACCCAGAACAAATGGGAACGGGTGATGGTGTTTGCCAACCGCAAGGACGAAGTGCGGCGCATCGAGGAGAAACTGGTACGCGACGGCATCAATGCCGCCCAGCTGTCGGGCGACGTGCCGCAGCACAAGCGCATTCGTACCCTGGAAAGCTTCCGCGAAGGGCGCATTACCGTGCTGGTGGCGACGGATGTGGCGGGGCGTGGTATTCACATCGATGGCATCAGCCACGTGATCAACTTCACCCTGCCGGAAGACCCGGATGACTACGTGCACCGCATTGGCCGCACAGGCCGTGCGGGGACCAGTGGCGTGTCGATCAGCTTTGCCGGGGAGGATGACTCCTACCAGCTGCCGGCGATCGAAGAACTGCTGGGGCGCAAGATCAAGTGTGAGATGCCGCCGGATGAGCTGCTGAAGCCGGTGCCGCGCAAGCATCACTGACCGATGCTGGATTCTTCGCGGGCAAGCCCGCTCCCACAGGTACGTCACAGGGCTTTAAATCTGTGCAGTACCTGTGGGAGATCACCCAGCCCTTCCGGGCTGCGCTGTCGCGCAGCAAACTTGAGATGTACGGCTTCAGATCTGCGCAGCGCTGACATTTTGAAAAAGAAAAGGCGGCTGGCCCGATAGGGCCAGCCGCCTTTTGCTTTGTTAGGGTTTGTGCGCGCGGGACAGAGATCGTAGCCAGCACTGGTGTGTGCCAGCACACCCGCGTGGGAGAGTGATCCGCACGGTATCGGCGTGAAGTCCCTGTAGGCATCAGCTGAATCAGCTGTGACCACGTATGAGAGAGTGAACCCTTTCGCCACCGTGTGCCCCGCGCGCCCTTTATCCTGCGAGGATTCATCATGGCACGCAAGCCTTCCAAGCAACGCTTTACCATCGTTCATCCCGATTGCGCGGCGATCGACGTCGGTGGTCGAGAGCATTTTGTGGCGGTCGATCCACTGCACGAAAATCCCGTCCAGTCGTTCACGTCCTTTACTGACGATCTGCTCAAGATGGCTGATTGGCTGGAAAGCCTGGGGATCAAGGTCGTCGCCATGGAGTCGACAGGCGTTTATTGGATTCCCATTTACGAGATCCTCAGCGAACGTGGTTTTGAGGTTTATCTCGTCAATGCCAGGGCAACTCGGCAAATCACAGGGCGCAAATCAGATGTGCTGGATTGCCAGTGGATTTGGCAGCTGATGACGCATGGGCTGCTGAGAGGCGCATTCCGCCCCGATGATCTGACCTGTTGCGTCCGCTCATTGGTCAGGCAGCGGGCTTCCAAAGTCAAAGACCAGGCACAGACCCTGAACCGGATGCAAAAGGCCATGAGCCAAATGAACATCCAGTTGGCCAATGTCATCAGTGATATTTCCGGCGTAACTGGCATGAAGATTTTGCGAGCCATCTGCGCAGGTCAACGAGACCCTGTACAACTGGCTGAACTGACCGACCGCCGCATCAAGGCCGGTAAGGAGGCTGTCGCTCGGAGTCTTCATGGCAATTGGCGGCGTGAGCATCTGCATGCGCTGACTCAGGAATTGGCTGCCTACGACTTCTTGGAGCAGCAAATTGCTGATTGTGACGACGCCATAAAAACCGCGCTAGAGCAGCTGCCGGTGCTGCAAGACAAGCCGGAGCCATCCAACAAGCCTTTGCGTAGCCCACATCGAAGCTGCGCGCAACAAACCGAATTGCATCAGACATTGTGGAAAGTTCTTGGCGTGGACCTGACCGCAATCCCGACCATTGGGGTGGACACCGCATTGGTGCTGGCAGGCGAGATCGGTACAGACCTATCACGTTTCCCATCCTCACAGCACTTCTGCTCTTGGTTGGGACTGGCTCCTCCTACCCGGATCTCCGGCGGTCACCGACTGACAGGAGGCGGGCCCAAAATAGTCAATCGGGCAGCTCAAGCACTCAAGCAGGCTGCATCCAATGCTCGTAATGACAAGGGTTTCATTGGTGCATCGCACCGAGCCAGACTGACTCGAATGGATACCAGCTGCGCCATCAAAGCCACTGCCCACCAGTTGGCACGACTGGTGTACAACCTGCTAACCAAGAAACAGGCTTATGTCGAAAAAGGTCTTGAGGAATTCGAAGCCAGGAGCCAAGACCGACAGGTCCGGGCTTTGCTTCGCAAAGCCCGGAAACTGGGGTACCAACTGGTGGCTGCCTGAGTGCTTAAAAAACAGTGGGTTGCATTTTGTTTGATGAGAGCGGGCTTACCCGCGAACCGGTGCGAAGCACCGGCCATCAAAAAAAGGCCTACCAGCGCCCCGCCGCATCCTGGTCACTCTGCTTCCCTTCCACCCACCTTGGCCCTTCCTGGGTATTCTCCTTCTTCCAGAACGGCGCCCGGGTCTTCAGGTAGTCCATGATGAAGTTGCAGGCATCGAACGCCGCCTGCCGATGGGCACTGGCCACCCCCACGAACACAATCGGCTCGCCCGGCTCCAGCGCCCCTATGCGGTGCAGCACCTCTACCTTGAGCAACGGCCAGCGCTGCTCGGCCTCCACCACGATCTTGGCCAAGGCCTTTTCGGTCATCCCCGGATAGTGCTCCAGGAACATTCCTGCCACTTCGCGACCGTCGTTGAAATCCCGCACGTAGCCGACAAACCCGACCACCGCACCCACGCCGACATTGGCCGCATGCATGGCATTGACCTCGGCCCCCGGGTCGAACGCGCCTTCCTGCACTCGCACCGCCATGATCAGCCTCCGGTCACCGGCGGGAAGAACGCCACTTCATCGCCCTCTTCCAACGGTTCATCGAGCCTGCACAGCTCTTCGTTGCGCGCACACATCAAGTTTTGCTCAGCCAGCAGCTCATACTTCCCGCCCTTGGCCACCAACGCCTTGCGCACATCGTCGAGCACATTGAATGCACCCTCGACACGCTCGGCATCAACACCCAGCAGCTCGCGGTATCGCGCGAAGTACATCACCTTGACCTTCATCATGCCTCCACCTTGTAGTGCCCGCTCTTGCCACCGAGCTTTTCCAGCAGGCGCACCTGCTCGATGACCATGCCCTTGTCCACCGCCTTGCACATGTCGTAGATCGTCAGCGCGGCAACGCTGGCAGCAGTCAACGCTTCCATCTCCACGCCGGTCTGCCCGGCGAGCTTGCAGCGGGCGACGATACGCACGGCGTCCTGCCCTTCGGCACTGAGTTCGACTTTGACGCTGGTCAGCATCAGTGGGTGGCACAGCGGGATGAGGTCGCTGGTTTTCTTCGCCGCCTGGATCCCGGCGATGCGCGCCACGGCGAACACGTCGCCCTTGGGGTGCTCACCGTCGACGATCATCTGCAAGGTCTGCGGCAACATACGCACCCGCGCCTCGGCGGTGGCCTCGCGCTCGGTCACGGCCTTTTCAGTGACGTCGACCATGTTGGCCCGCCCCTGAGAATCAAGATGTGTCAGCACTGCTCTGCTCCTGTGAAGGGAACAGCCAGTGTAAACCTGTGGGTCAGGTTTGAGCAGAGGGTTCATGCTTGAAGAGGCCGGGCGGCGAACCGCCCGGCGGTGAGGGTTACAGATGCGACTCGGCGTACTCGGCCAGCACCGAACGTGGCACACCCTGCAGGGTGATGTGCACACCATGGGGGAAGTCCTTGAAGCGCTCGGTGAGGTAGGTCAGGCCCGAGCTGGTCGCGGACAGGTAGGGGGTGTCGATCTGCGCCAGGTTGCCCAGGCAGACCACTTTGGAACCCGAGCCTGCACGGGTGATGATGGTTTTCATCTGGTGCGGCGTGAGGTTCTGGCACTCGTCAATCAGGATCAGGCTCTGCTGGAAGCTGCGACCCCGAATGTAGTTAAGCGACTTGAACTGCAACGGCACGCGTTCGAGGATGTACTCCACACTGCCATGGGTGCTTTCGTCATCCATGTGCAAGGCTTCGAGGTTGTCGGTGATGGCACCCAGCCAGGGCTCCATCTTCTCGGCTTCGGTGCCCGGCAGGAAGCCGATTTCCTGGTCCAGCCCCTGCACGCTGCGGGTGGCGATGATGCGCCGGTAGCGCTTGCTGACCATGGTCTGCTCGATGGCTGCAGCCAGCGCCAGGATGGTCTTGCCGGAGCCGGCGGCGCCGGTCAGGTTGACCAGGTGGATATCCGGGTCGAGCAGGGCGAACAGCGCCAGGCTCTGGTGGATGTCGCGAGGCTTCAGGCCCCAGGCTTCCTGGTGCAGCAGCGGCTCCTGGTGCAGGTCGAGCAATAGCAGCTCGTCGTTGCGGATACCCTTGATCCAGCCGACGAAACCCTGCTCATCGATGATGAACTCGTTGATGTGCACTGCCGGCAGATTGTCGATCATATGCACCCGATGCCAGGTGCGGCCGCGCTCCTGGCGGGTGTCGACTTTGCTGACGCGGTCCCAGAACGAGCCGGTAACCGAGTGGTAACCCTTGGACAGCAAGGACACGTCATCGACCAGCTGGTCAGTGCTGTAGTCCTCGGCCGCAATGCCACAGGCGCGCGCCTTCAGGCGCATGTTGATATCTTTGGTGACCAGCACCACGTCCAGGTCGGTGCGCCGGCTGCGTACGTCGAGCAGGGTGTTGATGATGATGTTGTCGTTGAGGTTTTCCGGCAGCAACTTGCTCGGTTCGTTGCGCGGGCTCATCAGAATCGACAGAAAGCCCTTGGGACCACTCTTGTTACGCTGGATCGGCACGCCCTGCTCGACATCGCTGGGCGAAGCGTCACCGAGGGTCTGGTCGATCAGGCGGATGGCCTGGCGGCATTCCGCGGCGATGGTCTGTTTGCCAGTCTTGAGCTTGTCGAGTTCCTCCAGCACCGTCATCGGGATGGCGACGTGGTGCTCCTCGAAGTTCAGTAACGCGTTGGGATCGTGAATCAGGACGTTGGTATCGAGCACATAGAGGATTGGCTTGCTGGAGGAAGGGTTGCGTCCTTGGTCATCCATACTCGGTCACCTTATGTCGAAGCCATACGGCACGGTCTGTTGCGCCGCAAAGTGACTACCGCTCTCCCCGTATCCGCGTTGTTACGGGCGGGAAGCGAACCTGGCTAGGTGGGCCTGGATGACGCCACCTGTGCTGCAGGAATCGGCTGTCTGGTTTCTTCATACCGCAAAAGCCATGACCGAAAAAAGCATTTTTACGTCTTTTTGAAGTTTATTTTTCCGATTGACGAAGAGGCCTTGGCGGCGAGGCCAGACGGGACTACGCTCAGAAGTCATACCCCTTGTTCGCTATATCCATATTCCCGGCAATCTTCCCAGCCAATCCCGCTTTGGGCGGTGTTGCGTAGCAACCATTCCACCGCCGGTTGGGCCTTGGGCAGGCTGTCGTGGAACTGGATTACCCCTTTGCGCCACAACAGCATCAGGGTTAGTACCCGCTGCGCCGAGGCCTCTGCGCTCAAAACGCCATCATCCTGGGCATCGATATCCCACAGCGATACCCGCAACTGTTGGCTAGCCATGAACGCGTCGCCATCGGCACGGCGTTGGCCATAAGGCGGGCGGAACAGCGGCACATATTGTTCTGGCAGGTCAGCCTGCACCCGCGCCTGGCTACGTCGCAGCGAGTCCTGCCAATCCGTCCACTGGGCATGGGAGCGGTATTCCCAGCCTTGAATACCCACGCACTGCCCGCGATACAGTTGGCGCACCGCATTCGCCGCCCCCGCATCACGGCGTTGTTGCAGGCGGTTACCCAGCACGAAGAAGGTGCCCTGAAGCTTCTGCCGACGCAGGTAATCCGTCAGCATGTCGGTATTCCCGTCGTCCGGCCCAGGCCCGCCAACGAAGGTCAGCAGGAACATGCGGTCGTTCAGCTCATCACCATTGCGCTCGCGCGAAGACAGCCGTTCGACCTCGCTGCTGGTCTGCGGCAGCAGCGCCGCCTTGCGCAATTGTTCGTCCAGGTAGCGCACATGGAACTGATGGCTCGGCTCGATCCAACCGGTATAGAACGTGCCGACATCAGCAGCGAACGTTGCCGCCTGGGCACGTAAATCCGCCATGGAAGTTACCGGATAGCAAAACGATGCATCCTGCACGCAACTGCGCTGCGCCTGTTGATAACCCTCCGATAACCGCTGCCACATGCGCGCCCGCACCTGACGCACCTTCTGCAGATTGATCTGCCGCAACCCCAGCCGCGCCGCCAGCGCCGCATCGTCCAGCAATTCGCTCTCATGCAGCACTTGGGCGAACGAAAGAATCTCGGCCCGCGAGGCCACATCGAACAGCGCGGGGCTATCCAGCTGTTCGGGCCACAGGCTGCGGTCCAGGCTGACCTGGGGTGAAGGGGCGGCTTGCACGGCACAGCTCAACAGAGCGGCCAGCAAGGCAAAGACGATGCGCACGGTGTAAGGCTCCGCAACGGCAAAACGCGAACTATAGCGCCTGCACCGCCCCATGGTCTGTGACTATCGTCGTCATAGTTTGGACTTGCACCGCCCACCCCGTAGAATCCACGGCCAACGATGCCAGGAGCCGACCCGATGCTGACGGTGATTTCCCCCGCCAAGACCCTCGATTACGACACCAAGCCGGTGACCGAGCGTTTCACCCTGCCCCAGTACCTGGACGACTCCCAGGAGCTGATCCAGCAACTGCGCGAGCTGTCGCCTGCACAAATCAGCGAACTGATGCACCTGTCCGACAAGCTCGCCGGCCTGAATGCCGCCCGCTTCGGCAGCTGGACCCCGGACTTCACCCCGGCCAATGCCAAGCAGGCGCTGCTGGCGTTCAAGGGTGACGTATACACCGGCCTCGACGCCGAGAGCCTGGATGAAGACGACTTCAGCTATGCGCAAGACCACCTGCGCATGCTCTCGGGCCTGTACGGCCTGCTGCGCCCGCTGGATTTGATGCAGCCCTATCGCCTGGAAATGGGCACCAAGCTGGCCAACGCCCGCGGCAAGGACCTGTATGCCTTCTGGGGCACACGCATCAGCGAATGGCTGAACCAGGCCCTGGCTGAACAAGGTGATGACGTGCTGCTGAACCTGGCCAGCAACGAGTACTTCAGTGCCGTGAAACGCAGCGCACTGAAGGCCCGGGTGATCAACGTCGACTTCAAGGACCTGAAGAACGGCCAGTACAAGATCATCAGCTTCTACGCCAAGAAAGCCCGCGGCATGATGAGCCGCTTTGTTATCCAGCAACGCATCAGCGACCCGGAGCAGCTCAAGCAGTTTGATGTGCAGGGGTACTACTACAGCGCCGAGCAGTCCAAGGCTGATCATCTGGTGTTTTTGCGGGATCATCCGGGCGATTGATCCGGCATTTGCGCAGCTCTTGAGATCGAGCGCCGCCCGCGCGGCGCATCGCGAGCTGCGCTCGCGCCTACGTTTGTTTACGGCCAATTATTCCTGTGAGATTTGCGCGCGTACGCCTTGGCGCATGGCGCGATATCGCGTCGTACACACCAGGCGGTCGCGCGCGACTGCCATATGCGTTACTGGCCCGAAACAAACGTAGGAGCGAGCGCAGCTCGCGATGCGCCGCGCGGGCGGCGCTCGGTCTCACAGGCGAAGACCCTCTCAAGGCATGCCCATCCGAACCAACCACAAAAAGACTATTTTTTGACGCCAAAAAACCACCACCTCTACCCTTATCACCAAACGCCATAAGACCGTTCATAGCTTTTTTGACGTTTTTTGAAAAATATTTTTCGATGCTGGCATAAAAACATCTCGCAACAGTTTCGTCCTTTATATACGGGGACAAAACACTCGCGTGCTATCAAATTGAAACTGTCCGCCACTGAAAAAATATTTAGAAATCTTTCATCCGGACGAAACCCACTCAGGAACTTCTCCCGCGACCTGCCGCTCATAGTGCCGTAACGCATTTCCTGCCTCCGGGTTGTGAGAGATGACTTACAGATGACACGGGCAGGTATCCACTACCTGCCTTGATAACTTCGACAGGTATCACGGAAACCCCGAAACCCTGTCCATGCAGGAGAGGCGCGCCCCTTACAAATCGTCCTAGTGGTTGATTTCAAAGGATTTTTCCACTTGAAAAAACAAGCACAGCAACGCGCCAAGTAGCGCATTGCAATAAAGACGGCTGCATTTCAGGGCACGTTTTTTAATAGATGGCTTTTTACTGCCAACTTTGAGTGCATAACTTCTTGCGCTCTGGATTTATTTTGCCTGCGCTCGGCGAAGTGTGCATTCGCCATGGATCCGTGCGCCCGAAAACTGTTGTTAATCAACCCGGCCGGCACTTTGGTAAGCGTCGGCGTGATAAACACATGAGGTGATAGCGATGCGTATCAGCATCTTTGGTTTGGGTTATGTGGGTGCAGTCTGTGCAGGCTGCCTGACGGCGCGTGGCCATGAAGTGATCGGTGTGGACGTGTCCAGCACCAAGATCGATCTGATCAACCAGGGCAAGTCGCCCATCGTCGAACCTGGCCTGGAAGCACTGCTGCAACAGGGCATCGCCAATGGCCGCCTGCGCGGCACCACCGACTTCGCCGAAGCCATCCGTGCAAGCGACGTGTCGATGATTTGCGTGGGTACCCCCAGCAAGAAAAACGGCGACCTGGGCCTGGAGTACATCGAGTCGGTGTGCCGCGAAATCGGCTACGTGCTGCGTGACACCACCCGCCGCCACACCATCGTGGTGCGCAGCACCGTGCTGCCGGGCACCGTCAAGAACGTGGTCATCCCGATTCTCGAAGACTGCTCGGGCAAAAAGGCCGGCGTTGACTTCGGCGTGGCGGTCAACCCGGAATTCCTGCGTGAAAGCACCGCTATCAAGGACTACGACCAGCCACCGATGACCGTCATCGGCGAACTGGACAGCGCCAGCGGCGACATCCTGCAGGCCCTGTACGAAGAGCTCGACGCCCCGGTGATCCGCAAGCCGATCGAAGTGGCCGAGATGATCAAGTACACCTGCAACGTGTGGCACGCCACCAAGGTCACCTTCGCCAACGAAATCGGCAACATCGCCAAGGCCGTAGGTGTGGATGGCCGTGAAGTGATGGACGTGGTCTGCCAGGACACCGTGCTGAACCTGTCCCAGTACTACATGCGCCCTGGCTTCGCCTTCGGCGGCTCGTGCCTGCCCAAGGACGTACGCGCCCTCACCTACCGCGCCGCCAGCCTCGACGTACGTGCACCGCTGCTCGACTCGCTGATGCGCAGCAACGAATCGCAGGTGCAGAACGCCTTCGAGCTGATCGAAGCCCACGACAAGCGCAAGGTCGCCCTGCTGGGACTGAGCTTCAAGGCCGGCACCGACGACCTGCGCGAAAGCCCGCTGGTAGAGCTGGCCGAGCGCCTGATCGGCAAGGGCTACCAGCTGGACATCTACGACGAGAACGTCCAGTACGCCCGCGTCCACGGTGCCAACAAGGACTACATCGAGTCGAAGATCCCGCACGTGTCGTCGCTGCTCAACGCCGACTTCCAGCAGGTGATCGACAACGCCGACATCATCGTGCTCGGCAACCGTGACGAGCAGTTCCGCGCGCTGGCTCAGCAAGCGCCAGCGGGCAAGCAGGTGATCGACCTGGTCGGCTTCATGAGCAAGCCGACCTGCACCACCAGCCGCACTGAAGGCATCTGCTGGTAAGTGCCTGGCCGGGCAACGGAAGCCTCCCCACTTCCGTTGCCCACCCTCCCCCAAATTCTCGACGGATGCTGAACATGCAAAGGCTCCAGACCGTGCTGTTGCAGTGCGCCGGGTGGCTGCTCTACATGAGCCTGCTCATGCTGATCGCCCTGGCCCTGCCAGCCGATATCTTCGACTCGCAGTCGAAGCACTTCATCTTCCTGGTCGGCGCAGTCGGCATCTGGCGCTACTCCATGGGCGCCACCCATTTCATCCGCGGCATGATCTTCCTCTACGGTGTGTACCCGTACCTGCGCCGCAAGGTGCAGAAGATGGGCAATGCCACCGACCCGTCGCATGTGTACCTGATGGTGACCAGCTTTCGCATCGAAGCGCTGACCACCGCCCAGGTGTACAGCTCGGTGATCCGCGAGGCGATCAACTGCGGCTTCCCCACCACCGTGGTCTGCTCGCTGGTGGAAATGTCCGATGAACTGCTGGTGAAAAGCCTGTGGGCCAAATACAACCCGCCAGCCCATGTGAAGCTGGACATCGTGCGCATTGCCGGCACCGGCAAGCGCGATGGCCTGGCCTACGGCTTCCGTGCCATATCGCGCATGCTGCCGGACGAAAACGCCGTGGTGGCGGTGATCGACGGCGACACCGTGCTGGCCGATGGCGTGGTCCGCAAAACCGTGCCGTGGTTCAAGCTGTTCCCCAACGTCGGCGGCCTGACCACCAACGAGTTCTGCGAAGTACGCGGCGGCTACATCATGAGCGAGTGGCACAAGCTGCGCTTCGCCCAGCGCCACATCAACATGTGCTCCATGGCCCTGAGCAAGCGCGTGCTGACCATGACCGGGCGCATGTCGATGTTCCGCGCCAGCGTGGTGACCAACCCTGAGTTCATTGCCGACGTCGAAAGCGACTCGCTGATGCACTGGCGACTGGGCCGCTTCAAGTTCCTCACCGGTGACGACAAGTCCAGCTGGTTCAGCCTGATGCGCCTGGGCTACGACACCTTCTACGTGCCGGACGCCGCCATCAATACGGTCGAGCACCCGCCCGAAAAGAGCTTCTTCAAGGCCAGCCGCAAGCTGATGTACCGCTGGTACGGCAACAACCTGCGGCAGAATTCCCGTGCGCTGGGCCTGGGCCTGGGCCGCCTGGGGCTGTTCACCAGCATTGTGCTGTTCGACCAGCGCGTGTCGATGTGGACCAGCCTGCTGGGGCTGACCGTGGCGGTGATCGCCAGCCTCAAGTTCGGCCTGGCCTTCCTGCTGGTGTACCTGCTGTGGATCGGCATCACCCGCCTGATACTCACCGTCATGCTGCTGTGCTCCGGCCACAACGTAGGCCCGGCCTACCCGCTGATTCTCTATTACAACCAGATCATCGGCGCGCTGATGAAGATCTACGTGTTCTTCCGCCTCGACAAGCAGTCGTGGACGCGTCAGCCCACTGCCCTCAAGCGTGACCTCGCCAGCTTTCAACAATGGTTCAACACCTGGTCCTCGCGGACCATGACCTTCTCGGCGGCCAGCATCTTCGTTGCTGTGCTGTTCATGGTCGTGTGAGCCCAACCCGGATCGGATCTAACAGGAACAAACCACCATGAATACCGCCGTGAACGTCAATGTCGTGCATGAGTCCGAAGCCCAGCGCCAACACGCCCGGGTGCGCATTCCCGCCAAGCTGCGTTTTCTGGACGCCCAGCGCCAAACCCATGAGGTGAAGGTCGACGACCTTTCTGCCGGTGGCCTGAGCTTCCACACCAAGCAGCCATTGTCGGTAGGCGATGTACTGCGCGGGCGCCTGCAGTTCGTGGTCGACAACCTGGGCCTGTCGATCGACATCGAGTTCCAGGTGCGCTCGTACAACCCGAGCAGCGGCCGTACCGGTGCGCAGTTCCAGAACCTCGAACCCCGCGACATCGCCACGCTGCGGCACATCATCACCAGCCACCTGTCCGGTGAGCTGATCAGCATCGGCGACGTGCTCAGCACCCTGCAACGTGACAACTTCACCAAGGCGCGTAAGCAAAAAGACGGCGGCTCGGGCCTGAGCGCCTTTGGCCGGTTCAAGGCAGTCACCGTCACCTTGGGCGTGTTCGTGGTCGGCGTCGCGGCTTTCAGCTTTGTCGCCAAGTCGTTGTACGGCATGTATTTCATCAGCCATGCCGAAGCCGGTGTGGTCGCGGTACCGACCACCACCATCACCATGCCGCGCGACGGCACCGTGAGTAGCCTGGTCGAGGGCGGTGGGCAGATCGCCAAGGGCGCGCCATTGGCCAGCTTCTCCACCAGCATGCTCGACATGCTCAAGGGCAATCTGGACGACTCGCAGCTGGAGCCGGCGAAGATCGAAGAGCTGTTCGGCAAGCAGCTGTCCGGCACCCTCACCAGCCCCTGCGATTGCGTGGTCGCCCGCCAGCTGGTGGACGACGGCCAGTATGCTGCCAAGGGCCAGCCGATCTTCCAGCTGATCCCGCGCACCACCACGCCCATGGTCGAAGCCCGCTTCAGCTACCGCCAGTTCGACGAGGTCAAGCCAGGTACCCGGGTCAACTTCCAGGTAGCCGGCGAAGACGAAGTGCGCACCGGCCAGATCGTCAGCAGCGCCAGTCTCAACAGCGACGACCTCGCCTCCGACATTCGTGTGCAGATCAAGCCTGACAGCGGCCTGCCTGCCGAACTGGCCGGCCGCCCGGCTGCGGTCAACAGCGACCGTGGCCCATCGCTGAACTGGCTGATCGACAAAGCCGTCGCCCGTGGGCTGTAAGAGGATCACAGCATGATTCCCTACAAGAAGAGCACAAGCCTGGGCCTGTGTGCCCTGGCTGCCGCCATCACCCTGGCCGGCTGTGCCGGCCTGCCCGACCAGCGCCTGGCCAACGAAGCCATGAAAAGCGGTGACACGGCCTTGGCCGAGCGCAACTACAAGGCCCTGGCCGACCTGGGCTACAGCGAAGCGCAAGTGGGCCTGGCCGACATCAAGGTGGCCACCCGCGACCCGTCGCAAATCAAGGAAGCCGAGGCCACCTACCGCGCCGCAGCGGCCACGTCGCCCCGCGCTCAGGCGCGCCTTGGCCGCCTGCTGGTGGCCAAGCCCGACAGCACCCAGGCCGAGCGCGAGGAAGCCGAGTCGCTGCTCAAGCAAGCCGCCCGTCAAGGCGAAAGCAACACCCTCATTCCGCTGGCGATGCTCTACCTCAGCTACCCGCAGAGCTTCCCCAAGGTCAACGCACAGCAGCAGATCGACCAATGGCGCGCCGCCGGCAACCCGGAAGCGGGCCTGGCCCAAGTGCTGCTGTACCGCACCCAAGGCACCTACGACCAGCACCTGGGCGAGGTGGAGAAAATCTGTAAAGCCGCCCTGAACACCACCGACATCTGCTACGTCGAACTGGCCACCGTGTACCAGAAGCGTGGCCAGGCCGACCAGCAAGCCGCCCTGCTTGACCAACTGAAAGCCGCCTACGCCCGTGACGCCGTGCCGGCCACCCGGGTCGACAGCGTTGCCCGTGTGCTGGCTGACCGCAGCCTGGGCCAGACCGACGAGAAAACCGCCAAGGAGCTGCTTGAGCAGGTGGCCCCGGTGAACCCAGCATCCTGGGTCAGCCTGGCACAACTGGTGTACGACTTCCCCGAACTGGGCGACACCGACCAGTTGCTGGCCTACATCGACAAGGGCCGCGAAGCCGAACAGCCGCGCGCCGAACTGCTGCTGGGCCGCCTGTACTACGAAGGCAAGACCCTGCCAGCCGACGCCAAAAAGGCCGAGCAGCACCTGCAGGCTGCCGCCGACGCAGGTGAGATCAGCGCCCATTACTACCTGGGCCAGCTGTACCGCCGTGGCTATTTGGGCAATGTCGAGCCGCAGAAGGCTGTCGACCATCTGCTGGCCGCCGCCCGTGGCGGGCAGAACAGCGCCGACTATGCCCTGGCCCAGCTGTTCAGCGAAGGCCACGGCATCCGCCCGCAACCGGGCAACGCCTGGGTGTTCGCCCAGCTGTCGCAGGTCAACCCGACGCCGCAATCGGGCGAACTCTTGCAGCAACTCGACCAGCAACTCACGCCTGATCAACGCAGCCAGGCCCAGCAACTGCTGGACCAGGAAAAGCAGGCACGCGGCAGCATGGCCCAGGGCGCGAACAGCACCCTGGCACTCGAAGCCCTGCAAGACGACGAAAAAGAAGTAGACGGTGAGGACTCGCTATGACGCTCAATCCCTTCGTGAAAGCTGGCATCGGCCTGAGCTTCGCCCTGCTGTGGTCCTGCCCGACCCTGGCGGAAATGACCGCTGAGAAAAACTTCGGCCTGGACGTGAAAATCACCGGCCAGTCGGAAGACGACCGCGACCTGGGCACCCGCCCTGGCGGCGACGTCAACGGCCTGGGCCTGGACTTGCGCCCGTGGGTGTACGGCGAACGCGGCAACTGGAGCGCCTACGCCATGGGCCAGGCCGTCGCCGCCACCGACACCATCGAAACCGACACCCTGCGCCAGAACGACGACGGCACCACCACCGACACCGGTGACGACAGCCGCCAGCCAGACAAAAGCTACCTGGCCATGCGCGAATTCTGGGTGGGCTACAGCGGCCTCACCGCCTACCCCGGCGAGCAACTTCGCCTCGGTCGCCAGCGCCTGCGCAGCGACGATGGCATGTGGCGCGACACCAATATCGAAGCACTGAACTGGACCTTCGACACCACCCTGCTCAAGGCCGACCTGGGCGTGGCCCAGCGCTTCAGCGAATACCGCACCGACCTCACCGAACTGGCCCCGGAAGACAAGGACCGCACCCACATCTACGGTAACGTCGCCACACAGTGGACCCCTGGCCACTGGGTAGGCGTGCGCGCCCACCACACCCACGACAGCGGCAGCCTGAAAAACCCGGGCGAAACCGTCGATGCACTGGACAAGACCCGCACCGGCGACCTGACCTGGCTGGGCCTGGAAGCCAACAGCGACGCCTACAACTGGCGCAACGACCATACCGTCAACTACTGGGGCAGCGTCACCTGGCTGACCGGTGACCGCGACACCCTCAGCAGCCAGGCCGTCGGCGACGAGCAGGTTGCCACCGGCAAGCAGAGCGGCGATGTCAATGCCTGGGCCACCGACCTCGGCATTCGCCTGCGCCTGGACCCGCAATGGCAGGTCGGCGCGGCCTATGCCCGTGGCAGCGGCGGCGGTGGCGACGACGGTTCGAACAACTTCGAGCAGACCGGCCTTGAGAGCAACCGCTCCAACTTCACCGGCACCCGCTCGCGCGTGCACCGCTTCGGTGAAGCGTTCCGTGGCGAACTGGGCAACCTGCAGGCCGCCACCCTGTTTGCCTCCTGGCAGCTGCGCGATGACTACGACGCCAGCCTGATCTACCACAAGTTCTGGCGTGTCGACGGCAACCAGAACATCGGCTCCAGCGGCATCAATGCCGCCGTCGACGACAACGGCGTCAACCGCCAGCTGGTCGACGGTGAAAAAGACCTTGGCCAGGAAATGGACGTGGTCGTGACCAAATACTTCAAGCAAGGCCTGTTGCCAGCCTCCATGAGCCAGGCCATCGACGAGCCATCCGCCCTGGTGCGCCTGCGCGCCGGTGTGTTCAAGCCGGGCGACGCCTATGGCAAGGAAGCGGATTCGTACATGCACCGCGCCTTCGTCGACGTGATCTGGCGATTCTGAGGCCGGGAGAGACCTGATGAACCTTCACCCGCACTTACGTCACAGCCTGTTGGCCAGCGCCTTGCTGCTGGCAAGCCACCTGGTCGCCGCCGCAGAACCTCAGGTCATTGCCAAGGAACTGCAGCAGGCCAAGACCTACACCGTGGCCAGCGCGCCGATCGAGCCGCTGCAGATGGACCCGCCCAAGCTGCCCGACCTGACCGGCTTCACCGCCGAGGCGGTGCAGAAGAAGATCGACCGCAGCCACAAGGGCAAGGTCAGCCTGCGCCGCATGTTCCAGGAAGACACCCTCAAGGAATTCGTCGGCGGCGACAACAAGGCGGCCGAGTGGGTGCAGCGCCAGCACGGTATTCCGCAGGCGATCTTCGTCGATGACGGCCATGTCGACCTGGTGGAACTGAGCAAGAAGGTGCCCAGACAGTACCTCAGCGAAGTCGAGCCGGGCGTGTACCTGGCACGCCTGCCGATTGTGGTCGGGCAAAAGGGCATCCTCGAGATCGACGGCAAGGTCAAGCAGTTGCGCCTGTCCCAGGAGGGCGGTTCGTTCCTGGTCAACGACGGCAAGCTGTTCGTCACCGACACCCAGGTGACCGGCTGGCGCGAAAAGGACAACGGCCCGGCAACCTTCCGCTCGCCCAAGGAATTCCGCCCGTTCCTGCTGTCGTGGGGCGGCACCGAGACCTACATCGTCAACACCAAAATGGCCAGCTTCGGCTACGCCAAGTCCAAGTCGTATGGCGTGAGCATCTCACAGTACACGCCGAACATGGCCAAGCGCATGGGCCGCCCGGAACCCACCGGCTGGATCATCGGCTCTGAGTTCAGCGACATGTGGTACGGCTTCTACTGCTACGAGACCCAGGACTTCGTGGTGAAGGACAGCACCTACCGCGACAACATCGTGTACGGCATCGACCCGCACGACCGCTCGCACCGCCTGATCATCGCCGGCAACACCGTGTACGGCACCAAAAAAAAGCACGGCATCATCGTTTCTCGTGAGGTGAACGACAGCTGGATCATCAACAACAAGAGCTACGACAACAAGCTCTCGGGCGTGGTGATCGACCGTAACAGCGTCAACAACCTGATCGCCTACAACGAGATCTACCGCAACCACACCGACGGCATCACCCTGTACGAAAGCGGCGACAACCTGATCTGGGGCAACAAGCTGATCAACAACCGCCGCCACGGCATCCGCGTGCGTAACAGCGTGAACATTCGCCTGTACGAAAACATCGCCATGGCCAACGGCCTGGTGGGCGTTTACGGCCACATCAAAGACCTGTCCGATACCGACCGCGACATTGCCCTGGACCCGTTCGACACCAAGGTGTCGCTGATTCTGGTGGGCGGTGAACTGACGGCCAACGGCTCCGGCCCGCTGTCGATCGACTCGCCGCTGTCGGTCGAGCTGTACAAGGTGCAGATGCTCGCCCCGCGCAAGGCCAGCGGTATCAGCCTCAACGGCATCCTGGGTGAACGCCAGGACGAAATCCTCGACCTGCTGGTGCGCCAGCAAAAGGCTGTGCTGATCGACCCGGTCGAACGCCAGACCGAAATGATCGATTAAGGAAGCCCAGACCATGACCCCACACCTGATGAAACTGCTGGGCCTGTCCGCCGCCCTTCTGGCGATCAGCCAGGGCGTGCGCGCCGACGAGGTGAAGGCCCCCACCTTCAGCGCCGAGCCGTGCTGCCAGCTGTGCCCTGAAGCGCACGACGCCAGCCGCTACACCACCCGTTACCAGCAGAACTTCACCACGCTGGTGCAGGCCAAGGGTGACTGGCTGTTCCGTACCCGCGAAGACCTGCGCACCGAGTTCAACACCACCCCGGCCGGCTACAAGCGCCTGCAACAGGTACACGATGCGTTCAAGAAGCGCGGCGTGGAACTGGTGGTGGTGTACCAACCGACCCGTGGCCTGGTGAACCGCAACATGCTCAACCCGGCCGAGAAAGCCGCCTTCGATTACCAAAAGGCGTTGGGTAACTACCAGGCCATGCTCAAGCGCTTTGCGAGCATGGGCTACAACGTGCCCGACCTGTCGCCGCTGACCAACGAACAGCTGGCCGCCGCCGACCAGGGCAAGGACTTCTACTTCCGTGGCGACCAACACTGGACGCCATACGGCGCCGAACGCGCCGCCAAAATCGTGGCCGACACCGTGCACCACATGCCGGCCTTCGAAGGCATCCCGCGCAAGGAATTCGAAACGAAAAAATCCGGGCGCATGGGCAAGACCGGCACCCTGCACAACGTCGCCGGCCAGCTCTGCGGCACCAGCTATGCGGTGCAGTACATGGACCAGTTCGCCACCGAGCCTAAAGGTGCCAGCGGTGGTGGCGACGACCTGTTCGGTGACGGCGGCAACGCGCAGATCACCCTGGTCGGCACCAGCCACAGTGGCAAGAACTACAACTTCTCGGGCTTCCTCGAACAGTACATCGGTGCCGACGTGCTCAACGTCGCCTTCCCTGGCGGTGGCCTGGAAGGCTCGATGATCCAGTACCTGGGCAGCGAGGAATTCCAGAAGAACCCGCCGAAGATCCTGATCTGGGAGTTCTCCCCGCTATACCGCCTGGACCAGGAAACCATCTGGCGGCAAATCCTTGGCCTGCTCGACGACGGCTGCGACGACCGCCCGGCCCTGATGAGCGCCAGCACCACCCTCAAGCCCGGCAAGAACGAACTGATGGTCAACGGCAAGGGCGGCGTGATCAAAGAGCTGATCAACCGCAACCTGCAGATGGACGTGAAGTTCGAAGACCCGTCGGTGAAGGTGTTGCAGGCCACCCTGTGGTACCTCAACGGCCGCCACGAAGACATCAAGCTGGAAAAACCGGAAACCTCCGACACCGACGGCCGCTTTGTCTTCCAGATGCGTGAAGACGAGGACTGGGCCAGCCAGCGCCTGCTGGCGTTCGAGGTGCAGGGGCCGGAAAGCGGCACCCAGAAAGTCGAAGCCAAGCTCTGCAAACGCAACAACTTCGCCGTGCCCGCGCACACCGCGCAGGCCGGCCAGTGAGGCGACCCATGACCACCTTCAAGCAAATTTTCCGCCCCGCCCTGCTCGCGCTGGCCCTGTTCGGGGGGGCCGCGCACGCCGCGCTGGTACCCCCCCAGGGGTACTACGAAGGGATCGAAAAGCTCAAGACAGGCGACGGTCATTTCCGCTGCGAAGCAACGCCTAAGCCGTACACCGGTGCGCTGCAGTTCCGCAGCAAGTACGAAGGTTCGGACAGTGCCCGGGCAACCCTCAACGAGGATTCAGAGCAGGCCTTCCGCGATTCCACCAAGGACATCACCACCCTGGAGCGTGGCGTGGCCAAGATGGTCAACCAGTACATGCGCGACGGACGCCCGGCACAACTCGACTGCGCCCTGACCTGGTTGGGCACCTGGGCGCGTGCCGATGCGCTGATGTCCACCCACTACAACCACACCGGCAAATCCATGCGCAAATGGGCGCTGGGCAGCATGAGTGGTTCGTGGTTGCGCCTGAAGTTCTCCAACTCGCAGCCGCTGGCGGCGCACCAGGCCGAGGCCGAGCTGATCGAGAAATGGTTCGCCCGCCTGGCCGAGCAAACCGTGCGCGACTGGAGCAACCTGCCGCTGGCGAAGATCAACAACCACAGCTACTGGGCCGCCTGGTCGGTCATGGCCACCTCGGTGGCGACCAACCGCCGCGACCTGTTCGACTGGGCCGTGAAGGAATACAAGATCGGCGCCAACCAGGTCGACGAGCAGGGCTTCCTGCCCAACGAGATCAAACGCAAACAGCGCGCCCTGGCCTACCACAACTACGCCCTGCCACCGCTGGCGATGATCGCCAGCTTTGCCAAAGCCAACGGTGTGGACCTGCGCAGCGAAAACAACTTCGCCCTGCAGCGTCTGGGTGAAGGCGTGCTGTACGGCGCTCGCGACCCTAAGCACTTCGCGGAACGCGCAGGCGAAAAACAAGACATGAAAGACCTCAAGGTCGACAGCAAGTACGCCTGGCTCGAACCCTGGTGCGCGCTGTACCAGTGCGTGGGCGACACGCTCGAACGCAAGCACGGCATGCAGCCGTTCGACAGTTTCAGGCTCGGCGGCAACCTGACCCGGGTCTATGACCCGAGCGCAGAGAGCAAGAAATGAGCTAACCCCTGTATGGGATCGGAACCTGTGGGAGCGGGCTTGCCCGCGAACAAGGGCGAAGCCCTTGCCATGCACCGCGAAAACTTCTTCGCGGGCAAGCCCGCTCCCACAGGGACCTAAGTTGCCTCCCGGTTTTGCACTGGGGGGTTTGGGGGGCGCTGTGCCCCGGATGCTGTGAACAAAAAGGAGAACCGGGATGGTCTTCTCGTCCAACGTGTTCCTGTTCCTGTTCTTGCCGATCTTCCTCGGCCTGTACTACTTGAGCGGGCAACGCTATCGCAACCTGCTGCTGCTGGTCGCCAGCTACATCTTCTATGCCTGGTGGCGGGTGGACTTCCTGGCCCTGTTCGCCGGGGTCACCCTGTGGAACTACTGGATCGGCCTTAAAGTCGGCGCCTCCGGCGTGCGCACCAAGCCGGCCCAGCGCTGGCTGCTGCTGGGCGTGGGCGTCGACCTGGCGATTCTCGGCTACTTCAAATACGCCAACTTCGGTGTCGACAGCCTGAACGCGATCATCAGCTCGTTCGGCCTGGAGCCGTTCATTCTCACCCATGTTTTGCTGCCGATCGGTATCTCGTTCTACATCTTCGAGTCGATCAGCTACATCATCGACGTGTACCGTGGCGACACCCCGGCTACCCGCAACCTCATCGACTTCGCAGCGTTCGTGGCGATCTTCCCGCACCTGATCGCCGGCCCCGTACTGCGCTTCAAGGACCTGGTCGACCAGTTCAACAACCGCACCCACACTCTGGACAAGTTCTCCGAAGGTTGCACCCGCTTCATGCAGGGCTTCATCAAGAAAGTGTTCATCGCCGACACCCTGGCGGTAGTCGCCGACCACTGCTTCGCCCTGCAATACCCGACCACGGGCGATGCGTGGCTGGGCGCGCTGGCCTACACCGCGCAGCTGTACTTCGATTTTTCCGGCTACAGCGACATGGCCATCGGCCTGGGCCTGATGATGGGCTTCCGCTTCATGGAGAACTTCAAGCAGCCCTACATCAGCCAGTCGATCACCGAGTTCTGGCGGCGCTGGCACATCAGCCTGTCGACCTGGCTGCGCGACTACCTGTACATCACCTTGGGCGGTAACCGCAAAGGCACCTTCAACACCTACCGCAACCTGTTCCTGACCATGCTGCTGGGCGGCCTGTGGCACGGCGCCAACTTCACCTACATCATCTGGGGCGCCTGGCACGGCATGTGGCTGGCCATCGAGCGTGCGCTGGGTATCGACACCAATCCGCAGCGCTTCAACCCGGTGAAATGGGCGTTCACCTTCCTGCTGGTGGTGGTCGGCTGGGTGATCTTCCGCGCCGAAAACCTGCACGTGGCAGGCCGTATGTACGGCGCCATGTTCAGCTTTGTCGACTGGCAGCTGTCGGAACTCAACCGCGCCAACCTCACCGGCCTGCAAGTGGCAACCCTGATCATTGCCTACATCACGTTGGCGTACTTCGGCCTGCGCGACTTCTACCGCAATGCCAAGCCGACGCCCAAGGCTACCCCGGTGCAAGTCAACGCTGACGGCTCGATCGGCCTGGACTGGACCCGGGTGATGACCCGCGCCCTTGTGCTCCTGCTGTTCGTGGCCTCGATCCTCAAGCTTTCGGCGCAAAGCTACTCGCCGTTCCTGTACTTCCAGTTCTGAGGCCGATGACATGAACCGTACTTTACGCATCACCTATTCACTGTCGTTCCTCGGCTTGCTGGTGGGCATGGGCGTGTGGTCCACCGGTGGCCTGCAAAGCTTCCAGCGCACCGAGCAGATGACCGTGCTCAACGGCAAGCTGGCCAAGGCCGCCGAAACCCACTACGACGCCGAATTCCCCATCAAGCGCCTGGGCACCAACCTCTGGGCCGCGTTGGACTTCAAGCTGTTCAACGAAGGCCGCCCCGGTGTGGTGCTGGGCCGCGACCAGTGGCTGTTCAGCGACGAAGAGTTCAAGCCCACTGCCGGTGCCGAGCAACTGATGCAGGAAAACCTAGCGCTGATCCGCGGCGTGCGCGACACCCTGCAGCAGCACGGCAGCCAGCTGGTACTGGCCATCGTGCCGGCCAAGGCGCGTATCTATTCGGAATACCTGGGCAAGGAGCAACCGGCCAGCCTGCACGACGACCTGTACAACCAGTTTCATGCCCAGGTGCGCCAGGCCAACGTGTTCGCCCCGGACCTGCAAGCGGCCATGGAACAAGCCAAGGCCCGTGGCCAGGTGTTCCTGCGCACCGACACCCACTGGACGCCGATGGGCGCCGAAGTGGCAGCGCAGGCGCTGGCTGAAGCCGTAAGCCGACAGAACCTGCTCAACGGCGAGCCGCAAACCTTCGTCACCGAAGCCGGCAGCACGGCGCCGTACAAAGGCGACCTGACCAACTTCCTGCCGCTCGACCCGCTGTTCAGCAACCTGCTGCCAACCCCGGACAACCTGCAACAACGCACCACCCACCCGGCAGAAGCAGCGGCTGAAGGCGACGACGCCCTATTCGCGAACAACGAAATCCCGGTAGCGCTGGTGGGCACCAGCTACAGCGCCAACCCGCACTGGAACTTCCTGGGTGCGCTGCAACAAGCCCTGCGCAGCGACGTGGCCAACTACGCCGAAGACGGCCATGGCCCGCTGCTGCCAATGCTCAAGTACCTGCAAACCGATGCCTTCAAGAACGCCGCACCGCAAGTGGTGGTGTGGGAGTTCCCCGAACGTTATCTGCCCATGAAAAACGACCTCAGCAGCTTCGACCCGCAGTGGATCGCGCAGCTGAAGAACACCCGTAAATCCGAAGAAAACCTGGCCTTGTCGTCCACCCGGACGAACCACTGAACGATAGAGAGGAAATGCACATGACTACCAAGACTTCCATTGCCAAAGCCCTCACCCTCGCGGCCGGCCTTTCCCTTGCTTCGATGCAGGCCTTCGCCGGTGCCGACGCCGCCCTGTATGGCCCAAGCGCGCCGAAAGGTTCGACCTTCGTGCGCCTGTACAACGCCGCCAGCGCACCCGCTGCCGCTTCGGTCGGCAACACCCAGATCAAACAGGTAGGCGCTCAGGCCAGCAGCGACTTCAGCTTCCTGCCAGGCGGCGACTACACCGCCCAGGTCGGCGGCAAGAGCGTGCCGGTGAAGCTGGCCTCGGACAAGTACTACACCCTGGTCAACAGCAGCAGCGGCAACCCCCAGCTGATCGAAGAACCGCCTTTCAAGAACAAGCAGAAAGCCCTGGTGCGCGTGCAGAACCTGAGCGACCAGCAGCTCACCCTGAAAACCGCCGATGGCAAGACCGAAGTGGTCAAGCCGGTGGCCGCCAACGGCCGTGGCGAACGTGAAATCAACCCGGTGAAGGTCAACCTGGCGTTGTTCCAAGGCGACAAGAAAGTGGGCGACGTGAAACCCGTCGCCCTGGAGCGCGGCGAAGCCGCAGTGCTGTACGTAACGGGTTCCGGCAACGCCTTGTCGCCGGTGTGGGTAACTCGCCCCGTGGCTAGCAACTGATCCCTCTGCCTATTAACGACTATTGGAGAAACATGATGATCCCGGTAATTCTTTCTGGTGGTAGCGGTTCGCGTCTGTGGCCTCTGTCGCGCAAGCAGTTCCCCAAGCAGTTCCTGGCCCTGACCGGCGAACACACGCTGTTCCAGCAAACCATCGAGCGCCTAGTGTTCGAAGGCATGGACACGCCGATCGTGGTCTGCAACAAGGACCACAAGTTCATCGTTCAGGAGCAGCTGGCGGCGCTGAAACTGGAAACCCAAGGCATCCTGATGGAGCCGTTCGGCCGAAACACCGCACCCGCCGTGGCCATGGCCGCCATGAAGCTGGTCAACGAAGGCCGCGACGAGCTGATGCTGGTGCTGCCCGCCGACCATGTGATCGATGACCAGAAGGCCCTGCAACGCGCCCTGGCTCTGGCCACCGTGGCCGCCGAGCGTGGCGAGATGGTGCTGTTCGGCGTGCCGGCGACCAAACCGGAAACCGGCTACGGCTACATCCGCTCCAGCCAGGACGCCCTGCTGCCCGAAGGTGTGGCGCGGGTTGCCCAGTTTGTTGAAAAGCCCGACGAGAAACGCGCCGCCGAGTTCGTCCAGGCCGGTGGCTACTTCTGGAACAGCGGCATGTTCCTGTTCCGCGCCAGCCGCTTCCTCGAAGAACTGAAAAAGCACGACGGCGACATCTATGACACCTGCGTGCTGGCCCTGGAGCGCAGCCAGGAGGATGGCGATGTGCTGAGCATCGACGAAGCCACCTTCGCCTGCTGCCCGGACAACTCCATCGACTACGCGGTGATGGAAAAAACCCAGCGCGCTTGCGTGGTGCCGATGTCGGCCGGCTGGAGCGATGTGGGCTGCTGGTCATCGCTGTGGGAGGTGCACGAGAAGGACGAGGATGGCAACGTCACCAAAGGCGACGTGGTGGTGCAGGACAGCCGCAACTGCATGATCCATGGCAACGGCAAGCTGGTGTCGGTGATCGGCCTGGAAAACATCGTGGTGGTCGAGACCAAGGACGCTATGATGATCGCCCACAAGGACAAGGTCCAGGGCGTGAAGCAGATGGTCAAGACCCTGGACGAACAGGGCCGCACCGAAACCCAAAACCACCTGGAAGTGTATCGCCCGTGGGGCTCGTACGACTCGGTGGACATGGGCGGCCGCTTCCAGGTCAAGCACATCACCGTCAAGCCGGGCGCCAGCCTGTCGCTGCAGATGCACCACCACCGTGCCGAGCACTGGATCGTGGTGTCGGGTACTGCCGAGGTGACGTGTGACGAGAACGTGTTCCTGCTGACCGAGAACCAGTCTACGTACATTCCGATTGCCTCGATCCACCGCCTGCGCAACCCGGGCAAGATCCCGCTGGAGATCATCGAAGTGCAGTCCGGGAGTTACCTGGGCGAGGATGATATCGAACGTTTCGAGGATGTGTACGGACGAACCTCCACACCCGTCGAGCGTGGTGTTTCAGTGAAGACCATCGCGCAGTAAGCAACACCGAGGGCCGCTTTGCGGCCCTTTCCCATTTCAGGCTACGATGGTCAGACAGTGCGCAACCAAGGTCTGCCCGCCCCATGATCATCGGTGCCTTCCTCATTCTTACCTGGCTGGTGCTGCTGTTGCGCTACCCGGCCAAGGCCCTGCCGATTTCGCTGGCTGCTGTGTGCGGCCTGGGTTTGGTGGCGTTGTTTGTCGTCTGGCAGGACAACCGCGAAACCTCACGACTGGCCCGCCTGGACTTGCGCCTCGTTTATGCCCCCGAACAATGCCCTGCCGACCGTGCGTTGCAAGTACGCATGAAAAACGGCAACAAGGTGCCGCTTACCGAACTGCGCTGGCGGGTGGCGGCGTATGCGCCGGGCGATACCGTGAACCTGGCCGAGAACACCTACAACGCCCCACGCTATCGAGGGCCGGGTGAATTGCAGCCAGGGGCCGAGTGGAAAGACTGCCTGCCATTGCCACCGCTGCGCTCCGGGTACCGGCCGCAAACGCTGGAATTCCGTGCCGAACACCTGCAAGGCACCTTCGCCAATTAATCAAAGGCCTCCCCCCATGCCCACCGTTCTGATCACCGGTTGTTCCAGCGGCATCGGCCGCGCACTGGCCGACGCCTTCCGCGATGCCGGCCACACCGTCTGGGCCACTGCGCGCAAGGCGGAGGATGTTGAAGTGTTAAGCGCCGCCGGTTTTACCGCGCGGCAGTTGGACGTAAATGACAGCGAGGCCCTGGCCCGCCTGGCCGAGGAGCTCGAAACCCTCGACATCCTGGTCAACAACGCCGGCTACGGCGCCATGGGCCCGTTGCTCGACGGTGGCGTGGACGCCCTGCGCCAGCAGTTCGAAACCAACGTGTTCGCCGTGGTGGGCGTAACCCGCGCGCTGTTCCCGTTGCTACGCCGCTCACGAGGAACAGTGGTGAACATCGGCAGTGTTTCCGGTGTGCTGGTCACACCGTTCGCCGGTGCCTACTGCGCCTCGAAAGCCGCTGTACATGCCTTGAGCGATGCTTTGCGCCTGGAGCTGGCGCCGTTCGGTGTGCAGGTGATGGAAGTGCAGCCGGGCGCGATTGCCTCGCAGTTTGCCAACAACGCCCAGCGCCAGGCGGAGCAGGTGCTGGCGGCGGATTCGGCGTGGTGGCCGTTGCGTGAGCATGTACAGGCACGGGCGCGGGCTTCGCAGGACAAACCGACTTCGGCGGCGGTGTTTGCCCAAGGCGTACTGGCGGCCGCTGGTAAGTCACCGGTACCCGCTGTGGTGCGGTTGGGGAATGGCAGTACGGCGCTGCCGCTGATGGCCCGGTTGCTGCCTCGGCGGGTGCTGGATTGGGCGTTGCGCAAGCGGTTTGGGCTACTGCGGCCGCTGTGAGTTTTGGGCTGCCTGTACCGGCCTCTTCGCGGGCAAGCCCGCTCCCACAGGATCCCACCAGGCCCTAGGCCTGCGCTGTACCTGTGGGAGCTGGCTTGCCGGCGATGGGCCGGACAGCGGCCCCGCTTTTTATGCTTTCTTCACCGGCTGCTCATCAAACGCCTGCCAGCCACCCCCTAGGGCCTTGTACAGCCCCACCAGCGCCTGGGACACCGCCGCCGAGCTGTCGATCCACTGCTCCTCGCTGGCCAGCAATGCACCCTGCACCGTCAGCACATTGAGAAAGTCCACTGCCCCTTCCACATACTGGCGCTGGGCGGTTTCCAGGGCGATGCGGTTCTGCCTCACAGCCTCGGCCAAGTGGTCACGGCGCAACTGGCTGGCGTTGTACAGGCGAAGCACATCGTCGATCTCATGCCAGGCGCCCAGCACCACCTTGCGGTAGTTCAGCGCCGCTTCCTGCTGCTGCGCCTCGCGCAGTTCCAGGGTGCCCTTGAGCCGGCCACCCTCGAAGATCGGCAACGACAACTGTGGCCCGAAGGCAAAGCGGCGCGAATCCCAGCCGCCGAAATCAGACAACTGCATGGCCTGGAAACCGACGCTGCCCGACAAGCGGATACTCGGATAGAAATCAGCCTTGGCCACCCCAATGCTAGCCGTGGCGGCATGCAGGCGGGCTTCGGCCTGGCGGATGTCCGGGCGGCGCTCGGCCAGTTCGGACGGCAGGCCGATGGCAAACTTCTGCTGCGGCGCGGGTAGTTCACCGCCTCGCAGCAACTCAGTCTGGAGGCTGCGCGGCGGTTCGGCGGCGAGCAGGCTGAGGGCGTTGATCAAGTCATCGCGCCGGGCCTCCAGGCTTGGCAGGCGGGCTTCGATAGAAGCGACCTGGGCACTGGCCTGGGCCACGTCCAGACGCGTGGCGACACCTTCGGCCTGGCGATCTTCGGAGAGCTTCAGGCTGTGTCGGGCGACCTTCAGGTTGTCCTGCGTCACATCAAGGGTGTGCTGTACAGCACGCAACTGGATGTAGTTGCCGGCGGTCTCCGACAGCAAGGCCAGCAGCACCCCACGGCGGTCATTCTCGGCCACTTCGACCGTGGCATCAGCAGCCTCCACCTGGCGCCGCACGCGGCCCCACAGGTCCAGTTCCCAACCGGCCACCAGGTCGCCCTGCCAGAGGTTGTAGGCCTCTTTGCCCGCCTTGCCAGACGGGTCGCTCAGGCCTTCGGCGCTGTTGCGGGCACGGCTGTAGCCAGCGTTCGCGTCTACCGACGGCACTTCATCAGCCGCCACGGTGCTGCGCAAGGCGCGGCTTTGCAGCAAGCGGGCACTGGCCATCTGCAGGTCGAGGTTGCGTTCGGCAACGCGCTGGATCAGCGCACTGAGCTGTCCGTCATGAAAGGTTTCCCACCAGCGCAGCTCCAGCGGTTCGGCTTGCGGCTGGCTGGGTGCTGCCTGGCCTTGAACCGGCGCCCACTGTTGCGGTGCCTGGCTGTCGGGGCGCAGGAAGTCCGGGCCCATCGTGCAACCGGCCATCAACACAGCCAGCAGCAAGGGGCTCAAGCGTAATGCAGGTTTCATCGTGCGCTTACCTCTTTGCCATCCAGCTTGTCGCCACGGGTATCGATGGTCGCCTCCACCGACATGCCCACCCGCAAGCGGGAGAGCAACGGCTGCCCGTCATCGAACACGATCTTCACCGGGATGCGCTGCACAACCTTGGTGAAGTTGCCGGTGGCGTTGTCTGGCTTGACCGCAGCGAAGGTCACGCCGGTAGCCGGGGCGATACTCTCTACGTGGCCTTGCAGCGTTTCACCGGAGAAGGTGTCAACGCTGATACTCACCGGCTGCCCCGGCTGCACATGGGTCAGCTGGGTTTCCTGGAAGTTGCCGACCACATAGGCCTGCTGCAACGGCACCACCGATAACAGGCGTGCGCCGGGATTGACGTAAGCGCCCACGCGCAGGGCGCGCTCGCCGACCATGCCATCCACCGGCGCCGTGATGCGGGTGTAGGACAGGTCGAGCTGTGCCTTTTCCACGCCGGCTTCGGCACGCTTGAGCTGGCCATCGGCACTGGCCACCTGGGCGGTGAGGATGTCCACTTGCTTACGCGCCGCCACCAGCGCCGCCTGGGCATTGGCCAGGCGAGCGCGGGCTTGGTCGACGCCGCTGCGTGCCTGCTGGGCATTCTGAACGGTACCAGCGCCCTGCTCGGCCAGGCGGCTGTAGCGGTTGACTTCATGGTCGGCGAACGCTGTTTCGGCCTGGGCCGCTTTCACCGCCGCCTCGGCCTGGGCAATCAATGCGGCCTGGCGCTCGAGCGTGGCGCGGGCATCGGCACTTTGCGCCTGAGCCACCAGCAACTGGGCCTGAGCGGCATCCAGGGCGGCCTGGTAGTCACGGGCATCGATGGTCGCCAGCAACTGGCCTGCCGAGACCTGCTGGTTGTCTTCTACCCGTACGTCCTTGATGAAGCCTGCCACCTTGGGCGCGACTACGGTGTAGTCGGCAATGACGTAGGCATCGTTGGTGCTCTGGCGGTGGTCGCTGCCGAACATCCAGGGGCCGACAATGCCAGCCAGAACGGCCACGGCCAATACCGAGCCAATGAACAGGGTTTTGCGGTTGTTGGTCATTTCAGCGGTTCTCGAATTCATCCAGGGTTCAGGCCACCGCACGCGGCGGGTAGACCCGGGTAGGCACGAAAGGAATCAGGCAGATCAGGGCCACGGCGATGCCAGCCATGACCAGGTAGAGGTCGGCGGAGGTCAGCACCAGCGCCTGGTCGTGAATACGCCGGGCCAGGCCCGCAACGCTGTCGTCGACCAGCGGGGCGTTGCCCAGGCTGTCCACCAGGTGATTGGAGTGGAAGTGCCGGCGCAGGGTGCCAAGTGCATCCAGCAAGCCACCCGCGATGACTGCAGACAGGCCTTTGACAGTGTTGAACCAACTGGAGGCGAACGGGCCTTCCTGTGGGGTCATCCCGTTGGTGGACAGCATCAGCAGTGGCAGCACCGCCATGGGCTGGCCGAACACCTGCAACAGGTAGAACGGGTAGAAGTCGCCACGGATCCACTCGCTGGTCAGCAGGCTGCTGCCGACACATGACACCGCCAGCATCGCCAGGCCGATGCCCAGCACCCAGCGGCAGTCCACTGCGCGGATGTTGCACAGGGCTGCCGTCAGCGGCAGGGCGATCAGTTGCGGCATCGCCACCAGCATCATCAGCGGGCTGGTCTGTGCCGGGCGGTATCCCTGGATCTGCGCAAGGTACGCCGACGGGATACTGCCCACGCCCGACAGTACGATCAACACGCCGGCCAAGGTCACCAAGGCGAAACTCAGGTTGCGCCGCTGCAGCATGCGCAACTGGAAAAACGGCAGCGGCTCGGACCATTCGTTGAACATGAACAGCACCAATAGCAGCAGGCCACCACCCAGCAGCCAGCAGATCAGCGGCGAATCGAACCAGCCCCAACGGTCACCCAGCGACAGGCCCAGCACGATGCAACCGATGGCGGGCAGGCCCAGCAACACGCCGCGCCAGTCGAACTGCTTGAAACGCTCCAGGCGCAGCGGGTCTTGCGGAAGGCCCCAGCCCACGCAGACGATGGCCAGCGCCGACGGCAGGATGATCTGCCAGAAGGCCCATTGCCAACCGACGTACTCGGTCCATAGCCCCGCCAGCGGCGTGCCAAGGTTGGGGCCGAAAGTGGCGGTCAGTGCATAGCAGGCCAGGCCATAGACCTTGATGCCCGGCGGCAGAAAGCGCAGGGCCACGCTCATCAGCATCGGCGGCAACGCACCCGAGGCAAAGCCCTGGAGTACACGCAGCAGCATCAGGCTGTGCAGGTTGGGGGCGAACGGCTGCAGCAGGCCAAGCACGGCGAACAGGCCAATGGCGCTCATGGTGAAGCGCCGCAGTGAGAAGGTGGTGGCCAGCCACGGCGCAAAGGCCATGGCCGAGACCGAGGCGGCGCTGTACACCGCCAGCAGCCAGGCGCCTTCATCGGCACCGATGCCCATGGCTCCGCGGATATCGGCCAGGGAAATCTTGGTGACTGACTCGTTCAGGCCCGCGCACAGCACGGCCAGCAATACACCGAACAGCCCCACCACCACCTGCACGCCGAACGCCGTCTGCGCAGGTGCCACCGGCGCGGGGGCGGCGGCCAACGCCGCAGAGGGTGCGGTCAGGGAACTCATGAAATTACATCTCCAGCAACCATTTCGAGGCTGGAGCAAGTTTAAGAAGGTCGAATGCTGACGAAAACTGACTTGTTGGCAGTTTTATATTGTGTCAGACGCAATCGTCAGCAGCGTCACGGATCAATACTGCCGCACGCTTTCAACGTCTGGCGTAGCCAGCGATGCGCGGGATCGTTATCGAATCGCGGGTGCCATGCCTGCTTCACATTGACCTTTTCCAACGTCACGGGGATCTCGAACGAGCGCAATGGCAACTTCAACCGCTGCACACTGTTGAGGATATTGGCCGGTATCGGCAGGATCAGGTCTGAATCGGGCAACGAAAACATGGCCGAGTGGAAGCTGGTGGTGATCAGCGCTACCCGACGCTCCACCTTGTGGTTGGCCAGCGCCACATCGATCGGCCCATTGGCGCGGCCACGCCGGGATACGCTGATCTGCGGGTAGGCGGCGAAACGCTCAGGGGTGATCGGGGCGTCGAAGATCGGGTGCCCCACACGCGCAAGGCCCACGAAGTAGGTGTTGAACAGGCTCTGCACCTTGATTTCCGGGCCCAGCACAACGGCCGAACTGATGATCAGGTCGATATGCCCGTTGCGCAGCACCGCATCATCGTCACCACTGCCCTCCGGGACGAACCGCAACACCGTACGCGGCGCCTGGGCCAGCATCATGCGCAGGAGCTGGGCGCCGTACAAGGCAATGAACAGATCATTGGTGCGAATATTGAAGGCACGGTCCAGGTTCACCAAGTCGACATCGTCTCGGCTGCGGAACACCTGCCCGGCCTGCTCTACCAGCCTATGCACCTGCTCGCGCAGGGCCAGCGCCCGTGGCGTCGGTACCAGGCCACGACCGGCACGCACAAGAATCGGGTCGCCCATGGCCTCGCGAATACGCCCCAAGGTCCGGCTCATCGCCGCCGGGCTCAGGTTCATGCGCTGTGCTGCGCCGACCACGCTGCCCTCGTCGAGCAGGGCATCAAGGGCGACGAGCAGGTTCATGTCCGGGAGTTGCATGGCCGTTTTCCGTGGCAGCTGTGGGAATGGTGATGGTAGCAGGTTGGTGGATTGCACCAGACGCAATGCGCTCGTGCGTGGCGGGGCATTTATTCGATGGTCGGGTTCGGCCTTAAATGCAGCATTGGCAGGCCCGCGAAGAGGCCGATCCTGTAAACACATCAGCCAAGGATCCAGCATGCCCTCCCCAGTCCTGATCGCCATCGACGCCTCCCCAGCTTCCAGCGCCCTGCTCACCCTCGCTCGCCGCTACTGCCGCCCCGGCGAACACGAACTGCACGTATTGCTGGCCATCGACTCCACCTTCGCCGTCCACGACCAACCCGCGCCCTACACCGCTGAAGAACTGGAGGAATACCCCGCCGCCTGCGAGGAACAGCAACATGCCGACCACGCTGTGGCCGAGGCCGTGCGCGCGTTGCAGCAAGCCGGCTTCGCCAGCCAGGGCTGCATGGTGGCCGGGCAACCGGTCGAAGTGATCGTGACCAAGGCGCAGGAGCTGAACTGCGAGCTGATCATCATGGGCCACCGCCACCTGTCGCGGCTGGGGCGGTTGCTGGACCCGTCGATCAGCGCGAAGGTGATTGATCGGGTTAAGGTGCCGGTATTGGTGGGGGCTGCGGGTGAATGACTTGAGAGGTGTACCGCCTGGTAGATCGAGCGCCGCCCGTGCGGCGCATCGCGAGCTACGCTCGCTCCTACGTTTGTTTCAGGCCAATTTATCCTATGGGATCTGCACGCGAACGCCTTGGTGAATGGCTCGATATTGAGTTGTACAAACAAGGCGGTCGCGCTCGCCTGCAACAGAATTGACTGGCCCGAAATAAACGTAGGAGCGAGCGTAGCTCGCGATGCGCCGCGCGGGCGGCGCTCGATCTTCCACGTTACATATCTCTCAAGGCGTATTCGGCTTCACCACCACCGTACACGTCGTCCCCGCCGCCAGCAAAAACCCTTCCGGCACTTCATCGATGTGAATCCGCACCGGCACACGCTGCGCCAGCCGCACCCAGTTGAAGGTCGGATTCACATCGGCAATCAGCTCACGGCTTTGCGGGTTGTCGCGGTCGTAGATGCCGCGGGCGATGCTCTCCACATGGCCCTTGATGCGCTCGCCGCTCATCATCTGCAGCTCGGCCTGGTCGCCCACTTTCACGTGTGGCAACTTGGTCTCTTCGAAGAACCCGTACACCCAGAACGAGTTCTCGTCGACCACCGCCATCACCGCTTCACCGGTACGCGCATAGTCGCCCTTATGGATATTCAGGTTGGTCACATAACCGTCCACCGTGGCCACGATGTGGGTGCGCTTGAGGTTCAGTTCGGCGGCAGCCAGTTCAGCCAGCGCCTGCTGGTAATCGGCCTGGGCGGAGTTGGCGATGTTGCTGGCGTCGTCGCGGTTTTCCTTGGAGATCACCAGGTTGTCCATGTCGGCACGGCGCTTGGCGTTGACCTTGCGCATTTCCCAGGTCGCCTTGCGCGAGGCGACCAGTGCCTTGGCCTGGTCGACGGCCAGTTGGTAATGCTCGGGGTCGATCTGGATCAGCAGGTCGCCCTTCTTCACCCGCTGGTTGTCCTTGACCGGGACGTCCACCACGTAGCCGGGCACGTCGGCGGCGACGTTGATGATATCGGCACGCACGCGGCCGTCGCGGGTCCAGGGCGTGGTCATGTAGTGCAGCCACAACTGGCGACCGATGGCCACGGCGGCGACCAGCACCAGCAGGGTGGCGATCAGGCTGAAGAACTTTTTCATCGAAGGATTCTCACCAGTAGACAGTAAGCGCCATGGCGCCGAACAGGCAGACGAACAGGCTCAGACGCAGCAGCGCCGGGTGCCAGAAGAAGCGGTAGCCATCATGGCTGGCGATGAACCGGTCCAGGCCCCAGGCCAGGCCCAGGGCGAACAGGAACATCAAGGTCATGGTGGGCATGTACACGCCATGGAAGGCGATTTCACGGGGCATGGTGCAGTCCTTTCGCCGGCGCCAGTGGCGACTGTGGGTCAAGCAGGGAAGAACGGATGAAATGCAGGTAGCTTTGCGCACGGCGCAGCACCGAGGTATCGAAGTGCCGGGCGAACGGCTCGTCGGTGGCTTGCACGCGGGCGATGGCGTGGTCCACCGCCACCAGCGCACGTTCGTGGTTGCTGGCGCTGGGCTGCAAGAACAGCCTTGCCAGCGCGCGGCCCATCACGCGGATGGCCTGGCGCCACGGTTGTGACTCGGCGTAGGCCGGGTGCACCGGCGCACGGGCCTGCTCTTTGCGCAGCTCGATGACGGCGTGACCGATTTCCAGCACGGTGAACATCCACCCCATCAGCTGGCTTTGCACCTGCGGCTTGCCGGCCGCCAGACCGTAGGCCTGGTGCAACAGGTCGCGGGTGCGGCTTTCGAAGGCCGACCCCAGGCCGCGTAGGCGGCCGCTGATGGCGAACAGCACTTGCTCACGCAGTTCCTGCTCCAGCCGGCTCCACAGCCAGCGGCTGTTGGGCGGCAGGATGATCGCGCCAGCAGCAGCGCAGACGAACATGCCGATGACCATGCCGATGTAGTCGTTGATGAACGTGTAAGGGTCATACACCGTCAGGTTGTTCGGCACCGAACCGATGGCGAAGAACACCAGCAGGCCCAGGCCATAACCGGCGTAAGCCGGGCGCGAGGCAAGGAACGCGCCGAGCACGAACACCGGCGCCAGCACCATGCACAGCAGCGGAAAACCGTCGATCCAAGGGAACACGAAGAAGGTTTCGAAGAAGCCGACAAAAGCGCCGATAGCCGTGCCGCAAGCCATCTGGAACGACATGCGTTTGGGGTTCGGCGAAGCCGCCGAAAGGCCCACGGTAACGGTAGCGATCAAGGTCATCATGGCGCCGCTGGGCCAGTCGCTGAGCAGCCAGTAACTGCCCAGCAGCAACAGCACCGCCGAGGCACGCACACCGGCGGCCAGCGACACCAGCCAGCTGGTCTGTGCCACATAGGGCTCGTCCCACTGTTCACGCTCGTGCCTGTGCGCCGCCAACGAAGCGTGGGTTTCGGCATAACTGAACATTTCGTCGACAAAGCGGTACAGCAGCTCGAACGCCGTATGGAAGTCGAGCAGGTCGGCCTCGCTGGGTTCGGTCGCCAGGTACTCAGCGCGCAGCCCGCGCACCTGGGCTTGCAGGCCTTCCTTGTAGGCGGCCAGCTCCAGGGTCAGGCGCAGTGCATCGGCATCGGTCAACGCCCGGCCCACGTAGGGCTGTAACAGCTCCACCAAGGTGTTCAAGCCCGGTTCGATGGCACTGACGATCTGCAGGGGGCCACGGGCACGCAGGCGTTCGAGCAAACGGTGCAGGGCATTGAAACGTGTGGTGATGGCCATGAACTCGCTGTTCATGCGCACCAGCCGGCCACTGCGGCGGCGCATGTGCGGGTCTTCGAAGGCGGTGACGTTGCGCAGGCTCTCAAGGCCCACGGCTTCGGCGACAAAGCGCACGTTGCTGCTTTCGAAACGGTCTTTCTGGCTGTCACCGCGCAGGGCTTCCACCACCACCCCGGCGAAGACGCCAAAGCGCTGATACAGGGCGTTGCGCATGGCGGCACTGGCCGACTGCGGCAGGATCGCGGCACTGACGAAGGTCGATACCAGAATGCCCAAGGCAATTTCCAGCACCCGCCATACCGCTGCCATGAACGCCTGGTCCGGGTGCTGCAGCACCGGCAGGCCGATCATCGCTGCGGTGTAACCGGCCAGCACGAAGCCATAGGCGCGGAAGGTGCGGTAGCGCATGGCGCCGGCCGAGCACAGGCCCACCCACAAAGCCAGGCTGGGCAGGAACAGCTCGGTGTTCTGCGGGAAGATGGCGATCAGCGCCACCATCATCGCCGAGCCGGCCAGGGTGCCGAGCACCCGGTAGAAGCTCTTGGCGAACACATGCCCGCTTTGCGGCTGCATGACGATGAACACGGTGATCATGGCCGTGCGCGGTTGCGGCAGTTCCAGCCGCATGGCCAGCCATAGGGTGATGAACGCGGCAGCCAGCACCTTGAAGATGTAAACCCAGGTCACACCGTCGGTGCGCGCCCAGGCAAAGAAGCCCCGGCGCCATTCCAGGCTTTGCAGCCAGCGCACGGGCAAACTGGAAGTGCTCATTCGGCGTTATCCGGCTTCTTGTCGAAAATGGCCAGGGTGGCCGGGGTGGCCGGCGCGGCCTGGCGTTCCTCTTTCGGCACATCCTGCCCGGCCTGCAGGCCACCGCCCAACGCGGTGACCAGCTCGGCATGGGCGATCAGGCGTGCGGCCTGCACCTGCTGTTGCACTTGCTGCTGGCGGAACAGCAAAGTCTGCGCATTGAGCACGTTCAGGTAATCGGTAAGACCCCGCTGGAACGCGACCATGGCGATGTCGTAGGTTTTCTGCGCAGCAGCAACGGATTCGGCAGCGAAATGCGATTGTTCTTTCATCGACTCGCGGCGGATCAGCTGGTCGGAGATATTCTTCAGCGCGCCAACCACGGTCTGGTTGTAGCGCGCCACAGCTACGTCATACCCCGCCGAGGCCACGCCCAGCTCCGAGCGCAGGCGGCCACCGTCGAAGATCGGCAGGCTGATGGCCGGGCCGACGTTGTAGTTGAACTTGCGCCCGGTGAGGAACTCCAGCGGGCCGCCGCCGGTGGCCATGAAACCCAGGCTGCCGACCAGGTCGACGTTGGGGAAGAAGCCGGCATGAGCAACGTCGATGCCACGCGCCTGCGCGGCAACCTGCCAGCGGCTGGCAACCACGTCAGGGCGCTGGCCGACCAGTTGGGCAGGCAGGTTGGAGGGCAGTTTCAGCGGCGCGGCCAGGGCCAGGGTCGGGCGCTGCAACTGTGCGCCCTCCCCCGGCCCCTTGCCGGCCAGCGCGGCCAGTTGGTTACGGGTCAGGGCGATTTCTTCGTTGAGGCTGTCGAGCTGGCGGTGGGTTTCCGGCAGCGGCGCTTCGGCCTGGCTGACTTCGAAATGGGTGCCGATGCCCGCGTCCAGGCGGCGCTTGGCCAGGGCCAGGATCTGCTCTTGCTGCTGCAGTTCGGCCTTGACGATGTCGCGCTGGGCAAAATGCAGGCTCAGTTGGATATAGGCCCGCACCACATTGTTTTGCAGTTCCAGCTGCGCCTGGCGGGCCTCAGCCACACTCATGTGCGCCTGGTCCACGGCCTGCTCGCTGGCATTGCGTTCGCGGCCCCACAGGTCGAGGGCGTAGCTGAAACCGAAGGCGGCGTTATTGTCCCAGGTGTTGGCGCCAGACAGCGCGCCAGGGCCGTAGAACTGGTCTTCAGGCCAGTTGTGGCGCTTGAGCGTGGCCTGGCCATTGACCTGCAGTTTTTCCGCCGACTCGACCACACCCGCCATGGCCTTGGCTTCGCGCACCCGCGCGGCGGCCATGGCCAGGCTTGGACTGCCGGCTACGGCCAGGGCCACCCAGCGGTCCAGCTGGGGGTCGCCATAGGCGTGCCACCACTGCTGGTCGGGCCAGTGGGCATCTGTCGCGGCTTCGCGTATGGCCGCGTCGGTAGTCAAGGTATTGGCTTGCAGCGTCTTGCTTTGCGGGGCGATGCCCCAGGTTCCGATACAGCCACTCAAGGTGAGGGCAAGGGCACAGGCACTGAACGCATTGAGCGTTCTGATGATGCGACGCGGCACAGCTGCGATTTCCCGAGGAAGAGGTGAAGGGGCCGGGCAATTCTAGGGGGCGGCAGCACTGGCGATAAGCGCAGATTCCTGCGAATCTTTGTTACCAAAACAGCGATAATCCGCCTTTGGTCGAAGGCAACTTTTCAGCTTTTTATCGTTACTTCGTGACACAATTTTGTCCTCTACATCGAGAGTGACCCATGGACACCCTGCAAAACATGCGTGCTTTCAGTTGCGTAGCCCAGCTAGGCAGCTTCACCGCTGCGGCGGCACAACTGGATACGACCACCGCGAACGTGTCGCGGGCGGTCTCCAACCTGGAAGCCCATCTGCAAACAAGGCTGCTCAACCGTACCACCCGCCGCATTGCGTTGACCGAGGCCGGCAAGCGCTACCTGATGCGTTGCGAACAGATTCTTACCTATGTGGAAGAAGCCGAGGCCGAGGCCAGCGACGCCCATGCGCGCCCCGCAGGGCAGCTGAAGGTGCACTCCATGACCGGGGTGGGCCAGCACTTCGTGGTCGATGCCATTGCCCGCTACCGCGAATCGCACCCGGACGTGACCTTCGACCTGACCATGGCCAACCGCGTGCCCGACCTGCTCGACGAAGGCTATGACGTGTCCATCGTGCTGGCCACCGAACTGCCCGACTCGGGGTTCGTGTCCCAACGCCTGGGCATCACCTACAGCATCGTCTGCGCTTCGCCCGGCTACATCGCCCGCCACGGCAGCGCGCAAAAGCCGGCCGACCTGCTCAAGCACGCCTGCCTGCGCATGGTCAGCCCGGTGATCCCGCTGGAAAAGTGGCTGTTCGACGGGCCGGAAGGCCAGGAGATGGTCAACATCACCAGCTCGCCGTTCATGGTGAACACCGCCGATGCCATGAAGACCGCGATCCGCAGCGGCATGGGCGTGGGCGTGCTGCCGATCTACTCGGCCATCGACGGCCTGCGTGATGGGAGCCTGGTACGGGTGCTGCCCGAGTACCGCCTGCAGGAGCTGAACCTGTACGCCATCTACCCGTCGCGGCAGTACCTGGATGCCAAGATCAAGACCTGGGTCGAGTACTTGCGCAATTCCCTGCCGGAGATTCTCGCGGCCCATGAGGCGGACCTGAAAACCCATCAGGTGCTGATCGCCAACTAGTAGCAGCTGCAAGCCGCAAGAAAAGGCAGACCGGAGCAGGTACGGCTTTTTCTTGTGGCTTGAAGCTTGTAGCTTGTAGCTTTTCTTGTGGAAGTTGCCCGATGAAAAAGACCGTCCTGGCCTTCAGCCGTATCACCCCGGCCATGGCCGAGCGCCTGCAGCAAGACTTCAACGTGATTTTGCCGAACCCCAAGCTCGGCGACATAAACGCCCAGTTCAACGAAGCCCTGCCCGAGGCCCATGGCCTGATCGGCGTTGGCCGCAAGCTCGGTCGCGCCCAGCTTGAAGGCGCAGGCAAGCTGGAGGTGGTGTCCAGCGTGTCGGTCGGTTACGACAACTACGACCTGGACTACTTCAACGAACGCGGCATCGCCCTGACCAATACCCCGGATGTGCTGACCGAAAGCACCGCCGACCTGGGCTTCTCGCTGATCATGGGCTGCGCCCGCCGTACCGCCGAACTGGATGCCTGGACCAAGGCCGGCAACTGGCAGGCCACCGTGGGCCCGGCGCACTTTGGCAGCGATGTACACGGCAAGACGCTGGGTATCGTCGGCATGGGCAACATCGGCGCAGCCGTTGCCCGCCGTGGTCGCTTTGGCTTCAACATGTCGGTCATCTACGCGGGCAACAGCCGTAAAACCACGCTGGAGCAAGAGCTGGGGGCGCAGTTCCGCAGCCTGGAGCAGTTGCTGGCAGAAGCGGACTTCGTCGTGATCGTGGTGCCGTTGTCCGAGGCCACCCGCAAGTTGATCGGTGCGCGAGAGCTGAAGCTGATGAAGCCGAGCGCTTTCCTGATCAACATCGCGCGCGGGCCGGTGGTAGACGAAGCGGCGCTGATCGAAGCGCTGCAAAACGGCACTATCCGTGGGGCTGGCCTGGATGTGTACGAGAAGGAACCACTGAGCGATTCGCCGCTGTTCAAGCTGCCTAACGCGCTGACCTTGCCGCACATCGGCTCGGCTACTGCCGAAACCCGAGAGGCCATGGCCAACCGGGCGATAGACAACCTGCGTGCGGCACTGCTGGGTGAGCGGCCGCGGGATCTGGTGAATCCGCAGGTTTGGAAGGGCTGATAGATATTCGTTGCCTGTACTGGCCTCTTCGCGGGTAAACCCGCTCCCACAGGTATTGCACAGGTCCTGAGGGCTGTGGTGTACCTGTGGGAGCGGGTTCACCCGCGAAGAGGCCGGTGCAGGCAGCACATTACCTATTTGGCCAGCACAACGTCCTCAGCCACCCGAGCCTTGGGCTTGCGAAACACCAGCACATTCCCCGCCATCACCGCCACCAGCCCCAACAAGGCCGGCGCAGTCCACTGATACCCCTCGGCCACCGCCGACACATTCAGCGCCACCAACGGGAACAGCACCGTGCAGTAAGCCGCCCGCTCCGGCCCCATGCGCCCGACCAGCGTCAGGTAGGCCGTGAAGCCGATCACCGAGCCCGGTATCACCAGGTACATCAACGACCCGATATAGCGGGTGTTCCATTCCATGTCGAAAGGAATACCGCTGGCCAGGCAATATACCGCCAGCATCATCGCCCCGTAGACCATGCCCCAGGCATTGGTGGTCATGGGCTTGAGCCCGGCCTTCTGCTGCATGCTCGACAGCATGTTGCCCGCCGAGAAACACAGCGTGCCGAGCAAGGCCAAACCAAGGCCGTACAAGGTTTCACGGCTGGCCGCATGGTGCGACAGCTCTGGCCAGAACAGCAGCCCCAGGCCGAGCAGCCCAAGCGCACCGCCGCCCAGTACATTGGCGGCGATTTTCTGGCCGAAGAAAATCCGTGCGTTAAGTGCGTTCCACAGCGTCGCAGTAGAGAACACCACGGCGATCAGACCGCTGGCAATCCACTGGCTGGCAGTGAGAAAGCACATGAAATTGACGCAGAACAGGCACAAGCCCTGGGCCAGGCAGATCTGGTGGCCGCGGCGGTTCATGGGTTGCAGGCGGCGGGTGAGCAGCAGGATGGCGAACAGGATCAGCCCGGCCAGGGCAAAGCGGTAAACGATCGAGACCGGGATGGCGACCCCCCCCAGCTGGAGCTTCAGGGCGATCCAGGTGGTACCCCAGATCAGGACGGTGAGCAGGTACAGTGACAGGTTCATGGCGGTGGTTCCTTGGCCTTTCAAGATCGGTGCCCGGCGCTTCGCGGGCAAGCCCGCTCCCACAGGGATCGCCAGTGTTCTTCCGATCAGCGTTTGCCCGCTTGCACAAACTTGCGCTTTTCTTGCCCTGATGGATGTCACTCGACCACAGCCGCAGTACGATGACAGGCAAGAGGATTCGCCCATGACCCCACTCACGCAGCTGCAAGTGTTCAACGCCATGCACGCCTCGCCCCACGCCCGGCTGGAGCTGAGCGCGCACCTGGGCGATGGGCTGGCGGCGGCGTTGTGGAGCAACCGGGATGATGCCCGCGATTATCAGGCACCGACCCATCACACCCTGTCGTGCTACATCGCCGACGGCACCGGCACTTTCCGCCGCCAGCGCCCGGCCGACAAGGGCGCGCCGGGCAAGCTGTGCGTGATGCCGGCCGGGCAGGAATCGAACTGGGTGGTCAATGGTGGAATCCGCCTCGCGCACCTGTATCTCAGCGAGGCGCAGTTCGCCTTGGGTTGCGTGCGCCTACTCGACCGGGAGCCGCGTGAACTGCAGTTGCAGGAAGCGACCTTTCTCGACGACCCGCCACAGGCCGCGCGCTTTCGCCAACTGATTACCCTGGACTGGGACGAGCCCGGCGAGCGCCTGCTGGCCAGCAGCCTGGCACACGAGATTGTCGACCATGCGCTGCTCAGCCAGGTCGGGCTGCGCCAAGGCCTGCGCCTGAAGGGCGGGCTGGCGCCAAACCTGCGCCGGCAGATGGTCGAGTACATCGAGGCGCACTTGGACCAGCCGATTACCCTGGGTGAACTGGCCTTGCGCTGCAACCTGTCCGAATACCACTTTGCGCGCATGTTCCGCACCAGTTTCGGGCTACCGCCACACCAGTACCTGCTGGCCCGGCGGCTGCACCGGGCTTGTGGGCTGTTGCGGCTGGGGGAAATGCCGCTGGGGGAAATTGCCTTGATGTGCGGGTTTGCCAGTGCCAGCCATTTCAGCAACCGGTTTCGCCAGGCCATTGGAGCAACACCTGGCGACTATCGAGCGGCCTTCGCTGACTAGAACTCCAGGGTGCTGGATAAGCTGACCTGCCGCGCATCCCCAATCGCCACAAAGTACTGGTTCACCGCCGAGCTGTAGTAGACCTTGTCGAACAGGTTCTTAACATTCAGCTGCAAGCGCACGTTGTGCTCATCCAGCTTGGTCTCGTAGCTGGCGAACGCATCGGCCACGGTATAGGACGGCAGGTCGAAGGTGTTGGTCGAGTTGCCCGTCCGCTCCCCCACATAACGCGCCCCCGCGCCCATACGCAGCTTGTCGCCCCCGAACAGGCTGCCGAAGTCGTACACGGCCGACAGCGAACCGCTGTGCTTGGCCACATTCTGCAAGCGGTTGCCTTGCAGGGCCGGGTCCTTAGTGACCTTGGCGTCCGTGTAGGCGTAGCTGCCAATCAGGCTCCAGTGCTCGCTCAGCTGCCCCGTCAGGTCGAGCTCCACGCCACGCGACCTGACCTCGCCGGCGTTGCTGTACACCGTCTCTTTGGTGGTGGCATCAAAGTTGGAAACCAGCACATTGCGCTTGGTGATGTCGAACAGCGCCAGGGTACCGGTCAGGCGGCCGGGCATGTCTAGCTTGGCGCCCAGCTCCCACGACTTCCCTTCCTCGGGTGCAACCGACGCGTCCAGCACCACGCCGCCCGTCAGCGGCGCGATGCTGGAGTTGGGCTTGAACGACTCGCTGTAGCTGCCATAGAACGACAGTTGGTCATCGAACTTGTAGACGATGCCGGCATGCGGCACCCAGGCTTGGCCGCTGTTATCGGTATTGGCCGTGAACGGACGGCCACGGCCTGCGTACTGGTCGAATTGCTGGAATCGGGCACCGGCCACCAGAATCCAGTGATCATCCAGGTGCAACGCGTCCTGCACGAACACAGCATCGGTGCGCAGCTTGTCGGTCTGGTCGCTGTCACTGGCTCTTACTGTGGTGCCTTCCACTTCCTGGCCGTACACCGGATTTACATAGCTGAACGTGGACTGCGCAGTCTGGCGGATCAGATCACCGCGAAAGATCTTGCGGTCTTCATGATCAACGCCGAACAGCAGGTCGTGCTGCATACCGGTCACTTCCACGTTGCCCGCCAGGCTCAAGGTGGCGAACTGGTCACGGCTCATGGCGTTGTGGGTGCCATCGATGCTTCGCGACAGTGTGCCGGTCTCTTCATTCACGCCCGTGACGCGTACCTGGCTGGCATCGTAGGTCTCACGGTTGAAGCTGTAGCCAAAGTGCAGCTTCCAGTCATCGGCCAGTTGGTGGTCGACTTCCAGGCGGTACAGGTCAGACCGCCCTTCCATGTCGTTGAACGGCTCGTCCAGGCGCCGGGTGGCGGGGATGTTCAGCGGGTGGCCGTTGTTGCCGAACGCGGTGCCGCGGTCGAAGGGCGAGCGAAACTCGCGGTGCTCGTAGGCCAGTACCACCTGGGTGTCTTCACCTAGCCAGGCCAGCGACGGCGCCACCAACGATTCGCGGTGCACGCCGTAGTTGCGCCAGTAGTCTTCGTCTTCGTGGTCGACGATCAGGCGGTAGGCGAAGTTGCTGTCGCCCAGCGCGCCGGTGCTGTCGAACCCGCCGCCACTGCCGTTCTTGCCGCTGCCGTAGGTGGAGCCACGCACGGTCAGGGCGTTGTATTGCTCAAGTTGCGGGCGCTTGCTGACCACGTTGATCACCCCGCCCGGGTCCTGGATGCCGTACAGCAGCGAGGCCGGGCCCTTGAGCACCTCGACCCGCTCGGTGCTGGCGTTGAGGCTGCGGCCCTGCACGATGGGCATGCCATCGCGCATGATCGAGCCGTCGCGGTTGTCGCCAAAACCGCGCTTCATCACCGTGTCGGAGGTGCCGCCGAAGTTGTTGCCCTGGGTGATGCCACTGACGTTGTAAAGGGCATCGTCGAGGTTGCGCGGGGCCTGGTCGCGGATGACCTGAGCCGGTACCACGTTGATGGCCTGGGCAATGTCCTGGTTCGGGCCCTGCCCGCGCATGATCGAGGCGGTGGCCGGCGGTTGATAGCTGTACACGTCCATTTGCGAGGTCACGGTGGTGGCCTGCAGGTTGAGGGCGCCGGAGGTGTCTGCGGTTTCGAGGGTCAGCGTGCGTGCATCGACGCGGCGCCAGGCCAGCCCGGCGTTGCCCAGCAGCTGTTGCAGGGCCTGTTCGGCGCTGAATCGGCCGTTCAGTGCCGGTGCCTGCACACCCGGCAGTTCCAGGGTGTAGACCACGCTCTGGCCGGTGGTGCGGCTGAAGGCGTTGAGCGCCTGGGCCAAGGGCTGGGCCGGCTGGGCGAAGGCATAGGTCTGCTGTTGCTCGGCGGCACTGGCCAGGGGAGCGACAGCAACGGCCGGGAGCATGGCAAGGCCGAACCAGAGAGGGACGCAACGCGGGGTGAACTTCATGGACGCTGACCTGTGAGAGGGTGATGACTGCGAATGAATCGCACTTCCACTCATTACACGGATGCCACGTCCTGTTACCTCACCCGTTGATTGAAAAATATTTTTGCCTGC
>NZ_JBICMM010000030.1:0-770 GCF_043106425.1 Pseudomonas sp. FYR_2
GAGCACGAGAAACTTTGTCTGAATATGGGGGGACCATCCTCCAAGGCTAAATACTACTGACTGACCGATAGTGAACCAGTACCGTGAGGGAAAGGCGAAAAGAACCCCGGAGAGGGGAGTGAAATAGAACCTGAAACCGTATGCGTACAAGCAGTGGGAGCCTACTTTGTTAGGTGACTGCGTACCTTTTGTATAATGGGTCAGCGACTTATATTCAGTGGCGAGCTTAACCGAATAGGGGAGGCGTAGCGAAAGCGAGTCTTAATAGGGCGTTTAGTCGCTGGGTATAGACCCGAAACCGGGCGATCTATCCATGGGCAGGTTGAAGGTTAGGTAACACTGACTGGAGGACCGAACCGACTACCGTTGAAAAGTTAGCGGATGACCTGTGGATCGGAGTGAAAGGCTAATCAAGCTCGGAGATAGCTGGTTCTCCTCGAAAGCTATTTAGGTAGCGCCTCATGTATCACTGTAGGGGGTAGAGCACTGTTTCGGCTAGGGGGTCATCCCGACTTACCAAACCGATGCAAACTCCGAATACCTACAAGTGCCGAGCATGGGAGACACACGGCGGGTGCTAACGTCCGTCGTGAAAAGGGAAACAACCCAGACCGTCAGCTAAGGTCCCAAAGTCATGGTTAAGTGGGAAACGATGTGGGAAGGCTTAGACAGCTAGGAGGTTGGCTTAGAAGCAGCCACCCTTTAAAGAAAGCGTAATAGCTCACTAGTCGAGTCGGCCTGCGCGGAAGATGTAACGGGGCTCAAACCAT
>NZ_JBICMM010000031.1:0-59963 GCF_043106425.1 Pseudomonas sp. FYR_2
GAGCTGGGAGAAACCTGCGGGCGAAATCGGGTGGGGCGCTTGATGCAGACAGAGGGGCTGCGTTCGCAAACGGGCTATCGGCGGCGCCCAGGATTTTATGGCGGGAAGCCAACTGTAGCCTCGCCGAATCACCTTGCGCGGCAGTTCAAGGTCAGTGAGCCGAACAAGGTCTGGGTGACAGACATCACATACATTCGCACCTATGAAGGATGGCTGTACCTGGCGGTAGTGCTGGATCTGTTTTCCCGCCAAGTGATTGGTTGGTCAATGAAGCCCAGGATGTGCAGCGACCTAGCTATTGACGCATTGCTGATGGCCCTATGGCGCCGCAAGCCACAGCAGCAAGTGATGATACATTCAGACCAAGGCAGTCAATTTAGTAGTTCGGATTGGCAAAGCTTTCTGAAGGCCAACAATGTGATCAGCAGCATGAGCCGACGGTGAAACTGCCATGACAATGCCGTAGCCGAGAGCTTCTTCCAGCTTTTGAAGCGGGAGCGAATCCGACGAAAGATCTACGCAACGCGTGATGAAGCCCGAAGTGATATTTTCGATTACATCGAGATGTTTTATAACCCTAAACGCCGACACGGCAGTGCTATGCAGCTGTCGCCAGTAGAGTATGAGAAACGCCATTTTCTGAGCTTGGAGAGTGTCTAGAAAACCAAGGGCGATTCAGAATCCTCCGATTCATTTGTCAGACTCGATACAGATAGCAGACCGTGCTGGGGCGCTTCAACGTTCCCACTTCCGCATCATTTACAGTGGAGAATTAAATGCACAACTAAATAGTTGGCAGCGCCAGTCTTTATAGAGGCTGAAGCGGCATAGCGCTCCAGCCGACCACCCCAACTAACCGCACACGCATAGTTCGCCTCTCGATCTTGCCTACCGACGAGAGATCCGCATGATCCAGCTCAACAAGATCCTCAAGACCTTCACCAAGACCATCGACCAGCTCGAACAACTGACCGCGACCAACAACATCGAGGTCAGCCGCAACACCGAGCAGATCGACCGACTGCAGGAGAAGAACCTGCTGCTGATCGCAGAAGCCCAGGCAGCCAAGGAGACCGCCGAGAACCTGAAAGCCCTGATCGGTCAGTAAAAACCCTCACTACCAGCGAACACCCATAGCCCGCCTCTGAGCGGGCTTCGTCTTTTCTGGAGGACAGAACATGAGCAAGCAACTGATCACCCGCGAGTACAACGGCAACGTATTCACCTTCCGCGAGGACGGCTACTTCAACATGACCGACGCTGCGAAGAAGTTCGGTAAGGATGTGAAGGAGTTCTGGGTTAATGACTCGACCAATGAGTACATGGAGTCGCTGGCCAAAACCCTAGGACTTTCCCCCGAGTTTCTGAAGCAAGCCAAGGTTGGTCGCAACGGCGGCGGAACCTGGGCACACCCGAAGCTGGCCGTCTTCTTCGCCCGCTGGCTGGACGTGAAGTTCGCAGTCTTCTGCGACATGGTCATCGACGACATCCTGAACAAGAAGGCCGAGCTGACCATCCCCCAGCCCGCCGAGTCGATGGCAATGAAGGTGCCCCAGTCGTTCCCCGAAGCCCTGCGTCTGGCTGCCGAGCTGGCAGAGAAGAACGAGCAGCTCGACAACCGCATGGCGCTGCATCAGGAATCCCTGTCCACCCTCGTGCGCACCTTCGAGGGGATGAAATGCTCACTGCAGCCACCCAACAGCATCGAAGTCCACTGCCTCCACAACCGGAGCCAGCACCTCGGGCCTGAAGTCTTTACCGTAGCGGCTGAAGGTGATGCCACCGGTCTGATGCCCTAGCAGCCCACCCACCAGCGCCTCACTGAGACCTTTCTGCTTCAGGTGATCGGCGATGGTGTGACGGAAGCTATGGAAGTCCTTCTGCCCTTCCCCATCCTTCAAGCCCAACTGCTCACGAACACGGGTGAACCACTTCGACGGAGCAGCCGCGTAGCCATGCTTCTTGTGGCAGGTCAGCTCAGGGAAGATCCGCTGGTGCCCTGCCGCTCGCTGCTTCTGAATGAACTCGATAAAGCCTAACGCCTTCAGCTTGGAGTGAATCGGCACCAGCCGCTCGGAGGATACAGTCTTGAGCTTCTGATCGGGTCGCAATGCTCGGATGTGGAGGCAGTCCACACCGTTGATGGCTACCACATCGTCGAGGTAGAGCTGACACAACTCATTGAGCCTCGCTCCGGTGTACAGCCCGAGCAGGGGCAGCCAATACTGATTCGGCTTCTTGGTGCTGGCCGAGGCGTAGCCCTCCTTCGAGAACAACCGGCGCAGATCCACCTCGGTGAAGACGCTGCGCTCCTCGCTGACCTTGCCCCGCTGCTTCACCCGCAGCCCATCGAAGGGATTGCGCTCGCAGTAGCCCTCACGGATGGCGTAGGTGAAGAAGGTAGTCAGGTTTTTCACGTAGTTGTTGAACGTAGTGAGGCTGATCGTGCTGGTTGCCGCCTTAATGACGCCCTCCAAGGACTTGCCATCAGGAAGCTGATTGAGGCGCGGAGGCAGCTTGAGGGCTGTCTCGCGGAACTTCCGGGCATCCTGGCGGGTGATCAGGTCAATGGGCATGTCACCGATGATCCGCACCAGTAGGGCAGCAACGGCTCGCTTGTCGTCGATGGTCTTGGTCGAGACGCCTTCCCGCTCCTGCTGCCCCAAACACTCCTCGACCACCTTGGAGAAGCGAGGAGACGCACTGGGCGAGTCCGGCACCAGTCCCATGCCTTGACCTGAGGAGGCTCTTGTAGAGACTCTGCGGAGCTTCTGAGAGCCTTCTACCGCTCTACCCTGAGCAACCTTGTCATTCGCTCCCCACTGCCCCGGTAGGGGCGCTCCAGCAGCCGCCATTTCGAGCAACTGCTGCTGACGGAGCCATGAGGCCCAACTGGCGCCTCGCTTGCCTCCAGCCTCCCAGCCACCACGCAAGGCATCAAGGCAAGGCCGAACACCTTGAAAGGCTTGGGTGTAGAGGCGCTGAACCTGCAGGAGCAAGTCACGGCAACGGATCAAGGCTTCGCGCTTGCAGCGTGTCTGCAAAGAGCGACGGATTTCAGCGCAAGGAAACAACGGACGCAAGACTTCGGGCACCACGATCCTGAAATAAAAGATCGAGTGTCGGGACAACCAGAGGTAGGAAGGTACGGAAGACACGGTGGATCACCCCTTGGATCACTTGCGTGCTAGGGAGCGAAAAACCGTTAGAAATCAATTGCTTAAATAAATGGAGGCGGCCCCACCAGCCACACCCCGGCACTCGATGTTCCCGCTATGGCTGCTCCCTTCCGGGCCTGACCAGGTTAACGGGTAATCAATGCGGGGGGACCGATGGGGCCACCACTACATGCCTCGCTGAGCAGCGAGTGGCGCCATTGTACCGGTCTTGGGGGCAGATACAACCTCTAGCGGGAGAAAAAGTCATCATTTCTCAATGACTTGACGGGAGTGGGCGGCAGGCCCGGCCTCTTCGCGGGTAAACCCGCCCCCACAAGAAACTCGCACCGGCCTTTAAACCGTGATCCCCTGCCCGGCCAGGAAGGTGACGAAGGCATCTTCGTCCAACACCTTCACACCCAGCTCGGCAGCCTTGGCCAGCTTGGACCCCGCCCCTGGCCCGGCCACCACGCAATGGGTCTTGCCAGACACCGAACCTGCCACCTTGGCCCCCAGGCTTTCCAGCTTGTCCTTGGCGATGTCGCGGCTCATGCGCTCCAGGGTGCCGGTGAGCACCCAGGTCTGGCCTGCCAGCGGCAAACCTTCGGCCACTTTCTTCTCGCTGGTCCAGTGCATGCCGAACGCCAGCAACTGCGCTTCGATGTCCCGCGCCAGCTTCTGGTTCGCTTCATCCTTGAAGAACTCACGCACGGCATCCGCCTGCTTGGCCGCAAGGGCCTGGCGCAGGTCGATGCCGTCGGCGGCGATGATCTTGTCCAGAGTGTCGAGCTTGGCCACCAGCTTTTCGGCACCGGTCGGGCCGACCGAGGCAATGTCGAGCTTGGCAATCATGCCGGCGAGGGTGGTACTGGCGGCGAATTCGGCAGCCAGTTCGCCTTCGTCCTGAAGTTGCATGCCGCTGGCCAGAAGCTGCTCAATCACCTTCTGGTTGTGCTCGTCTTCAAAGAAGTTGTGGATCTCGTAGGCAACCTCCAGGCCGATGTCCGGCAGGTAGGTGAGCACCTGCGGCAATGCCTGCTGCACGCGCGCCAGGCTGCCCAGCGAGCGGGCCAGCACCTTGGCAGTCTCTTCGCCTACATCCGGAATGCCCAAGGCGTAGATGAAGCGCGCCAAGGCCGGGCGCTTGCTGGCCTCGATGGCATCCAGCAGCTTCTTGCTGGACACTTCGGCGAAACCTTCCAGGCCAACGATCTGGTCGAATTCCAGCTTGTACAGGTCTGCCGGCGAGCCGATCAGGCCTTCGTCCACCAGTTGCTCGACACTCTTCTCGCCCAGGCCATCAATGTCCATGGCACGGCGCGACACGTAGTGAATGATCGCCTGCTTGAGCTGGGCACCACAGGCCAGGCGGCCAACGCAGCGGTACACCGCGCCTTCGCTGGTGGTTTCTTTGCCCTTGCTGCGTTTGACCAGTTGCGTACGCTCGACCTGCGAGCCACACACCGGGCACGCACTCGGCACTTCGACCGGGCGGGCATCTTCCGGGCGACGCTCCAGCACCACCTGCATCACCTGTGGGATCACGTCACCGGCACGGCGGATGATTACCGTGTCACCGATGCGCAGGCCCAGGCGGGCGATTTCGTCCATGTTGTGCAAGGTGGCGTTGGACACGGTCACACCCGCAACCTTGACCGGCTTCAGGCGCGCTACAGGCGTTACCGCCCCCGTGCGACCAACCTGGAATTCGACGTCCAGCACCTCGGTCAGCTCTTCCATGGCCGGGAACTTGTGGGCAATCGCCCAGCGTGGCTCACGCGCACGGAAGCCCAACTCGCGCTGGGCGGCCAGGCTGTTGACCTTGAACACGACACCATCGATTTCATACGGCAGGCTGTTACGTCGCTCGCCGATATCGCGGTAGTAGGCCAGGCATTCTTCGATGCCTGCCGCATGCTTGAGCTCGCGACTGATCGGCATCCCCCAGGCTTTAAGCTGCTCAAGGATGCCGATATGGCTGTCGCCAATGCTTTCAGACACCTGACCAACGCCATAGCAGCAGAACTCCAGCGGGCGGCTGGCGGTGATTTTCGAATCCAGCTGGCGCAGGCTACCGGCGGCGGCGTTGCGCGGGTTGGCGAACGTCTTGCCACCGGCTTCGGCCTGGGCGGCATTGAGCCGGTCGAAACCGGCCTTGCTCATGTACACCTCGCCGCGCACCTCCAGCACCGACGGCCAGCCCTCACCCTGCAGCTTGAGCGGGATGTTGCGCACCGTGCGCACGTTGGCGCTGATGTCTTCGCCGGTGGTGCCATCACCACGGGTAGCGCCCTGCACCAGCTGGCCATCGCGGTACAGCAGGCTCACGGCCAGGCCGTCGAGCTTGGGTTCACAGCTGTAGTCGACCGCGCCGGGCTGATCGAGGCCTTCTACAACGCGGCGGCCGAACTCACGCAGGTCGGTTTCTTCGAAGGCGTTACCCAGGCTGAGCATAGGGACTTCATGGCGCACCTGGCTAAACGCGGCCAAGGCAGCGCCGCCGACGCGCTGGGTGGGCGAGTCGGGGGTTACCAGGTGCGGGTGTTCAGCCTCAAGCGCCTTGAGCTCATTGAACAGGCGGTCGTATTCGGCATCAGGCACGCTGGGCTCATCGAGCACGTAGTAGCGGTAGTTGTGCTGGTCGAGCTCGGCACGCAGTTCGTGGATACGGGTTTCGGCGGTCATTTTCAGGTTCTCTTGCATAGCAAAAGAGCAGCCCTTGGCTGCTCTTGCGCTTGAAACAGGGTGGACAGAGGTCTGCCCACTTGGGCACATCAGCGCTTCTGGGTCAGCGCGCGGCGCTCGAACTCGACGATACGCTGACGGTAGTGCTCAATCGTCTGGGCGGTCAGCACGCTGCGCTGGTCGTCCTTGAGCTCACCGTTCAGTTCGTGGGCCAGCTTGCGTGCCGCAGCCACCATCACGTCGAAGGCTTGCTTCGGATGACGCGGGCCCGGCAAGCCGAGGAAGAAGCTGACGGCACGGGTGCTGAAGTGGTCGATGTCGTCCAGGTCGAACACGCCAGGCTTGACCGCGTTGGCCATGGAGAACAGCACTTCACCGTGGCCGGCCATGCTCTCGTGGCGGTGGAAGATGTCCATTTCGCCGAAGCGCAGGCCGCTTTCCAGAATGTTCTGCAGCAGTGCCGGGCCCTTGAAGCCGCCCTCGTCGCGGGAGATCACGCTGATGACCAGCACTTCCTCGGCCGGCGGCAGCTCCTTCACGCTGCTGCTGGCAGGCGCCGCACCGCTATTGCGGGTGTTGTCGGCGGCAAAGTCGTCGTCGCTTTCGGCGAACAGATCCGGCTCACGCGGCTCGGCACTGAGGTTCAGGTCGCCCTGCTGCAGGTCGGCGGCCGCACGCTTGCCGCGCTTGCCGGCCTTGACCGGCTTGGGCTCGCGCTCGCGATCTCGCGCAGAAGCGCTGAGCGACGGCAGGTCGCTTTCGTCCAGCTCAGGCTCCTTGTGGGTATCCAGCACCCGCGACGGGCCGAGCACTTCGGCACTGCCGCCCTCTTCGTCCGGCAGGTTGGAGTAACTGCGATCCAGACGGAATTTCAACTTGCCTTTTCCGCCGCGCATGCGGCGCCAGCCGTCGAAAAGAATCCCGGCAATGACAATGATGCCGATGACGATCAGCCACTCGCGCAGACCGATTTCCATGTAATCCCGTGCCTCTATAAAAATATGCTTGAAAACAAAGGGTTCAAAGCCCTTTAACACGTGGCGCCAACTCTATGTTCTGACAGGCGTTTTACCCACGCAAAAAACGAGTGACATTAAGCTAGCACGACCAAAGACAACTTTACACCGTCTGTCGCACATGGCGGGGGCATTTCGCTACAGAATGTGCCCCATCGTCGCGTATCACGCATCGACCATGGCCATGGCCGCCTCCACATCAACTGCAACAAGACGTGAACAACCGGGCTCATGCATGGTCACCCCCATCAATTGATCCGCCATCTCCATGGCAATCTTGTTATGGGTGATGTAGATGAACTGCACGCTTTCACTCATTTCCTTGACCAGACGGGCGTAGCGCCCGACGTTGGCATCGTCCAGCGGCGCGTCGACTTCGTCGAGCATGCAGAACGGTGCGGGGTTCAACTTGAAAATGGCAAACACCAGCGCCAAAGCGGTCAGTGCTTTCTCGCCGCCGGACAGCAGATGGATGGTGCTGTTCTTCTTGCCCGGTGGCCGTGCCATGATCGTCACCCCTGTATCGAGTAGATCTTCGCCCGTCAGTTCCAGATAAGCGCTGCCGCCCCCGAAAACTTTTGGGAAAAGTGCCTGTAATCCGGCATTTATCTGATCAAAGGTATCCTTGAAGCGGTTACGGGTTTCCTTGTCGATCTTGCGGATGACGTTTTCCAGGGTCTCCAGGGCTTCGACCAGGTCAGCGTCTTGCGCGTCCAGGTAGCGCTTGCGCTCGGACTGCTGCTCGTATTCTTCGATGGCCGCCAGGTTGATCGCACCCAAGCGCTGGATGCGTGCTTCAAGCTGCTCCAGCTCCTGCTCGGTACCCTGCTCGCTGGCCTCGGCCTCAAGGGTGGCGAGCACGCCTTGCAGGTCATAGCCATCGACCAGCAGCTGCTCCTGCAAGGTTTTGCGCCGCACATCCAAACCTTGGCACTCAAGGCGCAACTGTTCCAGCTGGCCACGCAACACCAGCGCTTGCTGCTCAGCCTGGGTGCGGCGTTTTTCGGCATCGCGCAGTTCGCGGTCGGCTTCGTCCATGTGCAGGCGGGCCTTGCGCATTTCCTCGTCGACGCTCATGCGCCGCTCCAGCAGTTCCTCAAGCTTGAGGCGCAGCTCTTCCTGCGGGGCCTCGCCCTCCTCCAGGTTCAGGCTCAGTTGCTCCTGGCGCTCGGTCAGGCGCGCGGCCTGCTGCTCCAGGCGTTCCAGAGCCTGACGGGTGGAGTCGTACTGGGCACGCAGCGAGCCCAGGCGCACGGCCAGCTGGTGGGCGTGGTCCTTGTGCTGACGGGCTTCCTGGCGCACCCGATCGAGGCTTTCACGCAGCGTGTCGCGGCGCGCCATCAACTGCTCGCGCTGCTCGGTGTCCTGGGCCATCAGCTCCAGGGCTTCTTGCAGCAGCAGGCGTGATTCGCCCAGTTGCTCATGTTCCAGGGCACGCTGCTCTTCCAGCTCAGCCAACTCCTCCTGCAGACGTCGACGCCGCAGCTCGACCTGTTCGGCACGGGCACGGCTGGCAGACAGGCTGGCATTCAGTTCGCCATGCAGGCGGTTTTCTTCCTGGCTGCGGCGGCGCAGTTGTTCGCGCTGCTCTTCCAGGTCCAGCTGCTGCTCGCGCAGGGTTTGCAGCTGCTGTTCCAGTTGCTCCAGCGCCGCCGCCTGCTCCAGCTGCTCTTGACCTAACCGTTCGATTTCCTGGCCGCGTGCCAAAACCCCGCCTTCGGCCTCACCACCACGACGAACCCGCAGGAAATGCCGGCCAACCCAATAACCGTCACGACTGACCAGGCTTTGCCCTTCAGCAAGGGACGCGCGCCGGGCCAGCGCCTCGGCCAGATTTTCTACCGGTTTGACCTGGCCAAGCCAAGGCGCCAGGTCGATAGGGCCTTCAACTTTTTCCAGCAGGCTGTCGGGCAAGGATGCGTTGTCAGCGCTGGCCAGAAGCAAGCGCAACTCGCCCTGCTCCAGGCCGGCAAAATCGAGCCTGCCGAAGTCGTCCACCAGTACGGCTTGCAGGTCGGCGCCAAGCACCGTCTCCACAGCCAGCTCCCAACCCGGCTCCACCCGCAGGCCTTCTGCAAGGCGCGGCTGCTGCCCCAGGCCTTGGCCTTGCAGCCAGTCAGCAGCACCTGCACCCGGCTCCAGCGCGGCCTGCTGCAAAGCCTCCAGCGAAGCCAAACGGCCGCCCAGGCGCTGCAGGTCACCTTGCGCCTGTTGTTGTGCCTGGGTGGCCTGTTGCAGCTGCTCGCGCACGCCTTCCAGTCGCTCGACCACCTGCTCTTCGGACAGTTGCAGTTCTTCCAGCAGCATTTCGCTGCTGGCCAACTGCTCAGCCAGTTCGAGCATGGCGGCATCCTGCGGGTCGCTACCCAGTTGCTCACGCTCCTCGCCCAGCTTGCGCTGGCGTTCGGCCAGACGCTCCAGGCTGGCTTCCAGCTGCTGCAGGCGCGCCTGCTGTACCTCGGCCTGACGGCGCGGCTCGGCGGAGCGGCTGTTGAAGCTGTCCCACTGCTCCTGCCAGCCGTGCATGCCCAACTCGGCTTCTTCCAGCGTGGCGGCGGCTTCTTCGGCAGCGGCCAAGGTCGACTCCTGCTCGGGTTCGAGCATGGCCAGCTCTTCGCCAAGGGTGGCCAGCAAGGTGCGGTCGTGGCCCAGGTGCGACTCGGTTTCCAGGCGCGTGCGCTCGGCCTCCTTGAAGTCGTCCTGCAGCTGGCGCAGGCGCTGCTGGCCATGCTGGATGCTCTGCTCGACCCGGGCAATATCACCGGCCACCGAATAGAAGCGGCCCTGCACCTGATTGAAGCGCTCGGACAGTTCGTGATGGCCGTCGCGCAAGCGCTCGATGCTGGCATCGGCATTACGCTGCTCGGCCACCAGCGCCTCATGGGACACGTCCTGGTCGCCAATCACCGACTCACGCTGGCGCACCCGCTCATCCAGGTCACGCCAGCGCAAGGCCGACAGGCGTGCCTTCATCTGCCGTTCCTGGGCCTTGTACTCACGGTACTTCTCAGCCGCCTGTGCCTGGCGGTGCAGGCGCTCCAGCTGGCGTTCCAGCTCTTCGCGCAGGTCGGTCAGCCGGGCCAGGTTTTCCTGGGTGCGGCGGATGCGGCTTTCGGTTTCGCGGCGGCGTTCCTTGTACTTGGAAATGCCGGCGGCTTCCTCGATAAAGTTGCGCAGTTCCTCAGGCTTGGCCTCGATCAGCTTGGAGATCATGCCCTGCTCGATGATCGAGTAGCTGCGCGGCCCCAAGCCAGTACCCAGAAAGATATCGGTAATGTCGCGCCGGCGGCACTTGGTGCCGTTGAGGTAATAGCTGTTCTGCCCGTCGCGGGTGACCTTGCGGCGGATCGAAATCTCGGCGTAGGCGGCGTACTCGCCGACCAGGGTGGTTTCGCTGTTGTCGAACACCAGTTCGATGCTGGCCTGGCTGACCGGTTTGCGGCCACTGGAGCCGTTGAAGATGACGTCGGTCATCGACTCGCCACGCAGGTTCTTCGCCGAACTTTCGCCCATCACCCAGCGCACTGCGTCGATGATGTTGGACTTGCCGCAGCCGTTGGGGCCGACCACCGCCGCCATGTTGCTGGGGAAGTTGACCGTGGTCGGGTCGACGAACGACTTGAACCCGGCCAGGCGAATGCACTTCAGGCGCATCGGTCAGCCTCGGGCCAGCGCCGCCAGCACCAGTTCGCAGCTGCGCTGGCCGTAGGCGGTGAGCACCTCGCGAATGCTCGGCAGGTCGCGGGCGACCACGGCTTCGAGCAGGCGGGCGAACAAGTCGAGGTAGTCGATCATGTTGGCCTGGCGCTGGTCCAGCGACAGGTAGTAGGCACGGCTCATGGCGGGCTGGAGGTTTTCCACGGTTTCCTGCAGGAACGGGTTGTCGGCGAACGGATAAGCCGCGCGCATGACCGCAAAGCTGTCGGCGACGAAGGCCTTGATGTCGAGCTGGTCATGGGCACGCTGCAGGCGCTGCTGAATCTCCAGAAACGGGCGCAGGTCGGCTTCGGTGCGCCATTTTTGCGCAACCGCGTTGCCCAGCAGGATGTAAAACTCGCCCATCAACGAACACAGGCTGCGCACGCTGCGCTCGTCCAGCTCGGTTACATGGGCACCTCGGCGCGGCAAAATCGCCACCAGGTGGCGGCGCTCGAGGATCAGCAGCGCTTCGCGCACCGAGCCACGGCTGACATTGAGCGCCTGGGTAACCTTCTGCTCCTGGATACGCTCGCCTGGCGCCAGCTCGCCGCGGATGATGCGTTCGGCCAGGTAATCGGCAATCTGCTCGGAGAGGCTGTCCGGGGCCTTGAACGTCATGGTTTTCCTTCAAAATCATTGAACTGGGCACAAGGGGCGGATTGTAGCGTACTTGGGCGGTAATCGCGCAGAGGGGCCAGGCGGTTTATTTGACCTGCCAGACAGCCGCGCGCCCGGCGCGATCTATGCTTGTTCCATAGGCAATGTGTTCGGCCGGGCGTAGGCATGAGCAATTTCTTGACCTTTGAGTCAGAAAAATATTGACCTGCTAGACAGGTCTTGCTTAGAGTCCGCCCAACAACAATAAAACCATTGCGAGGCCATCCCCGTGATCCAGTTTCTCGTCAACCAGGAGTTGCGCAGCGAGCACGCCCTGGACCCGAACATGACGGTGCTGCAGTACCTGCGCGAGCACTTGGGCAAACCCGGCACCAAGGAGGGCTGCGCCAGTGGTGACTGCGGCGCCTGCACCGTGGTGGTCGGCGAACTGACCCAGGACGACCTGGGCAACGACAGCCTGCGTTATCGCAGCCTCAACGCGTGCCTGACGTTTGTCTCGTCGCTGCACGGCAAGCAATTGATCAGCGTTGAAGGCCTCAAGCATAAGGGCCAGCTGCACAGCGTGCAGCAAGCCATGGCCGATTGCCATGGTTCGCAATGCGGCTTCTGCACCCCCGGTTTCGTGATGTCGCTGTTCGCCCTGCAAAAGAACAGCAGCGGCCCCGACCTGCACCAGGCCCAGGAAGCCCTGGCCGGCAACCTGTGCCGTTGCACCGGCTACCGCCCGATCCTCGACGCCGCCGAACAGAGCTGCCGCCAGCCCTGCCGCGACCAGTTCGATGCCCAGCAGGCGCAAACCATCAGCCGCCTCAAGGCCATTACGCCGACCCAGACCGGCGAACTGAACAGCGGCGACAAACGCTGCCTGGTGCCGCTGACCGTGGCCGATCTGGCCGACCTTTACAGCTCGCACCCCGAAGCCCGCCTGCTGGCCGGCGGTACCGACCTGGCGCTTGAAGTGACTCAGTTCCACAAGACATTGCCGGTGATGATCTACGTCGGCCACGTGGCCGAGCTCAAGCGCATCGAGAAAACCGCCAGCCACCTGGAAATCGGCGCTGCCACCCCGCTCACCGACTGCTACGGCGCGCTGAACGAGGAGTACCCGGACTTCGGTGCCTTGCTGCACCGGTTTGCCTCGCTGCAGATCCGCAATCAGGGCACCCTTGGAGGCAACATCGGCAACGCCTCGCCGATCGGCGACTCGCCACCCCTGCTGATTGCCCTGGACGCGCAGGTCGTGCTGCGCCAAGGCGAGCGTCAGCGGGTAATGCCACTGGAAGACTACTTCATCGATTACCGCATTACCGCCCGCCAGGACAGCGAGTTCATCGAGAAGATCATCGTGCCGCGTGCCACCCGCGACTGGGCGTTCCGCGCCTATAAGGTGTCCAAACGCCTGGACGATGACATCTCCGCCGTGTGCGGGGCGTTCAACCTGAGCATCGAAGACGGCGTGGTCAGCGGTGTGCGCATCGCCTTCGGCGGCATGGCCGCCATCCCCAAACGCGCCCGTGCCTGCGAAGCGGCGCTGCGTGGCAAGCCGTGGGACCAGGCTGCCATCGAGCGCGCCTGCCAGGCCTTGGCCGAGGACTTCACCCCGCTCAGCGACTTCCGCGCCAGCAAGGAATACCGCCTGCTGACCGCACAGAACCTGCTGCGCAAGTACTTCATCGAACAGCAAACGCCGTACATCGAAACCCGGGTGACCGCTTATGTCTAACCATCACGTAGCCAAAAGCCAGGCCGAGATGGCCGAGCTGTTCAGCCAGGACCTGACCACCGGGGTCGGCCGCAGCGTCAAGCACGACAGCGCCGACAAGCATGTGTCCGGCGAGGCGCTGTACATCGACGACCGCCTGGAATTCCCCAACCAGTTGCACGTCTATGCACGCACCGCCGACCGTGCCCATGCGCGTATCCTGCGTATCGACACCACGCCGTGCTATGCCTTCGAAGGCGTGCGCATCGCCATCACCCACGAAGACATCCCCGGCCTGAAAGACATCGGCCCGGTGGTGGCCGGCGACCCGCTGTTGGCCATCGACAAGGTCGAGTTCTTCGGCCAGCCAGTGCTCGCCGTCGCAGCCCGCGACCTGGAAACCGCGCGCCGTGCAGCCATGGCCGCCATCGTCGAATATGAAGACCTGGAACCGGTGCTGGACGTGGTCGATGCACTGCGCAAGAAGCACTTCGTGCTCGACAGCCACACCCACCAACGCGGCGATTCCGCTGCCGCGCTGGCCAGCGCCCCGCACCGCATTCAGGGCACCCTGCACATCGGCGGCCAGGAACACTTCTACCTGGAAACGCAGATTTCCTCGGTGATGCCCACCGAAGATGGCGGCATGATCGTCTACTGCTCCACGCAAAACCCCACCGAAGTGCAGAAGCTGGTGGCCGAAGTGCTCGACGTGCCGATGAACAAGGTGGTGCTGGACATGCGCCGCATGGGTGGCGGTTTTGGCGGCAAGGAAACCCAGGCTGCCAGCCCGGCGTGCCTGTGTGCCGTGGTGGCCCGCCTGACCGGCCAGCCCACCAAGATGCGCCTGCCGCGTGTCGAAGACATGACCATGACCGGCAAGCGCCACCCGTTCTATGTGGAATATGACGTGGGCTTTGACGACAACGGTCGCCTGCACGGCATCAACTTCGACCTGGCCGGCAACTGCGGTTACTCCCCCGACCTGTCCGGTTCGATCGTCGACCGCGCCATGTTCCACTCCGACAACGCCTACTACCTGGGCGATGCCACCGTGCATGGTCACCGCTGCAAGACCAACACTGCCTCCAACACCGCCTACCGCGGCTTTGGCGGCCCGCAGGGCATGGTTGCCATCGAACAGGTGATGGACCACATCGCCCGTCACCTGGGCCGCGACCCACTGGCGGTGCGCAAGGCCAACTACTACGGCAAAACCGAGCGCAACGTCACCCACTACTACCAGACCGTCGAGCACAACATGCTCGATGAGATGACCGCCGACCTGGAAGCCAGCAGCGACTACGCCGAGCGACGCGAGTCGATCCGCCGCTTCAACGCCAACAGCCCAGTGTTGAAGAAAGGCCTGGCACTGACGCCAGTCAAGTTCGGCATCTCGTTCACCGCGACCTTCCTCAACCAGGCCGGTGCACTGATCCACATCTATACCGACGGCAGCATTCACCTGAACCACGGTGGCACCGAGATGGGCCAAGGCCTGAACACCAAGGTAGCGCAGGTGGTGGCGCAGATCTTCCAGGTCGATTTCAGCCGCATCCAGATTACCGCCACCAACACCGACAAGGTGCCCAACACCTCGCCGACCGCAGCCTCCAGTGGCGCCGACCTGAACGGCAAGGCGGCGCAGAACGCTGCCGAAATCCTCAAGAAGCGCCTGACCGAGTTCGCGGCGCGGCATTACAACGTGACCGAGGAAGACGTCGAGTTCCGCAATGGCCATGTGCGTGTACGCGACCAGATCGTCAGCTTCGAGCATCTGGTGCAACAGGCGTACTTCGCCCAGGTGTCGCTGTCCAGCACCGGTTTCTACCGCACGCCGAAGATCTTCTACGACCGCAGCCAGGCGCGCGGCCGGCCGTTCTACTACTTCGCTTTCGGCGCCGCCTGCGTGGAAGTGATCGTCGATACCCTGACCGGCGAATACAAGATGCTGCGCGCCGATATCCTGCACGACGTGGGCGACTCGCTGAACCCGGCCATCGACATCGGCCAGGTGGAAGGCGGTTTCATCCAGGGCATGGGCTGGCTGACCACCGAAGAACTGGTGTGGAACGCCAAGGGCAAGCTGATGACCAATGGCCCGGCCAGCTACAAGATCCCGGCGGTGGCTGACATGCCGCTGGACCTGCGGGTGAAGCTGGTGGAAAACCGCAAGAACCCCGAAGACACCGTGTTCCATTCCAAGGCCGTGGGCGAGCCGCCGTTCATGCTCGGCATCGCCGCCTGGTGTGCGATCAAGGATGCCGTGGCGAGCCTTGCCGATTACCGGGTACAGCCGAGCATCGACGCACCGGCGACACCAGAGCGGGTGCTGTGGGGCTGTGAGCAGATGCGCAAGGCGGTGGCTCAGCAACAGACTGCCGAACAAGAACTGGAAACCGTCACCCACTGACAGCGAGGAACCCTGTGGGAGCGGGCGCGCCCGCGAAGAAGGCAACACCGTGAATGGCACCGGCTCTGCCGGTGTTCGCGGCGGTTCGACGCCTCGACACCCCCGCTCCCACAGAGTCTGCGGCGCAACATAGAGAGGTTGCATCATGCACCAATGGATCAACGCCCTCGCCGACCACCAGTCCCGTGGGGAAGCCTGCGTACTGGTGACCATCATCGAAGAACGCGGCTCCACCCCGCGTAACGCCGGCTCGAAAATGGTCGTCAGCGCCAATGGCCTGTTCGACACCATCGGTGGCGGCCACCTGGAATACAAGGCCCTGCACATCGCCCGGCAGATGCTCGAAGAGCAGCGCACTACCCCACACCTGGAGCGCTTCAGCCTCGGCGCCAGCCTGGGCCAGTGCTGCGGCGGCGCTACCGTGCTGCTGTTCGAGCCCATGGCCGCCGTGCAGGCGCACATCGCCGTGTTCGGCGCGGGCCATGTCGGCCGTGCTCTGGTACCCTTGCTCGCCGCGCTACCCTGCCGGGTGCGCTGGATCGACTCGCGCGAACAGGAATTCCCCGAATTCATCCCCAACGGGGTGACCAAGGTCGTCAGTGAAGAACCGGTCGACGAAGTCGCAGACCTGCCGCCAGGCTGCTACTGCATTGTCATGACCCACAACCACCAGCTCGACCTGGAACTGACCGCCGCCATTCTCAAGCGCAACGACTTCACCTGGTTCGGCCTGATCGGCTCGAAGACCAAGCGGGTCAAGTTCGAGCATCGCCTGCGCGAACGCGGCTACGACGATGCCGTGCTGGCACGCATGCGCTGCCCGATGGGCCTGCCCGACGTGAAGGGCAAGCTGCCCATCGAGATTGCCGTGTCCATCGCCGGTGAAATCATCGCCACCTACAACGCCTGCTTCGGCCAGCACGATGCTGCCGCCAATGCCGGCCCCATTGCCCAGTTGCTGCCGCCCTCCCGGCGCAGCCAAGCCATTTGACGAGTGTGTTATGACCGTTACCCGCAAAGCCTACCGTGCCGCCATCCTGCACAGCATCGCCGACCCGGCCGAGGTGGGCCTGGAGGCTTCCCATGAGTACTTCGAAGATGGCCTGCTGGTGGTCGACGATGGCCGCATAAGCGCCATCGGCCATGCCAGCGAGCTGCTGCCAACCCTGGACGCCGGCATCCCGGTAGAGCACTACCAGGACGCGCTGATCACCCCGGGTTTCATCGACACCCATATCCATTTCCCGCAAACCGGCATGATCGGCTCTTACGGCGAGCAACTGCTGGACTGGCTGAACACCTACACCTTTCCCTGCGAAAAGCAGTTCGCCGACAAAGCGCACGCCGACCAGGTAGCGAAGATCTTCCTCAAAGAGCTGCTGCGCAACGGCACCACCACCGCGCTGGTATTCGGCAGCGTGCACCCGGAATCGGTCAACGCCCTGTTCGAAGAGGCCGAGCGCCTGGACCTGCGCCTGATCGCCGGCAAGGTGATGATGGACCGCAACGCGCCGGACTATCTGACCGACACTGCCGAATCCGGCTATACCGAGAGCAAGGCGCTGATCGAGCGCTGGCATGGCAAGGGCCGCCTGCATTACGCCGTCACCCCACGTTTCGCCCCAACCAGCACACCGGAACAGCTGACCCTGGCCGGCCAGTTGCTCAAAGAACACCCGGGCGTTTACATGCACACGCACCTGTCGGAAAACCTTAAGGAAATCGACTGGGTCAAATCGCTGTTCCCCGAGCAGAAGGGTTACCTGGACGTCTACGACCACTTCGAGCTGCTGGGCGAGCGCTCGGTGTTCGCCCACGGCGTGCACCTGTGCGACGACGAATGCCAGCGCCTGGCCGAAACCGGCTCGGCCGTGGCTTTCTGCCCCACCTCCAACCTGTTCCTGGGCAGCGGTCTGTTCAACCTGCCCCAGGCTGAGCGCTTCAAGGTCAACGTGGGCCTAGGTACCGACGTGGGCGCTGGTACCAGCTTCTCGCTGCTCAACACCCTGAACGAAGCGTACAAGGTGATGCAGCTGCAAGGCGCGCGTCTGCACCCGTACAAGTCACTGTACCTGGCCACCCTCGGCGGCGCCCGTGCGCTGCGCCTGGACGACCGCATCGGCAGCCTGCGCCCGGGCAACGATGCCGACTTCGTGGTGCTGGACTACAAGGCAACGCCGCTGCTGGACTACCGTATTCAGCAGTCCAACAGCATCGAAGAGACCCTGTTCGTGCTCACCACCCTGGGCGACGACCGCACCGTGCGCGAAACCTACGCGGCCGGGCGGTGTGTACACCAGCGCTAAGGTTCTTTCGCCAGGCCCCGGTACAGCGCGCCGCCGATTGCAGCCCCGATCAGCGGCGCCACCCAGAACAGCCACAGCTGTTGCAGGGCCCAACCGCCGACGAACAAGGCCGGCCCCGTGCTACGCGCGGGGTTGACCGAGGTGTTCGTCACGGGAATGGAAATCAGGTGGATCAGGGTGAGGGCCAGGCCGATGGCAATCGGTGCGAACCCTGCCGTTGCCCGGGAGTCGGTCGCCCCCATGATCACCACCAAAAACATGGCGGTCATCACCACTTCACTGATAAAGCCCGCCCCCAGCGTGTAGCCGCCGGGCGAGTGGTCGGCGTAACCGTTCGAAGCCAGCCCTGCAGAAAGCTCGAAACCGGCCTTGCCGCTGGCGATGAGATAGATCACGCCTGCGGCCAGAATGGCGCCGATCACTTGTGCGATGACGTAGGGCAGCAGCTCCTTGGCCGGGAAACGCCCACCCACCACCAACCCGAACGAGACGGCAGGGTTGAGGTGACAACCGGAGATATGACCGATGGCAAACGCCATGGTCAACACAGTAAGGCCGAAGGCGAAAGCAACACCGAGAACGCCGATACCGACAGGGGAACTGGCTGCGAGTACCGCACTGCCACAGCCGCCGAGGACCAGCCAGAAGGTGCCGACCAGTTCGGCCCCCATCCGTTTGCCGAGGGACATGCTCATGACTCCATTCCTCAAGAAGTTGAACGCAACGAATGCGCAAGCCCAACTGCTTGATGAAGGTTTGCTCACAAGAATTTAGCAGACCTTTGGTCAATGGCCACTAATGAGTGTGTGCAAGGTCCCTGTGGGAGCGGGCGTGCCCGCGAACACGGGCAAAGCCCGTGCCATCCACCGCGTCGCCTCCTTCGCGGGCACGCCCGCTCCCACAGGATTGCATGTACCTGAAAGAGGTGTGCCTACCCAGGCAAACGATCAACCCTTGGCCGAAGCCTTGGGCTTCTTCAACAGGTGCGAGAACACCGCATGCAGGTCGTCCGAGGCACTTTCCTCGTCCAGGTTCAGCTTGCTGTCGATGTGGTCCATGTGGTGCATCATCAGGCTCACGGCCTGTTCGGCATCGCGCGCCTCGATGGCATCGATCAGCTGCATGTGCTCGTCATACGAGCAGTGCGAGCGGTTACCACTTTCGTACTGGGCAATGATCAGCGAAGTCTGCGACACCAGGCTGCGCTGGAAGCTTACCAGCGGCGCATTGCCCGCCGCCTCGGCCAGCTTGAGGTGGAACTCGCCGGAAAGACGAATGCCGGCGCCCCGGTCACCGCGCGAGAAACTGTCGCGCTCTTCACGCACCATCTGCCGCAGCTCGTTGAGCTGGTCCAGGGTGGCGTGCTGCACGGCCAGCTCGGTAATGGCCCGCTCCACCATGCGCCGCGAGAAGAACACCTGGCGCGCTTCTTCCACCGTCGGGCTGGCCACTACCGCACCGCGGTTTGGCCGCAGCAGCACCACGCTTTCGTGGGCCAGGCGCGACAGCGCGCGGCGAATGATGGTGCGGCTGACGCCAAAGATTTCGCCCAGCGCTTCCTCGCTCAACTTGGTGCCCGGCGCCAGGCGCTGCTCAAGGATGGCCTCGAAAATATGCGCGTAGACGATATCGTCCTGGGTACCACTGCGGCCGGCCTTGCCGACACGTGCAGGTTTTTTCAGAGGTTGCAGCTGTTCGTTCATGGGCTCTCGAGGCACGAAGAGAAAGTATGGCGCCATTGTACACAGGCTGAGGCGATTCCGCAGGGGGCGTTTTACCTATATAGCCGTTGTACGACGCATTGCGCGCACAAAACATAAAACATTATTTGCATTCTTTGTACACAAAAGCATAATCCACCGAGCAACTTCTTGACCCTTAAGTCAACAAAACGGTCAGACGTCTGCCTTCCCTCACGGGGCCGCCAAGTGCATCGCTCAGGAATGGCTCCATAACAACAAGAAAGACTTGAGGAGTACTCGCTGTGGAAAGCCGCAAATCCGAAGCCCCTACGCTGGATCTTGCCCCACCGCTCGAAACGAGCTGGCTGGAGCGGATTTTCAAACTCAAGCAACACGGCAGCACCGTCAAAACCGAAATGATCGCCGGGGTGACCACCTTCATCACCATGGCCTACATCATCTTCGTTAACCCCAACATCATGGCTGACGCCGGCATCGACCATGGTGCCGCCTTCGTCGCCACCTGCATCGCCGCCGCGCTGGGCTGCCTGCTGATGGGCCTGTACGCCAACTGGCCAGTGGGCCTGGCGCCGGGCATGGGGCTTAACGCCTTCTTCACCTACACCGTGGTTGGCACCATGGGCTACAACTGGGAAACGGCGCTGGGGGCGGTGTTCGTCTCGGGCGTGCTGTTCATGTTCCTGACCTTGTCGAAAGTGCGCGAGTGGCTGCTGAACAGCATTCCGGTCAGCCTGCGCCATGCCATGGGGGCCGGCGTCGGATTGTTTCTCGGGCTGATCGGCCTGAAGACGGCAGGCATCATCGTCGACAGCCCCGCCACGCTGATCAAGCTGGGTTCGCTGCATGAACCTGGGCCGCTGCTGGCAGCCGTGTGCTTCCTGCTGATTGCCATCCTCAGCTACAAGCGGGTGTTTGGTGCGATCCTGATCAGCATTATTGGTGTCACCCTGGCGGGTTGGGGCCTGGGCCTGGTCAAGTTCGGCGGGGTGATGTCGATGCCGCCAAGCCTGGCACCGACCTGGATGGCCATGGACGTGGCGGGCGTGTTCAACGTCAGCATGATCAGCGTGGTGCTGGCGTTCCTGTTCGTGCACATGTTCGACACCGCCGGCACGCTGATGGGGGTGGCGCAGCGGGCCAACCTGGTTGCGCCGGACGGGCGTATCGAAAACCTGTCGAAGGCGTTGAAGGCTGACAGCGCTTCGAGCGTGTTCGGTGCGGTGGTGGGAGTACCGCCGGTCACCAGCTATGTGGAAAGTGCTGCGGGTGTGGCGGCGGGCGGCCGTACTGGCCTGACTGCGGTGGTGGTCGGCCTGCTGTTCATCGCCGCGATGTTCTTCGCCCCACTGGCCGGGATGATCCCCGCCTACGCAACGGCCGGTGCGCTGATCTATGTGGCGATGCTGATGATGGGCAGCATGGCGCACATTCACTGGGATGAAGCCACCGACAGCATTCCGGCGATTGTCACGGTGATCATGATGCCGCTGACCTTCTCGGTAGCGGATGGTATTGCCCTGGGCTTCATCAGCTATGTGGCACTGAAGGCAGGTACTGGCAAATACAAGGAAATCTCGGCCAGCCTGTGGGTCCTATGCGCAATCTTCATTGCGAAGTTCGTCTTCCTCTGAAGCCTAGCCTGCGCAATGGGTGCTTTGGCGCCCATTGCCAAAACTCAGTTTGCACCGATTATTACGCGGACAAGGCACTCGAAGCGCAGCCGGCTGCCAAATAGTGTCAAGAGCCAAAGGCTCGGATGAAATTCGCATCAACACCGAGCTTTTCCAAGACATCATTCAATTCATATAGGTTCTCGAAGCGGGTCTGAAAGTGGCCAGAATGATTATTGAAAGAAATTTGATCACCGTCACCCAGGATGATGTATCCAGCGCACTTTACGCTCTCGCCAAGACCCTTTGTGCCAAAACCCAGCCCAGAAAATTCAGCGAGGCTGCCGTGACTTGGCATTGTGAGGTCATCCTTGCTGCTGAACACGACCAACCGGCTCTCTTTGGTGAGTACAAATTTGTGGTTCCACCCCGGCTCGAGCTGCGCGAAGCCGTTTTTGCTGGTTATCTCCCTGAATAAGGTCGTGCTCTGTTTTACTTGCTTACTCGCATAGTTCATCTCTTCGCCCATATTCCAGTATTGATTGTTCGTGAGCCCATCTTCCACGGCAAGCGACTTGAAACGGCTGGCTGTCTGCTCAACAACACCCCAAAATCTTCTAGCGACTCGCCTGAAGGGATTTTTTCCACTGGGATCCTGCCCGTTGACAGGATCATTCAGGCAGTACGCATAGGCGTTGATTCCGCCTTTGTTAAATGGGCTCAAGCTATCCGGGCTGATAAATCGCATGAGGCGAGGGCTGTATACCCGGTGACCATTTCCGAGCGCATAGCCTTCCAGTGCAGCCTGAAAAAACTGACCATTGAAGCCTAATGCGTCGGTCGACGCCGTTTTAGCGCTTCGGTAACCATAAGGCGAATACACGTTGGTTGTGCTCATCGGACGAACCCTCAGGCGCCACACGAAGTCCATTTTTTTCAACTGAGCCCATAAATGTCTACTGACAAAAATGTCAGTCGAAGGGCTGATTTCAAATGAAAATACAAAACACCAGACGAAAAAAAGCCCGCCAGTGTGAGAGCGGGCCAAAGGACCTACGAAGATTCTTCTAGCGACCAACTAGCTTCCACGATAGGTCGAATAGCTGTACGGCGAGATCAGCAGCGGCACGTGGTAGTGCTCTTGCGCCTCGTCGATGCCAAAACGCAGCACCACAACATCCAGAAACGCCTGGGTCGGCAACTGCACGCCACGAGCGCGGTAGTAATCGCCAGCGCTGAACTGCAACTGGTACACACCAGTGCGGTAGTCGTCACCCTGCAGCAGCGGCGCGTCGACGCGGCCATCGCTGTTGGTCAGGGCGGTGTTCACCAGCTCCAGCTGCTGGCCCTCGACACGGTAAAGCTCGACCTTGATCGAGCTGCCCGGGCAGCCATGCGCGGCATCCAGTACGTGTGTGGTCAAACGTCCCATTGCGTGTCGCCTCTTGTTCAATCTGTGGGCAAGAAATACTCAGCCTATGCGCCCAAACAGGGCCTGCGGTAGGCGGGAATGACGCCATTAAGACATTCCTCCGTAAAATTGTACACAATTTTTTGTACCCATCCGTCGCACCCGGCGTTTCCTGCCTATAAACGACCCATCGGTCGCAAATACAGGCACTGTAACGACCCCAATGTCATTAGCTGACCAATCAGGCAGGTTTCTTGCACTGTGTTTCCAGGTCGCTGCGCGGCGACAAAAGGAAAGAAATGCGGAAAAACAGGCTTACAAAAGATTTCAGAAGTTGTATACAATCAGCCCATCCGGTGGTGCGACATCCCGACGCGGCCCGCCCACCCCCCCGCACAAACGCACAAGAAGGAAGACTGCAGTGAGCGCTGACTACCCTCGCGACCTGATCGGTTACGGCAACAACCCTCCTCACCCGCAATGGCCGGGCAACGCTCGCATCGCGCTGTCTTTCGTCCTCAACTACGAAGAAGGCGGCGAACGCAACATCCTGCACGGTGACAAGGAGTCCGAAGCCTTCCTGTCCGAAATGGTAGCCGCCCAGCCACTGCAGGGCGCGCGCAACATGAGCATGGAGTCGCTGTACGAATACGGCAGCCGTGCCGGCGTGTGGCGGCTGCTGAAGCTGTTCAAGGACAGCGGCGTCCCGCTCACCATCTTCGCCGTGGCCATGGCCGCCCAGCGCCACCCCGATGTCATCCGTGCCATGGTCGAAGCCGGCCACGAGATCTGCAGCCACGGCTACCGCTGGATCGACTACCAGAACATGGACGAGGCCCAGGAGCGCGAGCATATGCTCGAAGCCATCCGCATCCTCACCGAACTCACCGGCGAACGCCCGCTGGGCTGGTACACCGGCCGCACCGGCCCGAACACCCGTCGCCTGGTGATGGAGGAAGGTGGTTTCCTGTACGACAGCGACACCTACGACGACGACCTGCCCTACTGGGAGCCGAACAACCCTACCGGCAAGCCGCACCTGGTGATCCCCTACACCCTGGACACCAACGACATGCGCTTCACCCAGGTACAGGGCTTCAACTGCGGCGAGCAGTTCTTCCAGTACCTGAAAGACGCCTTCGATGTGCTGTACGCCGAAGGCGCCGAAGCACCGAAAATGTTGTCCATCGGCCTGCACTGCCGCCTGGTCGGCCGCCCGGCGCGCCTGGCCGCCCTGAAGCGCTTCGTCGATTACGCAAAAAGCCATGACCAGGTCTGGTTCGCCCGTCGCGTGGACATCGCCCGCCACTGGCACACCACCCACCCGTACAAGAAAGAGAACGCCTGATGACCGCCTTCAACACCCTCAAGCCATCCGCCCTGGGCCGTGACGCCTTCGTCAGCGCCTTCGCCGACATCTACGAGCACTCGCCGTGGGTGGCCGAAAAGGCCTATGACCTGGGCCAACTGGGCGAGCTGGACGAAATCGAAGCCCTGCACCAGCGCATGAGCGACATTCTGCTCAGCGCCAACCACGCCGACCAGCTGGCACTGATCAACGCTCACCCGGACCTGGCCGGCAAGGCCGCCATCCAGGGCGAGCTGACCGAATCGAGCACCAACGAACAGGCCGGTGCCGGCATTCACCAGTGCACCGCCGAAGAGTTCGCCCGCTTCACCGAGCTGAACGACGCCTACAAGGCTAAGTTCCAGTTCCCGTTCATCATGGCGGTGAAGGGCAGCAACCGGCACCAGATCCTCGCCGCCTTCGAGAAGCGCATCCACAACGATGCCGATACCGAGTTCAAGGAAGCCCTGGCGCAGATCAACCTGATCGCCCTGTTCCGCCTGCTGCAGCTGTAAGCAACAGCCGAACCTTTTTCAGTACAACGAATAGATAAGAGAGACCCGCATGCGCACCCTGATGATCGAGCCCCTGACCAAAGAAGCCTTCGCCCCCTTCGGTGACGTGATCGAAACCGACGGCAGCGACCACTTCATGATCAACAACGGCTCGACCATGCGCTTTCACAAGCTCGCCACGGTCGAAACCGCCGAGCCTGAAGACAAGGCGATCATCAGCATCTTCCGCGCCGACGCGCTGGACATGCCGCTGACCGTACGCATGCTGGAACGCCATCCGCTGGGCAGCCAGGCTTTCATCCCGCTGCTCGGCAACCCCTTTCTGATCGTGGTCGCGCCCGTTGGCGATGCACCTGTATCAGGCTTGGTCCGGGCCTTCCGCAGTAATGGCAGGCAGGGCGTTAATTACCATCGCGGCGTCTGGCACCACCCGGTGCTGACGATCGAAAAGCGGGATGACTTCCTGGTGGTTGATCGCAGCGGTTCTGGCAACAACTGCGATGAGCATTACTTCACCGAGGAACAGATGCTGATCCTCAATCCCCACCAATAAGAAAAGGTCGGTCATCGTTCACGGTGATCGGCAGAGGTACATACTGTGGAAGCACACCTTCACGAATGGCTGAACCTGAGCATTCGCTGGGTTCACATGATCACCGGTGTCGCCTGGATCGGTGCATCGTTCTACTTCGTCTGGCTGGAGAACCACCTGAACCGAAGCAACCCGCGCGATGGGTTGTCGGGTGATCTCTGGGCGATTCACGGCGGTGGTATCTACCACCTGGAGAAATACAAGCTCGCACCCCCGAAAATGCCCGAGAACCTGCACTGGTTCAAATGGGAAGCCTACTTCACCTGGATGTCCGGTATCGCCCTGCTGTGCGTGGTGTTCTACTGGAACCCGACCCTGTACCTGCTGGCCCCTGGCAGCACCCTGAGCGGTGCCGAAGGCGTGGCCATCGGGATCGGTTCGCTGGTGGCCGGCTGGTTCATCTACGACTTCCTGTGCGATTCGCCACTGGGTAAAAAACCTGCCCTGCTCGGTGCCGTACTGTTCGTCCTGATCATTGCCGCCTGCTTCGGTTTCAGCCTGGTGTTCAGTGGCCGTGGCGCCTACCTGCACACCGGCGCGATCATCGGCACCATCATGGTGGGTAACGTGTTCCGCATCATCATGCCGGCCCAGCGCCAGCTGGTGGCGGCGATCGAGAACAACCAGACGCCCGACCCGGTACTGCCGGCCAAGGGTCTGCTGCGTTCGCGTCACAACAACTACTTCACCCTGCCGGTGCTGTTCATCATGATCAGCAACCACTTCCCGAGCACCTACGGTAGCCAGTACAACTGGCTGATCCTGGCCGGCATTGCAGTCGCCGCGGTTCTGATCCGCCACTACTTCAACACCCGCCACGACAGCAACAAGTACGCCTGGACCCTGCCGGTCGGCGCCCTGGCAATGATTTGCCTGGCCTACGTTACCGGCCCTAAGCCGATGGCTGTATCGCCGGAGCAAGCCGCAGCGAAAGTCGAGTACCAACCACTGCCGGCTACTGCCGTCGGTGGCAAGACCGCCGCCGAACTGCGTGCCGAAGAAGCAGCCAAACCTGCCGAAGCACCGGCTGAAGCACCTGCCCAGGCGACTGCCCAGGCTGGCGGCGACAGCTTCGACAAGATCCACAACGTCATCCAGGAACGCTGCACCGTGTGCCACTCGTCCAAGCCGACCAGCCCACTGTTCAGCGCCGCCCCTGCCGGCGTGATGTTCGACACCCCACAGCAGATCCAGGCCCAGGCCGCGCGCATCCAGGCGCAAGCGGTCGCCAGCCAGATCATGCCGCTGGGCAACATCACCCAGATGACCACCGAGGAGCGCAAGCTCGTCGGTGACTGGATCGCCAAAGGTGCCCCGGTCAACTGATCGAAGCCGCAAGCTTCAAGCCTCAAGCTGTAAGTCGTAGGTAACAAGCAAGCATCGAGCGTCAGGCTCCAACGCGGACCACCAAGCTTCTACGTGAAGCTTGCCGCCTGGAGCCTGGCGCTTGGATCCGAGAATAAAAACAAAACTCGAGGTGCTGCATGTCCGAGTCACGCAAGGCGTACATCCCCATTGCGCCGCCGCGCGAGCCCTTGCCCCTGTTCCAACTGATCCTGGTTGGCCTGCAACACGTTCTGCTGATGTACGGTGGCGCCATCGCCGTGCCGCTGATCATTGGCCAGGCCGCCGGGTTGTCCCGTGAAGAAGTCGCTTTCCTGATCAACGCCGACCTGCTGGTTGCTGGTGTCGCCACCATTATCCAGTCGTTCGGTATCGGCCCGGTGGGCATCCGCATGCCGGTGATGATGGGGGCCAGCTTCGCTGCCGTCGGCAGCATGGTGGCCATGGCCGGCATGCCCGGCGTGGGCCTGCAGGGGATCTTCGGCGCGACCATCGCCGCCGGGTTCTTCGGCATGCTGATCGCGCCGTTCATGTCCAAGGTCGTGCGTTTCTTCCCGCCGCTGGTCACCGGCACGGTGATTACCTCGATTGGCCTGTCGCTGTTCCCGGTGGCGGTCAACTGGGCCGGTGGCGGCCATGAAGCAGAAACCTTCGGCTCGCCGATCTACCTGCTGGTAGCCGGCCTGGTGCTGGCGGTCATCCTGCTGATCAACCGCTTCATGCGCGGGTTCTGGGTCAACGTGTCGGTACTGGTGGGCATGGGCCTTGGCTACATCCTGGCCGGTTCCATCGGCATGGTCGACCTGTCGGGCCTGAAAGACGCACCGTGGTTGCAAGTGGTCACCCCACTGCACTTCGGCATGCCGACCTTCAGCCTGGCGCCGATCCTGTCCATGTGCCTGGTGGTGGTGATCATCTTCGTCGAGTCCACGGGCATGTTCCTGGCCCTGGGCAAGGTGACCGATCGCGAAGTCACCCCAGGGATGCTGCGCCGCGGCCTGCTGTGCGATGCCGGTGCGTCGTTCATCGCCGGCTTCTTCAACACCTTCACCCACTCCTCGTTCGCCCAGAACATCGGCCTGGTGCAGATGACCGGGGTGCGCTGCCGCTTTGTCACCATCGTGGCCGGTGCACTGCTGATTGTGCTCAGCCTGCTGCCCAAGGCGGCCTTCCTGATTGCTTCGATCCCACCCGCTGTACTGGGCGGCGCGTCCATTGCCATGTTCGGCATGGTCACCGCCACCGGGATCAAGATTCTCCAGGAAGCGGACATCGGCGATCGCCGCAACCAACTGCTGGTGGCGGTGAGCGTCGGCTTCGGGCTGATCCCCGTGGTGCGCCCGGAGTTCTTCGCCCAGATGCCACAGTGGATGGAACCCATCACCCACAGTGGTATCGCCATGGCCACGGTCAGTGCCCTGGTGTTGAACGTACTGTTCAACATCCTCGGTGGCGCCGAACGCGCGGTGCACAACGACGCTTGTCACCAGCATTGAGCCAGACGGGGCGGCGCATGACCGCCCCGCATTCATATAAGCAGTAAACGCAACACCGTCGGCCCGCCGGAATGGGCCGCCCGGGGCGCCTGCGCGCCAAAAAAACCGCCAACAAAAACAATAAGTCCGGGAATCACAACATGAAGCGCATCACCACGTCACTGTTGCTGGGCAGCAGCCTGCTGGCCACCCTCCCCTCGCATGCAGGCGAATGGCTGCAATGGCACGGCGAAAGCCTGACCTACCTGTACGGCAAGGACTTCAAGGTCAACCCTGATATCCAGCAGACCATCACGTTCGAGCACGCCAACAAATGGAAGTACGGCGACACCTTCATGTTCGTCGACAAAATCTTCTACAACGGCAAGGCCGACGCCAGCAAAGGCGTGACCACCTACTACGGCGAGTTCAGCCCGCGCCTGTCGTTCGGCAAGATCTTCGATAAGAAACTGGCCTTCGGCCCGGTCAAGGACGTGTTGCTGGCCATGACCTACGAGCGCGGCGAAGGCGACAACGAGGCCTACCTGATCGGCCCCGGCTTCGACCTCGACATCCCCGGCTTCAACTATTTCACCCTGAATTTCTACGTGCGCAACACCGAGGGCAGCCGCCCCGGTGACAACGTCTGGCAGATTACCCCCGGCTGGTCCTACACCATCCCCGTGGGCCGGTCTGACATTCTGATCGACGGTTACATGGACTGGGTCACCGACAACGACCAGACCCGCCGTGGCACCTATCACGCCAACCTGCACTTCAACCCGCAGGTGAAGTACGACCTGGGCAAGGCGCTGAACCTGGGCGCCAAGCAGCTGTACGTGGGCTTTGAGTACAGCTACTGGAAGGACAAGTACGGCATCGACAGCCGCGGCAATCTGGACAGCAACCAGAGTGTCGCCAGTGCGCTGATCAAAGTGCACTTCTAGAAAACTGACCAAACGCACAAGTTTGTACCACCCCGCTCCAGGACGGAGCACTTGAGGCCCGGCGCGCAAGCCAGTAATCTGCGCGCCCCCTCGATCAGGGCAGAACGGATTCTGCCTGCGTTTACTGACCGCTCAGTCAATGAATACGGGCGGTTGGCCAACGTGTTGCCAGCCTGAAATACCCTTTTCATCCGTTCAGAACGAAGTCGAGCAGGAAGGTTTTGCCAACCCAGGAAAGTTGGCCCGACCCTTGCCAAACAGCTGTGGCCTATCGAAAAAAGCTGACTCGCAAGACAACAAAAAAGCGCCAATACCGAGCGCTGACAACAGATCAATCAAGGGAGCGACACTCGCAATGCGTACCATCAACAGCCTGATCCTCGCCGGCGGCCTGCTGGCCTGTGGCACCACCTTCGGCGGCGACCTGCTGCAATGGCAGAACAACAGCCTGACCTACCTGTGGGGCAAGAACTTCAAAGTCAACCCGGAAACCCAGCAAACCTTCACCTTCGAGCACGCTGACGCGTGGAAGTACGGCGACAACTTCTTCTTCATCGACAAGATTTTCTACCAGGGCAAGAAGGACGCCAGCAACGGTCCCAACACCTACTACGGTGAGTTCAGCCCACGCCTGTCGTTCGGCAAGATCTTCGACCAGAAGCTGGAGTTCGGCCCGGTCAAGGACGTGCTGCTGGCCATGACCTACGAGTTTGGCGAGGGTGACACCGAGTCGTACCTGATCGGCCCAGGCTTCGACCTAGCCATCCCCGGCTTCGACTACTTCCAGCTGAACTTCTACAACCGCACCACCGACGGCAGCCGCGCCGGCGACAACGTGTGGCAGATCACCCCGGTGTGGTCGTACACCATTCCGGTGGGCGATTCCGACGTGCTGATCGACGGCTTCATGGACTGGGTGGTGGACAACGACGAAAACCGCCGCGGCACCTACCACGCCAACCTGCACTTCAACCCGCAGATCAAGTATGACCTGGGCAAGGCATTGCACTTGGGTGAGAAGCAGTTGTACGTGGGTGTGGAGTATGACTACTGGAAGAACAAGTACGGCATCAAGGACAGCGATGCGTTCACCACTGACCAGAACACCATGAGTTTCCTGGTGAAAGTGCACTTCTGATGCGCTGAAACGTGACAGCACGTTGCATTAACAACGCGCTGTCACGTGCAATGCCCTGAGCTGTATGTAAGTAATTTCCTACAGCTTATTCAGATCAATCCTACTTCCATTTGAAGTTGCCTTGAAAGTCAGAGCAACCAGGCAAGGCAATAACACGCCAAACAGCAAAAGCCCCGCTTCTACCTGCCAGTGTTCAATCACTCGAAAGATGTCCAGCACGAGCATGATGCTGCTGATTATCAATGCCAGACCGAACATCGCACAGCCCTTGTACAAAGCCTCGACGCCCGCCCCACGCAATAACAGCCACAGGCCCAACGCCCCCCAGGCCATGACCGCGCCCAGATAAAGCGCCAGGTGGTACACATCGTAAATCAATACTTTACCAAACATGGTTTCCCCCTCCCGAGCTGCAGGAAAAAGCAAAGTACTGACTATAAGGCCAGGCCTTCCACTCAAACATCGAAAATTTTTGACAAAATTTTTGCACTTTGCCCTTTAGCATGCTTGGATTCTCGCATTCAAAAAAGAAAGCAGGCCTACTTAATGCGCACGCCCCTCGCCGCCCCGTGGCGGTATCTTCTGTTAGTTTGCTCACTGTGGTTCGGTATCTTCTTGCTGACCCGACTGGTATTGCTGGCCACTCATCTGGATGAAGTACATGGCGACTACGTCTCAATGTTCTTCAGTGGTGCCTTGTACGACCTGAGCTTCCTCACCTACGCCGCCCTGCCGCTGGGGCTGTACCTGGCCTTGTGCCCGGCAGCCTTGTGGCGCACTCGTTGGCATCGCCGGCTGATGAGCGGAGTACTGGTCGTCAGCCTGTTCGTGATGCTGTTCGTCGCGGTGGCAGAATGGCTGTTCTGGGACGAATTCGGGGTGCGCTTCAACTTCATCGCGGTCGACTACTTGGTGTACTCCAAGGAAGTGCTGGACAACATCCGCGAGTCGTACCCGCTACCCACCTTGCTAGGCAGCATCGCCGTCATCGCCGTGCTACTTGCCCTGGTCCTGCGCAGGCCCTTGACGCAAGCGCTCGCAGCGCCCGGCCTGACCTTAGGCCAGCGCCTTGGCGGCATTGCCGTGCTGGCGCTACTGGGCGGCCTAAGTGTGCTACTGGTAGACCAACAGTTCCCCCGCGGCCAGGGGGGCAACGCCTACCAACGCGAACTGGCCAGCAACGGCCCGTACCAGTTCTTTGCCGCGTTCCGTAACAACGAACTGGACTACAGCCAGTTCTACGCCACCCTCGATGCCAGCGAAGCCGGTGCGCAGATGCACCAGGAGCTGGCCGAACCCAACGCACGGTTCCAGGCCAGCGAGCCCGAGGACATCCGCCGCCATATCAGCGCCAGCGGCGAGCCACGCAAGCCCAACATCATCCTGGTCACCATCGAAAGCTTCAGCGCCAAGTACATGGGCAGCAACGGCGACCCGCGCAACCTCACGCCCAACCTGGACGCCCTGCGCCGCGAAAGCCTGTACTTCAACAACTTTTACGCCACCGGTACCCGCACCGACCGTGGCTTGGAGGCCATCACCCTGTCGATCCCGCCAACACCGGGCCGCTCCATCGTCAAACGCATCGGCCGCGAAAGCGGTTACGGCAGCCTGGGCCAGCAACTGGCTGCTGTCGGCTATGACCCCGTGTTTGTCTATGGCGGGCGTGGCTACTTCGACAACATGAACGCCTTCTTCAGCGGCAACGGTTACCGTATCGTCGACCAAAGCAGCGTGGATGAAAGCGAAATCAGCTTCAAGAATGCCTGGGGCATGGCCGACGAAGACCTGTACAAGCAGGCCCTGAAACTGGCCGATGCCGACCATGCCAAGCAGCAGCCGTTCTTGCTGCAACTGATGACCACCTCCAACCACCGCCCTTACACCTACCCGGACGGCCGTATCGACATCCCTTCGGGTGAAGGCCGTGAAGGTGCGGTGAAGTACACCGACCATGCCATCGCGCAGTTCCTGCGCGAAGCCAAGGGCAAGCCATGGTTCGACAACACCCTGTTCGTCTTCGTGGCCGACCACACCGCCGGTAGCGCCGGCATGGAGGACCTGCCGGTGAACAATTACCAGATCCCGCTGTGGATCTACGCCCCCAAGCTGATCGCCCCGCGCGAGGACGCCCAACTGGCCAGCCAGATCGACCTTGCACCGACCTTGCTCGGCCTGCTGAATCTCAGCTACACCTCGACCTTCTTCGGCCGCGACCTGCTGCGCGAAGACGCCCTGCCGCCGCGGGTACTGATCGGAAACTATCAGCACCTGGGCCTGTTCGACGGTAAGGACCTGGCGATCCTCAGCCCGCGCGGCGGCATGCGTGTGCATCAGGATGCATTGGGTAACAGCCGAGAAATGACCGCAAACACCGACAACCCATTGGTACGCCGGGCCATCGCCTACTACCAGAGTGCGGCCAACGATTTCAGCAAAGGCCTACTCGCCTGGCAACCGGCAGCCAGCGATGAGGACAAAGGCGTGGCGGTCAGCCCCTGACCGCACGCCAAACCTTAGAGACCGCGCTGACCACCGCGAGTACCACGGCACCGGCCACCACCCCGGCCACGCCGTTGAGCAGCGCACCGGTCAGCGCCCCACCGCGCCCTTCGCTGAACGCCTCAATGGCATGATGCAAGGGCGCGATGCCATGCACCAGAATGCCGCCACCCACCAGAAACATCGCCGCCGTACCGATCACCGACAGGCTCTTCATCATGTACGGCGCTGTCTGCAGGATGCCGTTACCCAACACCTGAGCCAGACGCGAAGCCTTCCGGGTCATCCACAACCCCAGGTCATCCAGCTTGACGATACCCGCCACCAACCCGTAAACGCCGATGGTCATGACAATGGCAATGCCCGACAGCACGATGATCTGCTGGGTAAGCGGCGCATCGGCCACGGTGCCCAGGGTGATGGCGATGATCTCCGCCGAGAGAATGAAGTCGGTGCGCACCGCGCCCTTGATCTTGGTTTTCTCGAACGCCACCAGGTCGACATTGGCATCGGCCACCGCCTCCTTACGGGCTTCGTGCTCAGCCTCATGCTCTTCTTTGCTGTGCAAGAACTTGTGTGCCAGCTTCTCGAAACCCTCGAAGCACAGGTAGGCACCGCCCACCATCAGCAACGGCGTCACCGCCCAAGGGATGAACGCGCTGATCAACAGCGCCGCCGGCACCAGGATGGCCTTGTTCACCATCGACCCTTTGGCCACCGCCCACACCACCGGGATTTCGCGTTCGGCACGCACACCGGTGACCTGCTGGGCATTCAGCGCCAAGTCGTCGCCCAGCACGCCTGCGGTCTTTTTCGCTGCCACTTTGGTCATCACCGAGACGTCATCAAGCACCGTGGCGATGTCGTCGATCAGTACCAGTAGACTGCTTCCTGCCATGTTTGCCTGTATCCAGATGTGTAGGTGCCATCGATTCTAGCCCAAAGCCGCTGCCTTGAGCCCCCGTCGAGCCCGGTGCTACCATGCCCGATCCCTCTTAGAGGTGGCCAGACACGAGGAAGATCCCTGACCATGAGCACCATTCGCGAGCGCAACAAGGAACTGATCCTGCGCGCGGCCAGCGAGGAATTCGCCGACAAGGGCTTCGCCGCCACCAAGACCAGCGATATCGCGGCCAAGGCCGGCCTGCCCAAGCCAAACGTGTATTACTACTTCAAGTCCAAGGACAACCTCTACCGCGAGGTCCTGGAAAGCATCATCGCGCCAATCATGCAGGCGTCGACGCCGTTCAATGCCGACGGCGATCCGAAGGAAGTGCTAAGTTCATACATTCGTTCGAAGATCCGCATTTCGCGTGACCTGCCGCACGCCTCCAAGGTGTTCGCCAGCGAGATCATGCACGGCGCCCCGCACCTGTCGCCGAACCAGGTTGAGCAGTTGAACGAGCAGGCCCGGCACAACATCGAGTGCATCCAGCGCTGGATCGACCGTGGGCAGATTGCCCATGTGGACGCGCACCACCTGATGTTCAGCATCTGGGCGGCGACACAGACCTATGCAGATTTCGACTGGCAGATTTCTGCGGTGACGGGTAAGGCCAAGCTGGCCGACAGTGATTATGACGCGGCGGCGGAGACCATCATTCGCATGGTGCTCAAGGGCTGTGAGCCTGAGGTGGCCTGAGCCTCGGCGCTGGCCTCTTTCGCGGGCAAGCCCGCTCCCACAAGATCACCACATGCCTGAAGATTGTGGAGAACCTGTGGGAGCGGGCTTGCCCGCGAATAGGCCCGTACAGCCAATAGAGATTTAGGCAGCTACCCCGGCATCCGCCCGCAACCCCACTTCCTCGATCGCACTGATCGCACACTGCTCGTCAATGTCCGATGTATCCCCGCTGATCCCGACAGCACCCAGCACCTTGCCCGCCTGATCACGAATCAGCACCCCACCCGGCGCCGGCACCACCGGCCGTTCGCCCATCCCGTTCAGCGCCGCAAAAAACGCTGGCCGCTGCTGTGCATCCAGCGCCAGCAAACGCGACCCCTTGCCCAGCGCAATCGCACCCCAAGCCTTGCCCGTGGCCACCTCAGGCCGGATCAGGCTGGCGCCATCCTCGCGCTGCAGCGCCAGCAAGTGCCCGCCGGCATCCAGCACCGCTACGGTCAACGGCGCGGCGTTGATCTTGCGGCCCGCCGCCAGTGCGGCATTCACCAGGCTGACAGCAACGTTCAGGTTCAAAGCGTTCATGAAAAGGTCCTCTTCTTGTTGTGAGAAGCCCTGAGGGCAGTTGAAAACCGATAGAGCAAATAGAACACAACGAGATGTATTTTTGTATACAATATTTTGAAACGATCGTATGCGATGGTGCAAATCGCCGTTTTCACTGGCGCTCTGGCGAAAGCCAGCTTAGCCGATGAAAACCCATTGACCTGAGGCGTCAGCCGTGAATACACTCTGTCGCAACGCAAGTTGTATACAATTACAAAATCGATGAGGCACAAACCATGAGCAAAATGAGAGCAATCGATGCAGCCGTTCTGGTCATGCGCCGTGAAGGTGTAGATACCGCGTTCGGCATCCCGGGGGCTGCCATCAACCCGTTGTACTCGGCCCTGAAGAAAGTCGGTGGCATCGATCACGTCCTCGCTCGTCACGTCGAAGGTGCCTCGCACATGGCCGAGGGCTACACCCGTGCCAACCCGGGCAACATCGGCGTGTGCATCGGCACTTCCGGCCCGGCCGGCACCGACATGGTCACCGGCCTGTACAGCGCCTCGGCCGACTCCATCCCGATTCTCTGCATCACCGGCCAGGCCCCGCGTGCCCGCCTGCACAAGGAAGACTTCCAGGCGGTCGACATCACCAACATCGTCAAGCCGGTGACCAAGTGGGCGACCACCGTTCTGGAGCCAGGCCAGGTGCCTTACGCCTTCCAGAAGGCCTTCTATGAAATGCGCACCGGTCGCCCAGGCCCGGTACTGATCGACCTGCCGTTCGACGTGCAGATGGCCGAAATCGAATTCGACATCGACGCCTACGAGCCGCTGGCCATCAACAAGCCGTCCGCCACCCGCGTTCAGGCCGAAAAAGCCCTGGCCCTGCTCAATGACGCCGAGCGTCCACTGCTGGTGGCCGGTGGCGGCATCATCAACGCCGACGCCAGCGACAAGCTGGTCGAGTTCGCCGAGCTGACCGGCGTGCCGGTCATCCCGACTTTGATGGGCTGGGGCACCATCCCGGACGACCACGCACAAATGGTCGGCATGGTCGGCCTGCAGACTTCGCACCGCTACGGCAACGCCACCCTGCTCAAATCCGACCTGGTGTTCGGTATCGGTAACCGCTGGGCCAACCGTCACACCGGCTCGGTCGACGTTTACACCGAAGGCCGCAAATTCGTGCACGTCGACATCGAACCCACCCAGATTGGCCGCGTGTTCACCCCGGACCTGGGTATCGTTTCCGACGCTGGCAAGGCGCTGGACGTGTTCCTGGAAGTGGCCCGCGAGTGGAAAGCCGCCGGCAAGCTGAAGTGCCGCAAGGCCTGGCTGGAAGACTGCCAGCAGCGCAAAGCCAGCCTGCAGCGCAAGACCCACTTCGACAACGTGCCGGTCAAGCCGCAGCGCGTATACGAAGAAATGAACCAGGTGTTCGGCAAGGACACCTGCTACGTCAGCACCATCGGCCTGTCGCAGATTGCCGGCGCGCAGTTCCTGCATGTGTACAAGCCACGCCACTGGATCAACTGCGGCCAGGCCGGCCCGCTGGGCTGGACCATCCCTGCCGCCCTCGGCGTGGTCAAGGCCGACCCGAAACGCAAAGTCGTTGCGCTGTCGGGTGACTACGACTTCCAGTTCATGATCGAAGAGCTGGCCGTGGGCGCGCAGTTCAACCTGCCGTACGTACACGTACTGGTGAACAACGCCTACCTGGGCCTGATCCGTCAGGCGCAGCGTGGCTTCGACATGGATTACTGTGTACAACTGGCGTTCGAGAACATCAATTCCACCGACGCTGCCACCTACGGTGTCGACCACGTCGCCGTGGTCGAAGGCCTGGGCTGCAAGGCCATCCGTGTGTTCGAGCCGGCAGAAATCGCCCCTGCCCTGATCAAGGCACAGAAAATGGCCGAAGAGTTCCGCGTGCCGGTGGTGGTCGAAGTGATTCTCGAGCGTGTAACCAACATTTCCATGGGCACCGAGATCAACGCGGTCAACGAGTTCGAAGACCTGGCCCTGGTCGGCAACGACGCGCCAACCGCCATCTCGCTGCTGGACTGATCGCCTGACGCCCCCAGGCCTACCTGGGGGCCTTCAACGCAAGGAGACAACCCATGCCTCGCTTCGCTGCCAACCTGTCCATGCTGTTCACCGAACAGGACTTCCTGGCCCGCTTCAAGGCTGCCGCCGACGCTGGTTTCAGCGGTGTCGAATACCTGTTCCCGTACGACTTCAGTGCTGCCGAAATCAAGCAGCAGCTGGAGGCCAACGGCCTGACCCAGGTGCTGTTCAACCTGCCTGCTGGTGACTGGGCCAAAGGTGAGCGTGGCATCACCTGTCACCCCGACCGCATTGAAGAATTCCGTGCCGGTGTCGACAAGGCCATCGAGTACGCCAAGGTGCTGGGCAACACCCAGGTCAACGCCCTGGCCGGCATCCGCCCGCAAGGCCCGGACTGCGCCACCGTGCGCAAGACCTTCGTGGAAAACCTGCGCTACGCCGCCGACAAGCTCAAAGCCGCCGGTATTCGCCTGGTCATGGAAATGATCAACACCCGCGACATCCCGGGTTTCTACCTGAACACCACTCAACAGGCGCTGGAAATCCAGGCCGAGGTGGGCAGCGACAACCTGTTCCTGCAGTACGACATCTATCACATGCAGATCATGGAAGGTGACCTGGCGCGCACCCTGGAAACCAACCTGCCACTGATCAACCACGTCCAGCTGGCCGACAACCCCGGCCGTCATGAGCCAGGTACCGGCGAGATCAACTATCGCTTCCTGTTCGAGCACCTGGACCGCATTGGCTACCAGGGCTGGGTGGGCGCGGAATACAAGCCCAAGACCACCACCGAAGCGGGCCTGGGCTGGCTGAAAACGCACAACGCAATCTAAAAAACAACTTGGAACCCTGTGGGAGCGGGCTCGCCCGCGAACACCGGCGAAGCCGGTGCCATCCACCGAGTTGTCTGCTTCGCGGGCAAGCCCGCTCCCACAGGGGGCCAAGGCTTGCTTGAGATATCACAAATACAAAGAGGCACATTGTCATGGCTAAAATCGGTTTCATCGGCACCGGCATCATGGGCAAGCCCATGGCCCAGAACCTGCAGAAAGCAGGTCACAGCCTGTTCGTTTCCACCCATCACGACGCCGCGCCAGCCGAGCTGATCGCCGCCGGTGCAGTGGCCTTGGCCAACCCGAAGGAAGTGGCCCAGGAAGCCGAATTCATCATCGTCATGGTCCCGGACACCCCGCAGGTCGAAAGCGTCCTGTTCGGTGAAAACGGCGTGGCCGAAGGTGTGGGCCCGAACAAGGTGGTGATCGACATGAGCTCGATCTCCCCTACCGCCACCAAAGCCTTCGCCGAAAAAATCAAGGCTACCGGCGCCGCCTACCTGGACGCTCCGGTATCCGGCGGTGAAGTCGGTGCCAAAGCCGCGACCCTGAGCATCATGGTCGGTGGCTGCCCGAAAGCCTTCGAGCGTGCTCTGCCGCTGTTCGAAGCCATGGGCAAGAACATCACCCGCGTAGGTGGCAACGGCGACGGCCAGACTGCCAAGGTGGCCAACCAGATCATCGTTGCCCTGAACATCCAGGCTGTTGCCGAAGCCCTGCTGTTCGCTGCCAAGAACGGCGCCGACCCGGCCAAGGTACGTGAAGCCCTGATGGGCGGCTTCGCTTCGTCGAAAATCCTTGAAGTGCATGCCGAGCGCATGATCAAAGGCACCTTCGACCCGGGCTTCCGCATCAACCTGCACCAGAAAGACCTGAACCTGGCCCTGCAAGGTGCCAAGGAACTGGGCATCAACCTGCCCAACACCTCCAATGCCCAGCAAGTATTCAACACCTGCCAGGCCCTGGGCGGCGGCAACTGGGACCACTCGGCACTGATCAAAGGCCTGGAGCACATGGCCAACTTCTCGATCCGCGACGAGAAATAAAACCTACCGGCCTCATCGCGAGCTGCGCTCGCTCCTACGAGATCAGCGTAAGGCCCGTAGGAGCGAGCAAAGCTCGCGATTGAAGCACACGCTGACTGACCTGCGACCACAGGTCAGCCAGTGACACCGAGCAACACCCGCCCCTGGTTCGGCCTGCACGGAGGCAGTTCCAGGGGCGTTTTTGATTCTGCAGAACAACAATAATTGGGAGCCTGCCATGTCGGTCGATCCGCAAAAAATTCTCCGCGAGCTGTTCGACACAGCCATCGCTGCCGCCCACCCCCGTCAAGTCCTCGAACCCTACCTGCCCGCCGACCGTAGCGGCCGGGTGATTGTCATCGGCGCCGGCAAGGCCGCAGCCGCCATGGCCGAAGTGGTCGAGAAAAGCTGGCAGGGCGAAGTCTCTGGCCTGGTCGTCACCCGCTACGGCCACGGCGCCAATTGCCAAAAAATCGAAGTGGTCGAAGCCGCCCACCCGGTCCCCGACGCCGCCGGCCTGGCCGTGGCCAAGCGCGTGCTGGACCTGGTCAGCAACCTCAACGAAGACGACCGCGTCATCTTCCTGCTGTCTGGCGGTGGTTCCGCCCTGCTGGCGCTGCCGGCCGAGGGCCTGACCCTGGCCGACAAGCAGCAGATCAACAAGGCACTGCTCAAATCCGGCGCTACCATCGGCGAGATGAACTGCGTGCGCAAGCACCTCTCGGCGATCAAAGGCGGCCGCCTGGCCAAGGCCTGCTGGCCTGCCACCGTTTACACCTATGCAATTTCCGATGTACCGGGCGACCTGGCAACGGTCATCGCCTCCGGCCCCACCGTGGCCGACCCGAGCACCTCGGCCGATGCCCTGGCCATCCTCAAGCGCTACAGCATCGAAGCGCCGCAAGCGGTCATCGACTGGCTGAACAACCCAGCCTCGGAAACCGTCAAAGCCGACGACCCGGCCCTGGCCCGCAGCCACTTCCAGCTGATCGCCAAGCCCCAGCAGTCGCTTGAAGCCGCCGCCGTGAAAGCCCGACAGGCCGGTTTCAGCCCGCTGATCCTCGGTGACCTGGAAGGCGAATCGCGCGAAGTGGCCAAGGTGCATGCCGGTATCGCCCGGCAGATCGTGCTGCACGGCCAGCCGCTGAAAGCCCCCTGCGTGATCCTGTCTGGCGGCGAAACCACCGTGACAGTGCGCGGCAACGGCCGTGGCGGGCGCAACGCCGAGTTCCTCCTCAGCCTTACCGAAAGCCTGAAAGGCCTGCCGGGTGTGTACGCCCTGGCCGGTGACACCGACGGCATCGACGGCTCGGAAGAAAACGCCGGTGCCTTCATGACCCCAGGCAGCTACGCCCGCGCCGAGGCCCTGGGCCTGTCGGCCAGCGACGAGCTGGACAACAACAACGGCTACGGCTATTTCGCCGCGCTGGATGCGCTGATCGTCACCGAACCAACCCGCACCAACGTCAACGATTTCCGCGCCATCCTGATCCTTGAGACTGCCCAATCATGACGCCTGATAAAAAAGTAAAGATCCTCGCCACCCTCGGCCCTGCGATCAAAGGCAAAGACGACATCCGCCAGCTGGTCGAGGCCGGGGTAAACATCTTCCGCCTCAACTTCAGCCACGGCGAACACGCTGACCACGCCTTGCGCTACCAGTGGATCCGCGAAGTCGAGCAGCAACTCAACTACCCGCTGGGCATCCTCATGGACCTGCAAGGGCCCAAGCTGCGTGTTGGCCGCCTGGCCGAAGGCAAGGTGCAACTGCAGCGTGGTCAGTCATTGCGCCTGGACCTGGACACGACGCCAGGCAACAGCGAGCGGGTCAACCTGCCCCATCCGGAAATCATCGCCGCGCTGGAGCCGGGCATGGACCTGCTGGTAGACGACGGCCGCCTGCGCCTGCGGGTGACCGCCAAGCACGCCGATGCCATCGACACGACCGTGCTGAACGGCGGTGAGCTGTCTGACCGCAAGGGCGTGAACGTGCCGCAAGCAGTACTCGACCTCTCCCCGCTTACCGAAAAAGACCGCCACGACCTGGCCTTTGGCCTGGAACTGGGCGTGGACTGGGTGGCCCTGTCGTTCGTGCAGCGCCCGGAAGACATCGTCGAAGCCCGCCAGCTGATTGGCGACCGCGCCTACCTGATGGCCAAGATCGAAAAGCCATCGGCCGTCGAACAGCTGCAAGCCATCGCCGAACTGGCAGACGCCATCATGGTGGCCCGTGGTGACCTGGGTGTGGAAGTACCCGCCGAAAGCGTGCCGCAGATCCAGAAACGCATCATCGGCACCTGCCGCCAGCTGGGCAAACCAGTGGTGGTGGCCACGCAGATGCTCGAATCCATGCGCTTCTCGCCGGCACCGACCCGCGCCGAAGTCACCGACGTGGCCAACGCCGTGGCCGAAGGTGCCGATGCGGTGATGCTGTCGGCCGAGACCGCCTCGGGCGACTACCCGCTGGAAGCTGTGCAGATGATGAGCAAGATCATCCGCCAGGTGGAAAACGGCCCGGACTACCAGGCCCAGCTCGACGTTGGCCGGCCGAAAGCCGAAGCCACGGTGTCGGACGCCATCAGCTGCGCCATCCGCCGTATCAGCGGCATCCTGCCGGTGGCGGTGCTGGTCAACTACAGCGAATCGGGCGCCTCCACCCTGCGTGCTGCGCGCGAGCGGCCACGGGCACCGATCCTCAACCTGACGCCAAACCTGAACACCGCTCGCCGTCTAAGCGTGGCGTGGGGCGTGCATTCGGTGGTCAACGACCGCCTGCGCCAGGTGGACGAGGTGGTGTCGACTGCGCTGGAGATTGCCCAGGCGCAAGGCATGGCCAGCCGTGGCGATACGCTGCTGATCACGGCCGGTGTGCCTTTTGGCAAGCCGGGGTCGACTAACACGCTGCGGATCGAGACCTTGATCTAAGCAATCACACCTCTCCTGTAGGAGCGGGCTTGCCCGCGAAGAGGCCAGCAGGGACAACCCTGTTGTCTGAACTGACGCATTCGCGGGCAAGCCCGCTCCCACAGGGTTAGAGGTGTTGCACACAACGGCGGAAAACCCGAGGCCCAAAGAGGCCCACCGCGTTCCTTCAACCTCACTGACTGCCCCATGTACACCAAAAATTTCGTCAACCCGTGCCCCGACTGGGCCACGGCGTTACTCAACGGCTTCAGCCAGGTGCTGCTGCTGCGCAACCCCCTGTGCGGCCTGTGCTGCCTGCTGGCCATCCTGCTGACCGCCCCCGACCTGGTCGGTGGTGCCCTGCTCGGCGCCCTGGCCGGCCTGATCACCGCCCAGGCCCGTGGTTACGACCGCGCCGACCGCCAGGCCGGGCTGTACTGCTACAACGGTGTGCTGATTGGCCTGCTGATCAGCGCCGTGCTGCCGTGGTCGGTCATGCTGCCGCCACTGATCCTCGCCGCCGGCGGTTTATCCAGCATCATCACCCACCAGTGGCGCAAGCGCGGCGGCAAATTGCTGATCGCCTATACCGCGCCGTTCGTGTTGCTGGGCTGGGCCGTGCTGCTGTTCGCCAGCCCCTCGCCAAGCGGCTTCGTCGAGGCCGATCCGCTCTATGCCCTGGCGCGGGGTGTGGGCCAGATTTTCCTGCTCGATCAGCCCTTGGCCGGCTTGCTGATTATTGTCGGCATGCTCATCGCCAACCCCTATGCAGCGCTCTGGGCAGTGATTGGTTCGGCCATCGGCGGCGGCGTGGCACTGCTCGCGGACCAAGCGCAGACTGCGTGGATGGGCCTGTACGGTTTCAATGCGGCACTGGCGGCATTGGCCTTCAGCAGGCAGGGTGAGAAACCGTGGGTAACAATGCTGGCAATTGCCTTGGCCCTGCTGCTGCAACCGGTGTTCACGCTGCTGCCTGTGGCAGGTCTGACTGCGCCCTTTGTCGCCGCCTGCTGGCTGATGCATGCGGGCAACCATCTGGCCCAGCCCAGACAGCGCAATGCCAGCCGCTTGCACAGCTGAAACGCAACCCCTAGGCTCAGCCCATCGCTTTTGTGGACCGAGCCAATGAACAACCCTGCGAGCCTGCGTGAACGGCTCTTCGTTATCGTCTTCCAGACCGACACCATGGCTGGAAGACGCTTCGACAAAATCCTCCTGCTGATCATCCTCGCCAGCCTGGTCACGGTGATCCTCGACAGCATCGACGAAATACACCAAGGCTACGCCGGCCTGCTCGCCGCCATCGAATGGGGCTTTACCGCGATCTTCCTGGCCGAGTACCTCACCCGCCTGTACTGCTCGCCCAAGCCCCTGCGCTATGCCTTCAGCTTTTACGGCCTGGTCGACTTGCTGGCGATCGTGCCGGGGATCATCGCGCTGTACTACAGCGACGCCCAGTACCTGCTGATCATCCGGGTGATCCGGATGCTGCGGATCTTCCGCGTGCTCAAGCTCAGCCCGTACCTCAAGCAGGCCCATTACCTGATGGAGGCACTGCGCGGCAGCAAGCAGAAGATCATCGTGTTTCTGGTCACGGTCTCGACCCTGGTAACCGTGTTCGGCACCTTGATGTATGTGATTGAAGGACCGGAGCATGGCTTTACCAGCATCCCCAAAGGCATCTACTGGGCTATCGTCACACTCACTACCGTGGGGTTTGGCGATATCGTGCCGAAGACGCCCCTGGGCCAGGTGCTGTCGTCGCTGGTGATGATTACGGGTTACTCAATTATTGCAGTGCCGACCGGCATCTTTACCGCCGAGCTGGCCAATGCCATGCGTGGTGAACAGCTGCAGCATGATTGCCCGACTTGCAGCAAGAAGACCCATGAGCATGGCGCGGCGTTCTGTTCCCGGTGTGGGAATGTGCTGTTCCCGAAAACCGAATAAGCAAAGAGCCATTTCGTCTTTAAAGCCCCAAGAACCAAACGCTATAGTCGCTGGCACATCGCCAAACATCTGAACCATAACAAGGAAGCAACGTGAAAAAACTGTTCACCGCCTCGCTGCTCGCCGCAGGCCTGGCCCTGGGCAACCTCGCCCAGGCCGCCCCTACCCTGCTGAACGTTTCCTACGACGTGATGCGCGACTTCTACAAGGACTACAACCCGGCCTTCCAGAAGCACTGGGAAGCCGAGCACAAAGAGAAGGTCAACGTGCAGATGTCCTTCGGCGGCTCCAGCAAGCAGGCGCGTGCAGTGATCGATGGCCTGCCGGCCGACGTCATCACCATGAACATGGCCACCGACATCAACGCCCTGGCCGACAACGGCAAGCTGGTGCCGGACAACTGGGTAACCCGCCTGCCGAACAACAGCGCGCCGTTCACCTCGGCCACCGTGTTCATCGTGCGCAAAGGCAACCCGAAAGCCCTGAAAGACTGGCCCGATCTGCTGAAGGACGGTGTGCAGGTGATCGTGCCCAACCCGAAAACCTCGGGTAACGGCCGCTACACCTACCTGTCCGCCTGGGGCTATGTGCTCAAGCAAGGCGGTGACGAGGCCAAGGCCCGTGACTTCGTTGGCAAGCTGTTTAAGCAAGCGCCGGTGCTGGATACCGGTGGCCGTGCTGCCACCACCACGTTCATGACCAACCAGATCGGCGACGTGCTGGTCACCTTCGAGAACGAAGCCGAAATGATCGCCCGCGAGTTCGGTCGCGACCAGTTCGAAGTGGTTTACCCAAGCGTGTCGGCCGAGGCCGAGCCACCTGTCAGCGTGGTGGACAAGGTGGTGGCCAAGAAGGGTACCCAGGCCGTGGCCGAGGAATACCTGAAGTACCTGTGGTCGCCAGAAGCTCAGGAGATCGCCGCCAACAACTACCTGCGCCCAAGGGATGCGACGGTACTGGCCAAGTACACCGACCGTTTCCCGAAAGTGGACTTCCTGTCGGTGGAGAAAACCTTTGGTGACTGGCGCACCGTGCAGAAGACCCACTTCAATGATGGCGGCGTGTTTGACCAGATTTATAGCGGTCAATAATTGAGGTAAGCCTTACCGGCCTCATCGCGATCCCTGTGGGAGCGGCTTTAGCCGCGAAGAGGCCGGCAAGAGCAACATCAAACCTGGCGGAAGACCAAAGCCTTCAGCCCCCCGGCCGGGTCCACATCGGGAAACTCCGGCGGGTTCTCCAACCGCTCGACAAACGCCAGCGAAGGCGCCTGCTCCGCCATCCCCTCGATCAGAAATTCCGGCCCGATCCCCGGGTCGTTCACGCACGCCAGCACTGTGCCACCCACATTCAGCAACTCCGGCAACCGCCGCAGGATCTTCGCGTAATCCTGGGTAAGCACAAAACTGCCGCGCTGGAAGGTGGGCGGGTCGATGATGATCAGATCATAAGGCCCGTACTTGCGCACCTTGCCCCACGATTTGAACAGCTCATGCCCCAGGTAGGCCACCCGCGATGCATCGTGGCCATTCAGGCGGTGGTTATCACGGCCACGGGACAACGCCGACTTGGCCATGTCCAGGTTCACCACCTGCTCGGCGCCACCGGCAATCGCCGCCACCGAAAAGCCGCAGGTGTAGGCGAACAGGTTCAACACACGCTTGCCGGCTGCCTGCTCGCGCACCCAGCGCCGGCCGTAGCGCATGTCGAGGAACAGGCCATTGTTCTGCCGCACGCCCAGATCCAGCAGGTAGGTCAGGCCATCCTCGACCACCTCACGCTGCTGGCACGGCTCGCCCAGCAGCCACTGGCCCGGGCTGTCGGGCAGGTAGCGGTGCTGAATGAGGATCGCCTGGCCGGACCACTGCGGGCGTTCGGCAAAGGCACGCAACATGGCTTCCAGTTCAGCCAGCTGGCCTTCGGGTGGCTCGCGGAACAAGCCGACCGACAGCACACCCTGCAACCAGTCGACCGTCACTTGCTCCAGGCCCACCCAGCAGCGGCCACGACCGTGGAACAGTCGGCGGGTTTCCTGCGGGGCAGGGTCGAACGCGGCGAGCAGGTGTTGCTCAAGGGTGTGGATCGGCGAAGTCATGGTGGGTCGCAAACAAATGAAAAGGCCGCCATTCTACCCCTTGACCGCCACTTGTGCAGAACGGAACCACCAGCCCTGCTGCATCCCCGCCGCCGCCACCAGGATCAACCCCACGCCCAGCCACTGCAGCGGCGCCAGCCGATGCCCGAATGCCACCCAGTCCACCAGAATCGCCGCGATGGGGTAGATGAACGACAGCGCCCCGGTCAGCGCCGTGGGCAGACGCTGGATGGCACTGTAAAGCAGCACATACATGAGGCCGGTGTGCACCATGCCCAGTGCCAACAAGCTGGCCAACGCCGGCATTTCTCCGGGCAACCCGCCAGGCCTGACCCAGGGTGCCAGCATCAGCACACCGGTGGTCACCTGGATCAATGCAATCAGGTGAGGCGGCGTGCCACTCAGGCGCTTGATGATCAGTGCAGCGATTGCGTACAAGAACGCCGCCCCCAGCGCCAGGGCAATTCCCAGCAGATAATCCTCACCGCCACCCTGCCCCGTGCCATGGGCACTGACGATGGCCAACATGCCGAGGAAGGCGACGCTCAGCCAGGTCACCTTGGCCAAGGTAATCTTCTCGCCCAGGAACAGCGCCGCCAGCCCCACCAGCAGAAACGGCTGCACGTTGTACACCGCCGTGCCAATGGCAATCGACGCCCGTGAGTACGAGGCAAACAACAGTAACCAGTTGCCGACAATCGCCACCCCACTGGCAATCGCCAGCAAGAACGCCGTGCGGCTGATCACTCCCGGCCGCAGAAAGCCAAAAACGGCGCAGATCACCAGCAAGGTCACGGCGCCGAACACGCAGCGCCAGAACACCACCTCAAGCACGGGCTGGCCGGACACCAGCACGAACCAGCCGATGGTCCCGGAAATCAGCATGGCAGCAACCATTTCCAGCGAGCCACGGCGCAATGAACTGTCCATCTCACACCTCCCGTTGACGATGGCAACAGTATGCAAAGGATACCGGGGTGCCATCCAGCGGATAACGAAGGCAGATTGTCATACGCGCCTTTACTATCAAGGCAAATAACGCAAATTACCTATTGAGGTGACCATGACTGACGCTATCGACCAACTCCTGATCAATGCCCTGATGGAGGACTCGCGCCGCTCGCTGAAGGCCCTGGCGCAGGTGAGCGGGCTGTCCGCACCCAGCGTCAGCGAGCGCCTGCGCCGGCTGGAGGAGCGCGGCGTGCTGCGCGGCTACACCGTGGAGGTCGACCCGCGCGCGTTTGGCTACCAGTTGCAGGCCATCGTGCGCATCCGCCCGCTGCCGGGGCAGCTGCAGGAGGTGGAGCGGCAGATCATTGCGATACCTGAGTTCACCGAGTGCGACAAGGTTACTGGCGAAGACTGCTTCATTGCCCGGCTGCATGTGCGCTCGATGGAGCAACTGGATACCCTGCTCGATCGCATCAATGTGCTGGCCGAGACCAACACCGCAATCATCAAGAAGAGCCCGGTGAAGCGGCGGTTGCCGCCAATGGATTGAGAGGTACCACAGGAAACCTGACTATTTTTTGTGCACAAAAATGTCACCTTAAGTGCCATTTTTGTGTGCACTTTATCCGGTTACGCCCCAATACGTTACACACTACCCTGCAACTAATTTTGACCATTCGATCAACTAATTATCTGCCTAAAATTTTAAACCTGTTCATTTGGTCAACTTATAATTTCTGAATTTCATGAACTTATCTTTCGAAGCCCTGGATTCGAAATGACAGCCCTTTAACGCTTGCTCTTTCCTTGGCATGGAACTCGCTTTTGTGTCTTTGTGTTTTGTATACAAACCAAACAAAACATAAATACACAAGAACCCGCGACGCCGGTCCAATCCCGGCCGCCGCGCCCAGAACCCTGTGATGCCAAGCTGCACCGACGAGATGGCGAGCCCGTGCGCATGCCCGCTCATCGCAGTCCATGTGCATCAGGAGCCCGCCGGAATGAGTAGCAGCCTCGACCTTGCCCCTGAACTATCCGTCGCCAGCACCCACCCTGCTTCCACACTTGACGGCAGCCAGCCAGCGTTGGCCCTGAGCCCGCGCCTGCATAACCGCGACCTTGCACCTACCCGTATCGAAGGCCGCCGCTGGGGTGGATACAGCATCTTCGCGTTGTGGACAAACGATGTGCACAATATCGCCAATTATTCGTTCGCCATGGGCTTGTTCGCCCTTGGCCTGGGTGGCTGGCAAATCCTGCTGTCGCTGGCGATTGGCGCGGCGCTGGTGTACTTCTTCATGAACCTGTCCGGCTACATGGGGCAGAAAACCGGCGTTCCCTTCCCGGTCATCAGCCGCATCGCCTTCGGCATACACGGCGCGCAGATTCCGGCGCTGATCCGCGCCGTCATTGCCATTGCCTGGTTCGGCATCCAGACCTACCTCGCCTCCGTGGTGCTGCGCGTGCTCCTGACCGCCGTGTGGCCGCACATGGCAGCCTACGATCACGACAGCATCCTCGGCCTTTCAAGCCTGGGCTGGGTGTGCTTCGTGTCGATCTGGCTGGTGCAGCTGGTGATCCTGGCGTACGGCATGGAGATGGTGCGCCGCTACGAGGGTTTCGCAGGCCCGGTGATCCTGCTGACCGTCTCGGCCCTGGCGGTATTCATGTACTTCCAGGCCGACACGCGCATCGCCTGGTCGGTGGCCGAGCCGCTGACTGGCTACGAGATGTGGCGCAACATCTTTGCCGGCGGTGCGCTGTGGTTGGCGATTTACGGCACCCTGGTGCTGAACTTCTGTGACTTCGCCCGCTCCTCGCCGTGCCGCAAGACGATTCGCGTGGGCAACTTCTGGGGCCTGCCGGTGAACATCCTGGTATTTGCCATCATCACCGTGGTGCTGAGCGGCGCACAGTTCCAGATCAACGGCCAGATCATCGACAGCCCGACGCAGATCGTCGCGGCCATCCCGAGCACATCCTTCCTGGTACTTGGCTGCCTGGCCTTCCTGATCGTCACCGTGGCGGTGAACATCATGGCCAACTTCGTCGCCCCGGCCTTCGTGCTCAGCAACCTGGCGCCGCGTCACCTCAACTTCCGCCGCGCCGGGTTGATCAGTGCCACCGTGGCAGTGCTGATCCTGCCGTGGAACCTGTACAACAGCCCATTGGTGATCGTGTACTTCCTGTCGGGCCTGGGCGCCCTGCTCGGCCCGCTGTACGGGGTGATCATGTCCGACTACTGGTTGCTGCGCAAAGGCTGCATCAACGTGCCGCAGCTCTACAGCGAAGACCCGGCCGGTGCCTACCACTACACCAAGGGCATCAACCTGCGCGCCGTGGCAGCCTTCATGCCGGCCGCACTGCTGGCCATTGTCCTGGCGCTGGTACCCCACTTCCAGCATGTGGCGCCGTTCTCCTGGCTGATCGGGGCCGGCATCGCCGCCGCCCTGTACCTGCTGATCGCACCTCGCAACCGCCACTACCACGACGTCAGCGGCGAGTGCATCGCTGTCGACCACAGCAGCCATTGATCAAGGAAGCCTACCCATGCGTATTCTGATTGCCAACGTCAACACCACCGAAGCCATCACCGAGGCCATTGCCGAACAGGCGCGCAGTGTCGCCACCCCCGGCACCGAGATCATTGGCCTCACCCCCTGGTTTGGCGCCGAGTCGGTAGAAGGCAATTTCGAGAGCTACCTGGCTGCCATCGCCGTGATGGACCGGGTGCTGGCCTATGAAGGCCCCTACGACGCCGTGATCCAGGCCGGCTATGGCGAACACGGCCGTGAAGGCTTGCAGGAGCTGCTGAACGTACCGGTAGTGGACATTACCGATGCAGCCGCCAGCACGGCGATGTACCTGGGCCATGCTTACTCGGTGGTGACCACCCTGGACCGCACCGTACCGCTGATCGAGGACCGTTTGAAGCTCTCCGGGCTGTACGACCGCTGCGCCTCGGTAAGGGCAAGCGGGCTGGCCGTGCTGGAACTGGAAGAAGACCCGCAGCGTGCAGTGGAAGCCATCGTGGAGCAGGCCGAGCGAGCCGTGCGTGATGACAAGGCCGAGGTGATCTGCCTGGGTTGCGGCGGCATGGCCGGGCTGGACGAGCAGATCCGCCAACGCACCGGCGTGCCGGTGGTGGATGGGGTGAGCGCGGCGGTGACCATTGCCGAGTCGCTGGTGCGCATGGGCTTGAGTACCTCCAAGGTGCGCACCTATGCCACGCCACGGGCGAAGAAAGTGGTGGGTTGGCCGATGCGGTTCGGGCGCTGAGTCTTTAGCTGCCTTTAACGGCCTCTTCGCGGGTAAACCCGCGAAGAGGCCGGTACAGGTCAGCTCATCATTCGGGCTAACGCTGCACTATAACCTCAGGTCGGGCAGCTGTGCGCACCGTCATTCAGGCCCTGGCGTACGTTACGGCTGAGCAGGCTGGCCTTGCCGTCGTGCCAGGTCAGGGTCAGTACATAGAGGGTATCGAAGTCATCGCCGTTCCAGTCATCGGTAATCACCCGCTCTTCACCCAGCGCCTTGCCGGCCACGGTATTGATCAACTCCGGGAGGTAACCATGCGACCAGGCGGTGTAGATGGTTGCATTGCGGTACTTGTCGCTCAGCAGCTCGTCAGCCAGTTCGTCGGTGTCGTTGGCGCCATAGTCGATGTTCACCGGCAGGCCCAGACGGATGGCGCTGGGGGTAATGGTCATCAACGGGCGGATGTAGCTGTAGCTTTCGTCCTTGCTGCCTTCCTCGACATGCCGCGAAGGGTTGGCAGCGAACACGTAATCGGCCTTGCCAAAGCGCTCGGGCAGCACAGTGGCCAGGTCCAGCGCACGGTTCAGGCCTTGGCAGTTCAACTGGCCCAGCCCCTCGCCCGGCTTCTCGGCATGGCGCAGGAACACCAGGGTCTGGGTGCCATCCACCGCTTGCGCACGGCTTTCGACAGCCTCCAACGCCAGCGGTACGGCGACAGCTGTAAGCACCAGGCTCAGCAGCAAGTGACGGCGACGGCGGAAGAATGTTGGCAACTTCATCAAGGCAGGCTCGTGTGGCAAAGAAAATCGGATCAACCCGCCACATCGCCCCATCGGCTGCTGGGCGCCCTTGTAGTGAATGCCATCCTTGGCAACGAGTGAGGGTCAGAGTGCCCTGAACCCGTTTGGTTCCTCCCTGGAGGTAGATGCCGTTCCCTAGGCAAGGCCTAGGTTAGGGGATGGGTGTTGCGCAATTGTGTAAGCGGCAAGAACCTGAGGTTGCAATGCAGCAGTTCAATCATCCCGCGTCAGCACTTCCAGCAATTCGATCTCGAAGGTCAGGTCCGAATTCGGCGGGATCGCCCCCACGCTGCGCTCGCCATAGCCCAGGTGTGCTGGAACCTGCAGCTTGCGCTTGCCACCCACACGCATGCCCATCAGGCCTTGATCCCAGCCTTTGATCACCCGGCCGGTGCCGATCACGCACTGGAACGGCTTACCGCGTGACCAGGACGAATCGAACTCGCTGCCGTCGGCCAGCCAGCCGGTGTACTGGGTGGTGATCAGGGCGCCTTTGACGGCGGCTTTGCCATCACCCTCCACCAGGTCGATGATCTGCAGTTCTTGGCTCATGGGCACGCTCCAACGCGGGAAAACAAAGCCGCCCTTTTCTCAGGAATGCACCGGTTTTGCAAGTGTGCGCGGTGTTTCATGCCGCCGCTTCAAACCGGGCCGCGCTGAGCAATCAGCTGTTCTGCTCGAACACCTCTTGGCCAGTCAGTTCCTTGGTCTGGTTGGCAAAGCAGTACCAGGCGGGTTTTTCTTCCACGAAAATCTGCAGGTTGAAATCCCACGCCTGGTCACCGTCGAGCAGGCCGACCGGCACGGCATGGAAGTCGTTGGCCTTGAGCCGGTAATACAGGTGCGTGCCGCACTGGCCGCAAAACGCGCGCTGAGCCCAGTCAGACGACTCATACACCGAGGGTGCACGCCCTTCGATCACCGGGGGCCGGCTGCACTCCACAACCAGCAGCGGGCCGCCAGTCCATTTGCGGCACATGCTGCAATGGCAGGCACTGACATGGGTGTTGTCTACAGTGACCTTGAGCGTGGTGGCACCACACAGGCAAGTGCCTTGTTTTTCCAGGGCCATGGCTGGCTCCTTGAACAGGGAAAGAGCCAGCCAGTATAGATGCCTGAACGGGCCTCAGAAGTAGACGGTACCGCGCAGGTACAACGCCGCCCGCCCGCTGATGATTACCCGGCCATTGCCCGGCACTTCGCACTGCAGCTGCCCTTTGCGCGCCCCGCCCTGCTCACAGCTTAGTACCCGCTTGCCCAGACGCTCCGCCCACACCGGTGCCAGCGAGGTGTGCGCCGAACCGGTTACCGGGTCTTCATTCACGCCAACCCGAGGGCCGAACCAGCGGGTGACGAAATCAAAACCACGCCCTGCTGCCGTCACGGCAATACCACGCACGTCGAACGTGTTCAACGCTACGAAGTCCGGCGTCAGGGTGTCGAGGATCAACGCATCGTCGATCACCACCACATAGTCGTCGCTTTGGTACAACGCCTGTGCCTGGTTCAAACCCAGCGCTTGCAGCAACCCTGCCGGAATATCCACCGCAACCGGCTGCTTGGCCGGGAAATCCATCGCTAGCAACCCGTCAGCGCCACGGCTGACGCGCAACTCGCCGCTGCGGGTATTGAAGCGGAGCACCTGCGCCTGCTCGCCCAGTTGCTCGAACAGCACATAGGCGGACGCCAGGGTGGCGTGGCCGCACAGGTCAACTTCCACGGTCGGGGTGAACCAGCGCAGGTCGTAAGTTTCACCATTGCGCACGAAATAGGCGGTTTCCGACAGGTTGTTCTCTTCGGCGATGCGCTGCAGCACATCGTCTGGCAGCCAGCTTTGCAGCGGAATCACGGCGGCCGGGTTGCCACCGAACGGTTCGGCGGAAAAGGCATCGACCTGGAAGATTTCGAGTTGCATGCACACACTCCTTGTTGCCCGGGTGTTGCCAGGCAGATGGCTGATAGAGATTTACGCGCGAACCGGGGTCAAGACGGGCTCACCTGCAAAGAACGCCTGCAGGTGGGGATTATGCGGAGTGACCATACAGTACAGTCAATTGGTAATTTCGCGGAAAACTGTACTGTATCGATAGATGTAAGACGAGATTACATGACGCCTGGGAGATCGAGCGCCGCGCGCGCGGCGCATCGTGAGCTGCGCTCACTCCTACGCTTGTTTCGGGCCAGTTATGCCTGTGACAGACGCGCGCGACCGCCTTGTTTGTACAACTCGATAATGTGCCATGCGCCAATGCGTTCGCGCGCGAATCTCATAGGACGGGCTGGCCCGAAATGAACGTAGGCGCGGGCGGCGCTCGATCTCGAACACCCCAAAAAACTCAAGACAAACCCCAAAAGCCCACTATTGAGCGAACGCCCGCCCCAACCCCCCTGGCACACCACTGCTATCCGTTTCTTGCCACGGACCATTCGGGCTCAACGACCAGCTCCAACCGTTATCAAACCGGTAATACGTACGCTGCCGGTAGAAGGTATTGGGCTGTTTCTCCAACACATATACACCCAGTTTAGGGTTCCAATGGCTCGCCCCACCAGGCGGTGGCGCAAAGCTGGCCGAAGTACGCGGCATCGGTTTGGGAATCGCCGCCGGCTTGCTCGGCTGGGACGATGGCTGCCCGCCCGGCAACGGCTTGACCACCGGCCCCTGTGGCGGCACGCGTTCAATCGGGGGTTCAGGCTGCTCATACGGCTGATGCACCGTACACGCAGACAAACCCAGGGCCAGGGTAATCAGGGTCAGGCGGACGGTGCTGTGCATGGCATTGCTCTCTTACTGGTCGGGGCTGTCGATGGTCAGGCGCTGGGTAGCCTGGGTGGCGCTGGGCAGTGGCGCTCCCTGGCCAATCCATTCGCTGTGGGTAGGCTGGCCAGCGCGCGATACACGTGCAACCAGTTGGACTTCGGCAAATTGCGACAGTTTCATCTGCGGCATCATCGCGTCAGCATCAGACAACTCCACCTCGATCGGCAACTGCGCCACCGTCACCCGCTTGGCCGCCAGCGGCATGGGCGGGCCATTGCTGGCGCGGGCAAAGATGAACACGGTGTCGCCCGGCTTGACCTTGTCTTTCAGCGCCGCCGCCAGCTCCACCCGTACTTTCAGGCGGGCCGCTGCAGGTGCGGGGGGAGCTTCCGCCACAGCCCCCCCCAGGCGCTCGACGGCGCGGTCGATACCGCCCTGCAGGGCGTCACGCGATGCGTCACCTTCCGGCAGCTGCGCCAGCAGGCGCTTCCAGTAGTCGATGGCTTCCTGGTAACGCTCCCCTTCGAAGGCCGCAATGCCGCGCAGGCCCAGGCTGGTCACCTCGTTGGGGTCGGCTTTCAAGGCTTCGTCAGTCAGCACCTGCAACTGCGGGCTCCACTGTTTGTCAGCAGCAAAATACAGGGCCTGAGCCCATTGCCCCAGCAGCTCGGGCTGTCGGCCGGCCAAGGCCACGGCCCGCTCGAAGGTGCGCGCCGCATCAGCCGGGCGTTGCTCGGCCATGTAGGCGCGGCCCAGGAAGTACATGGCCTCGGCCGAATCCGGCTGGGCCTGCACCACGCGCTCCAGACGCGTGGTCATTTCTTCCATCGACTTGGGCGCCTCGGCGAATTCCTGGGTCAGGGCCACCTTGTCGGCCGCACCAAAATGCAGGTACAGCCCAAGCGCCATCAGCGGTACCAGCACAGCCGCCAGCAGCGGCAAGGCCTTGCCCAAGTGGCCCTGGCGCGGTGCCTCGGCGCCTTCGGTATCGGCCAGCAATTCGCGGGCAGCCTCGTCACGGCCCCTGGTCATCTGCGCCTCGTCAAGCACGCCCGCAGCCTGCTGGGCGGCCAGTTCGGCAACACGCTCCTGGTACAGGGCCACGTTCAGGGCGGTGCGGTCTTCTTCCTGCTGACGACGACGGCCACGCAGGACAGGGATCAGCAAAAAGCTGAGGGCAGCGAGCAGCAGCAGGCCCGCGCTAAGCCAGAATTCAATCATGGGTCTGTTCTTTTTCCAGCAGTTTGGCGAGACGCTCGCGTTCTTCGGCAGACAATTCATTGCCGCCCTGCACAGCCGTACCGCGGCGCCGGCGCACGATCACCGCCAACACCACGAAACCGCCGGCCAGCAGAATCCCCGGGCCGAACCACAACAGCCAGGTGCGCCCGCTGAGCGCCGGCTTGTAGCGCACGAAGTCGCCATAGCGGTCGACCATGAAGTCGACGATCTGCTGGTTGCTCTTGCCCTCGCCCAACATGCGGAAGATTTCCCGGCGCAGGTCGGCGGCAATCGGCGCGTTGGAGTCGGCGATGTCCTGGTTCTGGCACTTGGGGCAGCGCAGTTCCTTGGTCAGTTGCTGATAGCGCTCGCGCTCGGCCTCGTCGCGGAACTGGTAGGTGTCGATGGCCGCCTTGGCCACGCCGGCCAAGCTCATGCCCAGCACGGCAGCCGCCAGCCAACGCCTCATGGTTTGGCCTCATCGACCAGGCCCTGGTAAAGCGGGGCGAGCTGTTCGCGCCACACCGTGGCATCGACAATGCCCACGTGTTTGTAGCGAATGATGCCCTTGGCGTCGATCAGGAAGGTTTCCGGCGCGCCGTACACGCCCAGGTCCAGGCCCAGGCTGCCCTGCTCGTCGCGGATATCCAGCTGATAAGGGTTGTGGAACTCGGCCAGCCATTTTTGCGCGGCGGCATTGTCGTCCTTGTAGTTGACCCCGTGAATCACCACGCCCTGCTGGGCCAGCTGGTTAAGGTACGGGTGCTCGACCTTGCACGACGGGCACCAGGTGGCCCACACGTTGACCAGCGCCGGGCGGCCCTGCAAGTCGGCCTGGGTCAGGGTGCGGTCGCCCTGGGTCGAGGCCAGCGAAAACACCGGGAACGGTTTGCCGATCATTGCCGAAGGCAGCTCGTCGGGCTTGAGGAACAGCCCTTTGTAGAGGAACACCGCCACCAGCAGGAACACTGCCAGGGGGACTACCATGATCCAACGCTTCATGCAGCTGCTCCAGACACGCCCAGGGCATCACGCACCCGGGTCTTGACCTTGACGCGGTAACGCCGGTCGAGGGCCGCCAGCAACCCACCCAGGCCAGTCAGCAGACCGCCCAGCCAGATCCAGCGAACGTAAGGCTTGATATGTACGCGCACGGCCCACGCGCCGTTCTCCAGCGGCTCGCCCAGGGCGACGTACAGGTCGCGGGTAAAGCCTGCATCGATACCGGCTTCGGTCATCATCGACTGCTGCACGGTGTACAGGCGCTTCTCCGGGTGCAGGGTGGTAATTTCACGGCCATCACGGCTGACCACCACGGTACCCTTGTCGGAGATGAAGTTCGGCCCTTCAAAGTGCTTGGCGCCCTGGAACAGGAAGTGGTAACCACCCAGTTCCACGCTTTCGCCCGGGGCCATGCGCAGGTCGCGTTCGGCGCTGTTGTTGCTCGACAGCACCACGCCCAGCGCGCACACCGCCAGGCCCAGGTGCGCCAGCTGCATGCCCCAGTAGCTGCGGCCCAGGCCGGGCAGGCCCTTGAGCAGGCCTTTGTGGCGGGTCTTGTCGAGGATGTCGCGCAGCCCGCCGAGCACTACCCAGGCGGCCAGGGCGAAGGCGGTCAGGGTCGGCCAGTCGAAGTCATCGACGATAAAGCCGGCCACAGGGGCCAGGATGGCGCTGCCAATCAGCACCGGGGTCATCATGCTGGCCAGCCATTTGCCCGGGGTGTCCTTCCAGCGCACCACCACCCCCACGCTCAGCACCACCATCAACAGCGCCATCAGCGGCAGGAACAAGGCATCAAAGTACGGCGGGCCGACCGACAGCTTGGCCCCGGTGAGGGCATCGAGTACCAGCGGGTACAGGGTGCCGAGCAGGATCATCGAAGCAGCCACCACCAGCACCAGATTGTTGGCCAGCAGCAGCGTCTCGCGCGACCACAGGGCGAAGCCGACCTGGCTCTTGACCACTGGGGCACGCAGGGCGAACAGGGTGAGCGAACCACCGACCACGAACAGCAGGAAGATCAGGATGAAAATGCCCCGCGACGGGTCGGCGGCAAAGGCGTGCACCGAGGTCAGCACACCGGAACGCACCAGGAAAGTCCCCAGCAGGCTCAACGAGAACGCGGCAATGGCCAGCAGCACTGTCCAGCTCTTGAACACCCCGCGTTTTTCGGTCACTGCCAGCGAGTGGATCAGCGCCGTGCCTACCAGCCAGGGCATGAACGAGGCGTTCTCCACCGGGTCCCAGAACCACCAGCCCCCCCAGCCCAGCTCATAGTAGGCCCACCACGATCCCAGGGTGATGCCCACGCCAAGGAAGGCCCAGGCAACGATGGTCCACGGCCGCGACCAGCGCGCCCAGGCAGCATCCAGGCGGCCGCCGAGCAAGGCAGCGATGGCAAAGGCGAAGGCCACCGAGAAGCCCACGTAACCCATGTACAGCATCGGCGGGTGAACAATCAGGCCAAAGTCCTGCAGCAGCGGGTTGAGGTCGCGACCATCGGTCGGCACCTGCGGCAGCAGGCGCTGGAACGGGTTGGAGGTGATGATCAGGAAGCTCAGGAAGCCCACGCTGATCATGCCCATCACCGCCAGCACGCGGGCCAGCATCACCTGCGGCAACTGGCGCGAGAACACCGACACGGCAAAGGTCCAGCCGCCCAGGATCAGCGCCCAGAGCAGCAACGACCCTTCGTGGGCGCCCCACACAGCGCTGAACTTGTAGTACCAGGGCAAGGCGCTGTTGGAGTTGCTGGCGACGTAGGCAACCGAGAAATTGTCGGTCATGAAGGCATGAGTGAGGCACGCGAAGGCAAACGCCAGGAACGCGAACTGCCCCCATGCCGCCGGCCGCGCCAGGCTCATCCACAGGCTGTCGCCACGCCAGGCGCCGAGCAGCGGCACACTGGCCTGTACGGCGGCGAAGCAGATGGCCAGGATCATCGCCAGCTGGCCCAGTTCGGGGATTACCAGCGCCGCGTTCATGGCTTGGCCTCCGCACCCGTGGCGGCCTGGCCGCTTTCCTTCAGGGCCTTGGTGACCTCGGGCGGCATGTACTTCTCATCGTGCTTGGCCAGCACTTCGTCGGCCACCACCACACCGTCGGCGTTGACCTTGCCCAGGGCGACAATGCCCTGCCCTTCGCGGAACAGGTCAGGCAGGATGCCACGATAGGTGATCGGTACCGACTTGTTGAAGTCGGTGACCACGAAGCGCACATCCAGTGAGTCGGACGAACGCTGCACCGAGCCTTTCTCGACCATGCCGCCTGCGCGGATGCGCGTGTCCAGCGGTGCTTCGCCATTGGCGATCTGGGTGGGGGTGTAGAACAGGTTGATGTTCTGCTGCAGTGCGCTCAAGGCAAAGCCGACGGCAACCCCGACGCCGACCAGCAGGCCGACGATGAGCAACAGGCGTTTCTTGCGCTGCGGATTCACTGGTTGTTCTCCCGGCGCAAACGGCGCGCCTCTTCTTGCAGGTAGCGACGGCGGGCCAGCAGCGGCGCAGCAACGTTCAGCGCCAGCACGGCCAGGCAGATGCCATAGGCCGACCACACGTACAGGCCATGGTGGCCCATGGCAAGAAAGTCACCAAAGGTGGCAAAGCTCATTGTGCGGCCCTCCGCCCCAGGCTGTTCAACACTTCGTCCTTGACCCAACTGGCGCGCGCCTCGCGCTTGAGCACTTCAAGGCGCATGCGCAACAGCAGCACGGCACCGAAGAAGCAGTAGAAACCCAGCGCCGTGCACAGCAACGGCAGCCACATTTCGGCGGGCATCGCCGGTTTTTCGGTAAGGGTGAAGGTGGCGCCCTGGTGCAGGGTGTTCCACCACTCCACCGAGTACTTGATGATCGGGATGTTCACCACACCGACAATCGCCAGCACCGCGCAGGCCTTGGCCGCACTGTCACGATTACTGATCGCCTGGCCCAACGCAATAATGCCGAAGTACAGGAACAGCAGGATAAGCATGGACGTAAGGCGGGCATCCCACACCCACCAGCTGCCCCAGGTCGGCTTGCCCCAGATGGCGCCAGTGACCAGCGCCACGGCGGTCATCCAGGCGCCGATCGGCGCGGCGCATTGCAAGGCGACATCGGCGATTTTCATTTTCCACACCAGCCCCACCACCCCGGCCACCGCCAGCAGCACGTAGCAGGACTGTGCCAGCATTGCCGCCGGCACATGAATGTAGATGATGCGGAAGCTGTTGCCCTGCTGGTAGTCCTGTGGGGCGAAGGCCAGGCCCCAGGTGATGCCGACCAGCAGCAGGAGCACGGCAGCACCGGCCAGCCATGGCAGCATGCGGCCGCTGATGGCATAGAACCATTTGGGGGAGCCCAGCTTGTGGAACCACGTCCAGCTTATTTTCATCAGGGTACATCCAGGGTATTGGCCGGGCTTGAAAGCCCGGGACTCGTTATTCGCCAACGCTGATTTTCAGGCCGGCCGCTATCGCAAAGGGTGCCAGGGTCACGGCCAGGGCCGTGAGGCTGGCAAGCCAGAGCAGGTGGCCGGTTGCCGGCATATTTTGCAACGCCGCTTGCAACGCACCACTGCCCAGGATCAATACAGGGATATACAACGGCAGAATCAGCAACGCCAGTAACAAACCACCGCGCTTGAGGCCAACCGTCAGCGCCGCGCCCACCGCACCCAGCAGGCTCAGTACCGGCGTACCCAGCAGCAGCGAGCCAATCAGCACCGGCAGACAATGGCTCGGCAGCCCCAGCATCAGCGCCAGCAGCGGCGCCAACAATACCAGCGCCAGCCCGGAAAAGATCCAGTGCGCCAGCACCTTGGCCAGCACCAGCAGCGCCAGCGGGTACGGCGACAGCACCCACTGTTCCAGCGAGCCGTCCTCGAAATCGCTACGGAACAGGCCGTCCAGCGACAACAGCACCGCCAGCAATGCCGCCACCCAGACCAGCCCAGGCGACAAGGTTTGCAACAATTGGCTTTCCGGGCCGACCGCCAACGGGAACAACGCCACAACGATGGCGAAGAATACCAGCGGGTTGGCCAGCTCGGCCGGACGGCGGAACAGCAGGCGCGCTTCGCGGCGCAACAACAAGACGAATACGCTCATGCCGCCCATTGCCCCAGGTTCAGTTCACGGTAACCGGAGGGCTTGCGTTCCAGCGTGTGGTGAGTGGTCAACACCACCGTGCCACCCTGTTCGCAATGGGTCGCCAGGTGTGCTTCCAGCTGTGCCACGCCCTGCTTGTCCAGCGCCGTGAACGGCTCGTCAAGAATCCACAGCGGCGGGCAGGCCATGTGCAACCGGGCCAAGGCCACGCGCCGCTGCTGGCCGGCTGACAGGGTATGGCAGGGTACGTCCTCGAAACCCCGCAGGCCGACGGCCTCCAGCGCTGCCCAGATCGCCTCGCGGCTGGCCGGCTGGTGCAAGGCGCACAGCCAGGTAAGGTTTTCTTCAGCGGTGAGCAGGTCCTTGATGCCAGCGGCGTGGCCGATCCACAACAGGATGCTGGCCAGGGCATGGCGCTGCTCAGCCAGTGGCTTACCGCCCAGCAGGATCTGCCCGGCAGTCGGCTGCATCAGCCCGGCCAGCAGACGCAGCAGGCTGGTCTTGCCGCTGCCGTTCGGGCCGCTGATCTGCAGCATGTCGCCGGCACCCAACTCGAAATCGAGCTGCTCGAATAACAGGCGCCAGTCGCGCTCGCAGGCCAGGCCTGCGGCTTGGAGGTGAAGGGTCACGGTTTCGCCTTATCTTTG
>NZ_JBICMM010000033.1:0-75665 GCF_043106425.1 Pseudomonas sp. FYR_2
GCACTACCAACACATCTCTACAGCCCTTATTCGCTAAGGCCTACAGCCTATCCAGCACCCCACCCTCGCCGCCAGCATTTTTTGCAACTGTGCCGATTTCGTCATTCCCTCTGCAGAAAACCATCAAGAACCGCCGCCCTGACCGGTTCACTCTATGCCCCACGCAAGCCGCCCAAGTCCTACAAGCGCGCGGCCCACAAAGCCGCATCTCGTGACATCAGACCTGCCTATCCAATAACCAACAAAAAGGCGAACCCATGTCAGGCAAATTCAAGAAACAGTTATCACTGCTGGACCTCACCTTCATCGGCCTGGGGGCCATCTTTGGCTCCGGCTGGCTGTTCGCCGCCAGCCACGTCTCGGCCATCGCTGGCCCGGCCGGCATCCTGTCCTGGTTCCTCGGCGGGTTCGCCGTACTGCTGCTGGGCATCGTCTACTGCGAACTGGGCGCCGCCCTGCCCCGCGCCGGTGGCGTGGTGCGCTACCCGGTTTACTCGCACGGCCCGCTGCTGGGCTACCTGATGGGCTTCATCACCCTGATCGCCTTTTCCAGCCTGATCGCCATCGAAGTGGTCGCGTCACGCCAGTACGCCGCCGCCTGGTTTCCCGGGCTGACCCAAACCGGTTCAAGCGACCCGACCGTGCTTGGCTGGCTTGTGCAGTTCGCGCTGTTGGGGCTGTTCTTCTTCCTCAATTACCGCAGCGTGAAAACCTTCGCCAAGGCCAACAACCTGGTCAGCGTGTTCAAGTTCATCGTGCCACTGCTGGTGATTGGTGTGCTGTTCACCTTCTTCAAGCCAGAAAACTTCGAGGTCCACGGTTTTGCCCCGTTCGGCCTGTCCGGGGTGGAAATGGCCGTGTCGGCGGGCGGCATCATCTTCGCCTACCTGGGCCTGACACCGATCATTTCGGTGGCCAGCGAAGTGAAGAACCCGCAGCGCACCATCCCGATTGCGCTGATCCTTTCGGTGCTGCTGTCCACCGCCATCTACGCCCTGCTGCAACTGGCCTTCCTCGGCAGCGTACCGACCGAAATGCTCACCAACGGCTGGGCTGCGGTCACCAAGGAACTGGCCCTGCCCTACCGTGACATCGCCCTTGCCCTGGGGGTGGGCTGGCTGGCCTACCTGGTGGTGGCGGACGCGGTGATCTCGCCCAGCGGCTGCGGCAACATCTATATGAACGCCACCCCGCGCGTGATCTATGGCTGGGCGCAGACGGGCACCTTCTTCAAGTACTTCACCCGCATCGATGCAGAGTCCGGCATTCCGCGCCCGGCCCTGTGGCTGACGTTTGCCCTGTCGGTGTTCTGGACCCTGCCATTCCCATCGTGGGAAGCGCTGATCAACGTGGTTTCCGCTGCCCTGGTACTGAGCTACGCCGTGGCCCCGGTCACCGTCGCCGCCCTGCGCCGCAATGCGCCAGACATGCCACGCCCGTTCCGGGTCAAGGGCATGGGCGTGCTCGGGCCGCTGTCGTTCATCATCGCCGCGCTGATCGTGTACTGGTCCGGCTGGAATACCGTGTCGTGGCTACTGGCCCTGCAAATCGTGATGTTCGTGCTGTACCTGCTGTGCGGTCGCTTCGTGCCCACCCAGCACCTGTCACTGGCCCAGCAAGTGCGCTCGTCGGCATGGCTGATCGGCTTCTACGCAGTAACCATCCTGCTGTCGTGGCTGGGCAGCTTCGGCGGCCTGGGGGTCATCGGCCACCCGCTCGACACCGTAGCCGTGGCGGCTTGTGCCCTGGGCATCTACTACTGGGGAGCGGCCACTGGCGTGCCTGCACACCTGGTGCGCCTGGAAGGCGAGGACGAAAGCGAAACCACCGCTGACACCTATGCCGGCCGCCCTGCTGCCGTCGCCTCCTGATCTTTTACGTAAGGGACAAGCCCATGAAACAGATTCACGTCATCGACTCCCACACTGGCGGCGAACCGACCCGCCTGGTGATGAAGGGCTTCCCGCAACTGCATGGCCGCAGCATGGCCGAACAGCGCGACGAACTGCGCGAGCTGCACGACCACTGGCGCCGTGCCTGCCTGCTGGAGCCTCGCGGCAACGATGTGCTGGTGGGCGCGCTGTACTGCCCACCCGTGTCGGCCGACGCCACGTGCGGGGTGATCTTCTTCAACAATGCCGGCTACCTGAACATGTGCGGCCACGGCACCATCGGCCTGGTCGCCTCGTTGCAGCACCTGGGCCTGATCGCGCCCGGCGTGCACAAGATCGACACCCCGGTCGGCCAGGTCAGCGCCACTCTGCATGAAGATGGCGCCATCACCGTCGGCAATGTGCCCTCTTACCGCTACCGCCAGCAGGTGGCGGTGGATGTGCCCGGGCACGGCGTCGCGCACGGCGACATTGCCTGGGGCGGCAACTGGTTCTTCCTGGTTTCCGAACACGGCCAGCGCATCGAGCTGGACAACCGGGAAGCGCTCACCGAGTACACCTGGGCCATGCTCAAGGCCCTCGAAGCCCAGGGCATCACCGGTGAAAACGGCGCCCCCATCGACCACGTCGAGTTGTTCGCCAACGACGCCAACGCCGACAGCCGTAACTTCGTGATGTGCCCAGGCAAGGCCTACGACCGTTCACCTTGCGGTACCGGCACCAGCGCCAAGCTGGCCTGCCTGGCCGCCGACGGCAAGCTTGCCGAAGGCCAGACCTGGGTGCAGGCGAGCATCACCGGCAGCCAGTTCCACGGCCGCTACGAGCGCGACGGCGAACACATTCGCCCGTTCATCACCGGTCGCGCCTACATGACCGCCGACAGCACCCTGCTGATCGACGAACAAGACCCGTTCGCCTGGGGCATCTGACCCCGACTTTTTCCGACTGAACATTGCGAGGAGTGACAACAATGACTGACAACATCTTCACCGGCACCATGCCCGCCTTGATGACCCCATGCACCGCCGACCGCAAGCCGGACTTCGACGCCCTGGTGCGCAAGGGCCGAGAGCTGATCGAGGCCGGCATGAGCGCCGTGGTGTACTGCGGCTCGATGGGTGACTGGCCGCTGCTGACCGAAGCCGAGCGCCAGGAAGGCGTCGCGCGCCTAGTGGCCGCCGGCATTCCGACCATCGTCGGCACGGGTGCGGTGAACACCCGCGAAGCGGTTTCCCACGCTGCCCATGCCGCCAAGGTCGGTGCCGCCGGCCTTATGGTCATCCCCCGCGTGCTTAGCCGTGGTGCCTCGTTGATCGCCCAGAAACACCACTTCTCGGCCATCCTGGCTGCTGCGCCGAAGCTGCCGGCAGTCATCTACAACAGCCCCTACTACGGTTTTGCCACCCGTGCCGATCTGTTCTTCGAACTGCGCAGCGAGTTCCCCAACCTGATCGGCTTCAAGGAGTTCGGCGGGGGTGCCGACCTGCGTTATGCCGCCGAGCACATCACCTCCAAGGATGAGGCTGTGACCTTGATGGTTGGCGTGGACACTCAGGTGGTGCACGGCTTCGTCAACTGCAACGCCACCGGTGCCATCACCGGCATCGGCAACGCCCTGCCGCGTGAAGTGCTGCATTTGGTGAGCCTGAGCAAGCAGGCGGCCAAGGGCGACGCCAAGGCCCGCCGCCTGGCGCGTGAACTGGAGGCGGCACTGGCGGTGCTGTCGTCGTTCGATGAGGGTTGCGACCTGGTGCTGTACTACAAGCACCTGATGGTGCTGAACGGTGACAGCGAGTACAGCCTGCACTTCAACGAGACCGACGTGCTGACCGATGCCCAGCGCAACTATGCCGAGCAGCAGTACGCGCTGTTCCGTAGCTGGTATGCGAGTTGGTCGGCTGAGCAGAACGTCGCCTGACTTTAGTCCTGCGCGGACTCTTGTAGGACCGGTCCGGCGCCCCGGCAAGGCCGCTCCTACAGGGGCTGCGGTTTCCCTTGATACCCGTATTTGATTCCAAGGAGGCTACATGCCCCTCACAGGCAACCTGCTGATCGGCCAGACGCCGGTAACCGGCAGCCGCGAAGCCATCCGCGCCATCAACCCGGCTACCGGCCAAACGCTGGAACCGGCCTACCTCGGCGGCACCGGCGAACACGTGGCCCAGGCCTGTGCCCTGGCCTGGGCGGCATTCGACGCCTACCGCGAAACCTCGCTCGAACAACGGGCACAATTTCTCGAAACCATCGCCGCGCAGATCGAAGCCCTCGGCGATGCCCTGATCGACCGCGCCGTGGCCGAAACCGGCCTGCCCAAAGCACGCATCCAGGGCGAACGTGGCCGCACCTGCACCCAGTTGCGCACTTTCGCCCGGGTGGTGCGGGCTGGTGAATGGCTGGATGTGCGGGTCGACAATGCCCAGCCCGAACGCCAGCCCCTGCCCCGCGCCGACCTGCGTCAGCGCCAGGTGGCCCTGGGGCCGGTGGCCGTGTTCGGCGCCAGCAATTTTCCGCTGGCGTTCTCGGTGGCCGGTGGCGACACCGCGTCAGCATTGGCCGCTGGCTGCCCGGTGGTGGTCAAGGCCCACAGCGCCCACCCTGGCACCAGCGAACTGGTCGGCCAGGCCGTGGCGCAAGCGGTGAAGCTGTGCGGTTTGCCGGCCGGCGTGTTCTCGCTGCTGTACGGCTCTGGCCGAGAAGTGGGCATCGCCCTGGTCAGCGACCCGCGCATCAAGGCAGTGGGTTTTACCGGCTCGCGCAGCGGTGGTGTCGCACTGTGCCAGGCCGCTCAGGCACGCCCGGAGCCGATCCCGGTGTACGCCGAAATGAGCTCGATCAACCCGGTATTCCTCTTCGAGGCGGCTCTAGAGGCCCGCGCCGAAGCGCTGGCGCAAGGCTTCGTTGCGTCGTTGACCCAAGGTGCTGGCCAGTTCTGCACCAACCCCGGCCTGGTGATCGCCCGGCAAGGGCCCGCGTTGCAGCGCTTCATCGCTGCCGCCAGCGAGCACGTACAACAGGCCGCCGCGCAGACCATGCTCACCCCGGGCATCTTCAGTGCTTACCAGGCCGGTGTCGGTGCCCTGGCGGTAAACGCCAATGCCGAGGCGGCAGCCAGTGGTCAGGCCGGGCAAGGCCCCAACCAATGCCAGGCCCAGTTGTTCGTGACCCAGGCCGAAGCCTTCCTGGCAGACCCGGCGTTGCAGGCCGAAGTATTCGGCGCCGCGTCACTGGTAGTGGCGTGCAAGAGCGATAAGCAGGTACGCCAGGTGGCCGAGCATCTGGAAGGCCAACTGACCGCTACCTTGCAACTGGACGATGCCGACATCGCCAGCGCCCGCGCCCTGCTGCCAACCCTTGAACGCAAGGCCGGGCGCATTCTGGTCAATGGCTGGCCGACGGGCGTTGAGGTGTGCGATGCGATGGTCCACGGCGGACCGTTCCCGGCCACCTCCGATGCCCGCACCACCTCGGTGGGCACGGCGGCGATCCTGCGCTTCCTGCGCCCGGTGTGCTACCAGAACTTCCCCGAAGCCTTGCTGCCGTCGGCGTTGCAGCACGGCAACCCGCTGCAGCTGCGGCGCCTGCTTGACGGTAAACGGGAAGGCTGAGCATGCTCAAAACCGCTGAAACCGATATCGCGGTGGTTGGCGCCGGCATTGTCGGCGTCGCTTGCGCCCTGCAACTGGCCCGTCAGGGCCGCCGAGTGCTGCTGGTCGACCGTCAGGCGCCCGGCCAGGGCGCATCCTATGGCAATGCCGGGCACCTGGCGACCGAGCAGGTGTTCCCGATTGCCGACCTGTCCATCCTCAAGCGCCTGCCGCGCATGCTGCTGGACCCGATGGGCCCCCTGCGCCTGGACTGGAAGTACCTGCCCAAGGCCATGCCGTGGTTCACCCGACTGCTGCTCAACCTGCGCCCGGCGCCGTTCCAGCGCAGCGTGGCCGGCATCCGCACACTGAACGAAGGCAGCCTGAGTGCCTGGCAGCGCCTACTGGGCTCGATCGGGCGCAGCGAGCTGTTCCAGGAAGATGGCTCACTGCTGGTGTTCGAGAAGCCTGAATCACGCCAGGCGCTGGAGGCCTTGCGCGCACGCATGCAACAACAAGCGGTGCCGGTGGACTTCTGGTCGGCCGAGACCGTACGCGAAGCGGCACCTCAGTTGAATCCGTCATTGCTCGGCGGGCTGTTCTTTCCGAAGACCGGTCATTTCATCGATCCATACAGGGTGGTGTGCGAGCTGTTCGAAGCGGCCAAAGCCAGTGGCGTACGGTTTGCCCAGGCGCAGGTCGAGGGTGGCCGGTTGCACAGCGGCGGGGTCACCCTGGTCAGCGACCAGGGCACGTTCAATACCCGTCAGGTGCTGATCAGCTGTGGTGCGCACTCTGCGAAACTGACCGCCGCACTGACGGGCAAACGGGTGCCGCTGGACACGGAGCGCGGTTACCACCTGATGCTGCCGAGTGAGCACCAGCGCCTGCCGTTTGCGGTCACGTCGCTGGAACGCAAGTTCATCATGACGCCCATGGCCGACGGCTTGCGCCTGGCCGGCACGGTAGAATTCGCCGGGCTGGAGGCACCGCCGAGCATGCAACGCGCCTGGCAGTTGCACCATTTGAGCAAGGGGTTGTTCCGGCAAGACTTGAGTGCCGAAGGGGCTACGCCGTGGATGGGCTTCAGGCCTTCGCTGCCAGACTCGTTGCCGGTGATCGACAGGGTGTGTGACGGGCGGGTGCTGTTGGCGTTTGGGCATCAGCATTTGGGGCTGACCCAGGCAGCGGTGACGGCGGAGTGGGTGGGGCGGTTGGCTGAGCAGGCCAGTAGGCCTGAGAGGGAGGCCTACCGGTTGGATCGGTTTTAGCCTGTTCTGGCCCATTCGCGGGCAAGCCCGCTCCCACAGTATGGCGCAGGGTCTGAAACCTGTGGTGTCCTGTGGGAGCGGGCTTGCCCGCGAATAGGCCAGCAAGGCAGCCCGTCAAACCTCAGCGATAGCGCTCAAGCCAGTGCGCATACGGCGCCGGCAAGGTCCAGGAAGCTTTCTCCACCCCCAGCTCCTTGGCCGCAAAGTACGCCCAGTGCGGATCAGCCAAATGCGCACGCCCTACCGACACCAGGTCCAGCTGGTTGGCCTGCAACGCGGCCTCAGCCAGTTGCGGCGTACCAAAGCCCCACGCCGAGGTCACCGGCAGCTTCGCCTCACGGCGCACGCGTTCGGCAATCGGCCCCATGAATGCCGGTCCCCACGGAATGTTGGTCTCAGGGATGGTGAAACCGACGCTCACGCTCAGCAGGTCCAGGCCACCGGCCTTGAAGCGGCGCGCCAACTCGATCGACTCTTCCAGGGTCTGCTCATCGCGGCCATCGTACTCCAGCACACCAAAACGCGCGGTCAGCGGCAGGTTCTCCGGCCATACTTCACGCACTGCAGCCAGGGTTTCCAGCAGGAAACGGCTGCGGTTGTCGAAGCTGCCGCCGTAGGCATCGGTACGCTTGTTGGCATGCTCGGAGAAGAAGCTCTGGCCCAGATAGCCGTGGGCAAAGTGCAGTTCGATCCACTCAAAGCCGGCATCACGCGCACGGCGGGCGGCATCGACGAAGTCCTGCTTGACCCGGGCGATGTCGTCCAGGGTCATTGCGCGCGGCACGTTTGGCAGGTGCGCGCCAAAGGCAATGGCGGACGGGGCGATAGTCTCCCAGCCACGCGCGTCATCAGCACCCATGTGGTCGTCCCCCTCCCACGGGCGGTTGGCGCTGGCCTTGCGGCCGGCGTGCGCAATCTGGATGCCCGGCACCGAACCGGCCGCCTTGATGGCCTGCACCACCGGCACGAAAGCCTGGGCGTGGGCATCGCTCCAGATACCGGCACAACCGGGGGTAATGCGCCCTTCCGGTGCCACCGCCGTGGCTTCGACCACCAGCAGGCCGGCACCGCCACGGGCCATGCTGGCGTAATGCACCTGGTGCCAGTCGTTGATCAGGCCATCCTCGGCCATGTACTGGCACATGGGCGGAATGGCGATGCGGTTGCGCAGGGTGACGTCTTTTAGGGTATAGGGTTCGAACAGTGCGGACATGGGAAACTCCGGGTTTATCTGAATACTGTTGTTCGATCATAATCGAACTATGGCAATTAATGAAACCGCCGTTATCATGTGAGCCATGCGAGCCTACAAACACCCCACCGCTGAAGACCTGATCCTCGAACGCCTGCTCTATGCGCTGAGCGACCCCGTGCGCCTGGAAATCGTCCGACACCTGGCCGGTGTCACCGAAGCCAGCTGCGGCGAGCTGGACGGCGGCCGGCCAAAGTCCAGCATGTCCCACCACTTCCGTGTGTTGCGCGATGCGGGGTTGGTGCATACCCGCAACGTGGGAACAACCCACATGAATTCGCTGCGTAGCGAAATGCTGGGTGAGCGGTTTCCCGGGTTGCTGGAGTGCATTCTTCGGCAACAGTGAAAGGCAAAAAAAAGCCACGAGGTCTCCCCCGTGGCTTCTTTCACAACAATGGCCGATTACAGCGCCATGTCGTTCTCCGGCTTGCTCTCAACCGGCTTGCTCACATCGCCACCGAAGTCGACGCTGGCGTCAATCACCGGCGGTTTCTCCAGTTGCAGCACTTCAGCGGTGTAGTTCCACTCTTTCTGGGTGGCCGCCGCCGAATCGTTCAGCTTGGTGCCGTAGCTTGGCACGATTTCCTTGATCTTGGCCTGCCACTCAGGGGTAGCGACCTTCTCCTTGAACACGGTTTCCAGCACGTTCAGCATGATCGGTGCAGCCGTCGAGGCGCCTGGCGATGCCCCCAGCAGGCCAGCGATGGTGCGGTCTTCGGACGCTACCACTTCGGTACCCAGCTTCAGCACGCCGCCCTTCTCGGCATCACGCTTGATGATCTGCACACGCTGGCCGGCCTGCCACAGGCGCCAGTCTTCTTTCTTGGCGTTCGGGAAGTAGGTGCGCAGGGCTTCGAAGCGGTCGTCATCCGACAGCATCAGCTGGCCAGCAAGGTACTCGACCAGCGGGTACTGCTCGATACCCACCTTGGTCATTGGCCACACGTTGTGGGTGGTGGTGCTGCTCAGCAGGTCCAGGTACGAGCCGTTCTTCAGGAACTTGGTCGAGAAGGTGGCGAACGGGCCAAACAGGATCACGCGCTTGCCGTCCAGCACGCGTGTGTCCAGGTGTGGTACCGACATGGGTGGTGCGCCAGTCGAAGCGATGCCGTAGGCCTTGGCCATGTGCTGCATGGCCACGGTCGGGTTCTCGGTCACCAGGAACGAACCGCCCACCGGGAAGCCTGCGTATTCCTTGGCTTCAGGAATGCCCGACTTCTGCAGCAGCTTCAGTGCGCCGCCGCCGGCACCGATGAACAGGAACTTGGCGTCGGTGGCCGATTCGGTACCGTCCTTCAGGTTCTTGTACTCGACGTGCCAGGAGCCGTCCTTGTTGCGGGTGATGTCCTGCACTTCGCTGGACAGCTTCAGGTCGAAGCCTTTCTGGGTTTGCAGGTGGCCAACGAACTGGCGGGTGATCTCGCCGAAGTTCACGTCGGTGCCGATCGGCGTCCAGGTCACGGCCAGCTTCTGGTTCGGGTCGCGCCCTTCCATCATCAACGGGACCCACTTGGCGATCTGCGCGTGGTCCTCGGAGTACTGCATCGGGCGGAACAGCGGGCTGGCCTGCAGCGCGTCGTAGCGTTTCTTCAGGAACTTGATGTTGTCATCGCCCCACACGAAGCTCATGTGCGGGGTGGTGTTGATGAACGAGTGTGGGTTCTTCAACACGCCCTGGCGTACCTGCCACGACCAGAACTGGCGGGAAATCTGGAAGGCTTCGTTGATTTCGATGGCCTTGGCGATGTTGACGTTGCCGTCTTTGTCTTCCGGGGTGTAGTTCAGCTCGGCCAGCGCGGAGTGGCCGGTACCGGCGTTGTTCCAGCCGTTGGAGCTTTCTTCGGCCACGCCGTCCAGGCGCTCGACCATTTCCATCGACCAGCTTGGCTCCAGCTCATGCAGCCACACGGCCAGGGTGGAGCTCATGATGCCGCCGCCGACCAGCAGCACGTCTACTTTCTTGGTTTCTGCGGCGTGCGCTTGCATGAAGCTTGCAGCGACAGCCAGACCCAGCAAGGTCTTGCCAGCTTTCTTGAACATTGATCAATTCCAGTCAGGAGAACAGAGGGCGGGCCTGTGGCTGGCCCAGGTAAAGCGTGTTCTTCAGCGCAGGCTTGTTGTTGATCATTGTTCAGCAGCCAGAGAACCAGAAAACGACTCGGCCTTTTGTCGAATTGACCGACAACGCTGAATCGTTTTTTTGATTGTATATGAAATGCCAGCACAAACAAATTGCCGGTCCTCGCGTCAAGGTGACGGGTTGTCCCAGGGGATAACAGCAAGCATTACGACGATTGCAGTATTTTTCTGGCACCCCTACTATCGCGATCACTTCTCATTTACACCAGTATGCGCTCGCGCCGGATGCCGCCGTGGTTTCGATCCCAGAGTTGAACACCTCGCTCCATACCCTGTACCACAGCCATTCACGCTGGTTGCTGGGTTTTCTATACCGTCGGCTGGGCAGCCGTTGCGATGCTGCCGACCTGGTGCAGGACACGTTCGTGCGCATCCTCAACCGCCCGAGGCAGTTCGACGGTGAACGCGGTGAGCGCTCGTACCTGGCCACCATCGCTCGCGGCCTGTGTGTGGACCACTGGCGGCGGCAGAAGCTGGAACAGGCCTGGTTGCAGCAGTTGGTCTTGCAGCCCGAGGCATTGCAGCCCTCCCCCGAACAGCGCGCAATCATTGTCGAAACCCTGCACGAGGTGGACGCGATGTTGCTGCGTTTGCCCGGCAAGGTGCGCCAGGCATTCCTGCTGGCGCAGATCGATGGCCTGGCCTATCGCGATATTGCTGCGCATATCGGCGTGAGCGAACGCATGATCAAGAAGTACCTGGCCCAGGCGTTTCTGCATTGCGCCATTCTTGAAGCCGAACTCGACGGGTTGCTGGTGGAGTGACGCCATGACCCCATCCGCACAAAAGCTCAGCCATGCCAGCCTGCAACAAGCCGCGCGGTGGTATGTGCAGTTGCAGGACGACAACGTCAGCCCTCACCTGCGCGCACAGTGGCAGCATTGGCTGGGCCAGCACAGTGACCATCAGGCGGCCTGGCACTATGTGCAACGTGTCGGTCAGCGCTTTACCCCCTTGCAGGGCGAAGGCGCGGCGGCGGGCCGGGCACTGCGTGAGCACGACGCACACCGCTTCAGCCGGCGCACCGGGCTCAAGTCGCTGCTGGTGCTGGGCGCCAGCTCGTTACTGGGCTGGCGGGCCTGGCACGGTGCCCCCTTATCGGGCTGGGGCGCCGACATGGCCACGGGCATTGGGGAAATCCGCGAGACGCGCCTGGCCGATGGCAGCCAGCTGTGGCTGGGCGCACAGAGTGCCGTGGACATGGAGTTCTCCACCTTCAGCCGGGTGCTGAAACTGCGTTTTGGCGAACTGTTGGTGGAAACCGCCCACGACCCGCGTCGCCCCTTCTTCGTCGACACCGCGCAAGGGCGCATGCAGGCGCTGGGAACCCGCTTTGCGGTGTGCCAGCAAGGCGAGAACACCAGGCTGGATGTGTACGCCGGCGCCGTGGAGGTGAGCACCGCGCTCAGCGGAGAGCGCTGCATCGTCCAGGCCGGCCAGCAGGTGGACTTCAGTGCCGAAGGCATCGGCAGTACCCGCCCGGCACAAAGCGCAGGCGAGTCGTGGATTCACCACCGCCTGAATGCCGAAGACATGCCCTTGGCGCACTTGCTGCAAACGCTCGGGCGCTATCGCCATGGGCATCTGGGCTGGCACCCGGAGGTGGCGAATTTGTCAGTGATGGGGGCGTTTCCGCTCAACGATACCGATCGGGCGCTGGAATTACTGCAAGCGGCACTGCCAGTGCGGGTGCAGCGGCTGACGCCGTGGTGGGTCACAGTCGAGCCTGCCTGACCCGCTACACACCCTCCTGTGGGAGTAAAAATATCTGCCAAGCCAGTTCCCTTTTTCCAATCTCGTTCGGTTAACCCGGCATAGCCCTTCCAACTCACCTTACCGACTCCAGAGACCCGCATGCCGACGCCCTTCCACCCCGCGCTTCGCCTGGCGCTTGCCGCCCCGCTTTCACTGTGTGCCGCCACACCGCTGATGCTGTCAGCAAGCCTGGCCCACGCCGAACAGGCGGCCAGCGCCGAAACCAGCTTCAACATCGCCCCCGGCTCGCTCACCCGCGCACTCAACCAGTTCAGCAGCCAGGCCGGCATCTACCTGGCCGGCAGTAACGAACTGGCCGCCGGCAAGACCAGCCCTGGGCTGCAAGGCCGCTACAGCGTCGCCCAAGGCCTGGCCCGGCTGCTGCAAGGCAGCGGCCTGCAAGCCGTGCCGCAAGGTAGCGCCGGCTACGTGCTGCAACCCCTTGCCGATGGCACGGCACTGCAACTGGACGCCACCTCGATCAACGCCGCAGCCCTGCTCGCCAGCAACGGCCAGGGTGATAGCGGCTACCGCGCGGTATCCAGCGCCACCGCCAGCAAGACCAGCAGCGCCCTGGCTGACACCCCGCGCTCGGTTTCGGTAGTCACCCGCCAACGCATGGACGACCAGCAATCGCAAACCCTCACCGAAGTGCTGGGCTACGTCCCAGGCATTTTCTCCCCGCCCTTTGCTGGCGGTGATGGCCAGGCGGGTGACCTGTTCTTCATCCGTGGTTTCAATGCCACTGACTATGGCTACGGCCTGTTGCGCGATGGCCTGCGAGTGCAGGGCAACCGCTACGACACCAGCAGTGAACCTTACGGCCTGGAGCGGGTAGAAGTATTCCGTGGCCCGACGTCGATCCTGTATGGCGAAAACGCCCCCGGCGGCGTGGTCAACCTGGTCAGCAAGCGGCCTACTGCCGAAGCGCGCGGCGAAGTGCAACTGAGCTACGGCTCGCATAACCGCCGCCAGTTGGGCGTGGATGTGTCCGGCCCGCTCACCGATGAGGGCAATGTGCTTGGCCGGCTGGTGATGATGGGCCGCAATTCCGATACCCAGGTTGACCATCAACCTGATGATCGCCTGTACCTTGCGCCGTCCCTGACCCTGAACTTCGACGATTTCAACAGCCTGACGGTGCTGGCCACCTACCAGCGCGACCGCACCTTGATGGAGCTTGGTTACCCGGCCGCCGGTACCCTGCTGCACAACCCCAACGGCAAGATCGACAAGGACCAGTTGTCCGGCAACCCGGACTGGGACAACTTCGAACGCGAAACCTGGAGCCTAGGCTACGCGTTCAGCCACCGTTTCAACGACACCTGGCAGTTCCGCCAGAACTCGCGCTACATGCAATCGCGCATCGACCGCCAGGAAATGTGGCCAGGCAGCCTGAATAACGGCGGCTTCGGTACCACCCTGAGCAACACGGCCTACGACCGCTACAACAAGTCCATCGCCTACTCGCTGGACAACCAGTTCGAAGGCCACTTCACCCAAGGTGCGTTCGACCACACCTTCCTGGTGGGGGCAAGCCTGGACCGCACCTCATTCAACCAGGACTGGGACGCGGGCAACGGTGGCACCATCAACGTGTTCGACCCGGTGTGGAACGGCAAGCCGAGCACACCCCTGCATGTGCAGAACGCCCTGCTTGAACAGACCATGTACGGCCTTTACAGCCAGATGCAAACCAAGGTGGACAACTGGGTATTGCTGCTGGGCGGGCGCCTGGACCGGGTAAACAGCCAGTTCCGCAACAAGGCCGGCACCCTGAACGCACAAGCCGACATGGACAGCTGGGACAGCAAGTTCACCTGGCAGACCGGCGTGATGTACCCGTTCGAAAACGGCCTGTCGCCGTACTTCAGCTACTCCACCGCCTTTGCCCCGACCCAGCAGACAGAAAGCAAGAGCGGCCCGCTGGACCCGACCACCAGCGAGCAGTACGAAGTGGGTATCAAGTACGAGCCCAAAGGCTGGAACACCGCCTTCACAGCGTCGGTGTACGACCTGCGCAAGAAGGACGACGTGTTGTTCGATTCCACCGTGGGTGACTACCGCCAGATCGGCGCCAGCCGAGCCAAGGGCGTGGAGCTGGAGCTGAACAGCGACCTGAGCGAAAACCTCAACCTCACGGCCGCCTACACCTACACCGATTCGCGCATCACCAAGGACGTGGCCGGCTCACTGTACGAAGACCACCAGATGACCGGTGTACCCCGTAACCAGGCGTCGGTGTGGAGCACGTACCGCTTCCGGGACGGCCTGCTCAAAGGCCTGCAGATCGGCGGCGGCGTGCGCCACTTCGACAGCACCTTCGCATACACCCCGGCGAGCCTGTACGGCAAGCTGGATACCGGCGACGTGACGCTGGTGGATGCCAAGGTCGGCTATGACATCGACGAGAACTGGTCGGTCGAGGTCAATGCCCGCAACCTGTTCGACAAAGAGTATGTGGCAGGCTGCAACAACGCAGGCCGTTGTTACTGGGGTGAAGAGCGCACCCTGCTGGGAACAGTGTCGCTGCGCTGGTAAGTGGCCCATCAACAAAAAACCCCCGGCCATGTACATGACCGGGGGCCTTGGATCACGCCGCAAGCGTCGCGATCAGGGTACCGCCAAGATTACTGCTGCTGAGGCAGTTTATCGATCGGGCCGCAGCCACCGATGATCTTGGAGATGGAAACCGAAGGGTGGAACAGGTAGTCGTAGGTGCAGTTTTTCGGCTGGTTGTAAACCTGGCCAGTGCAACCCGACAGCAGGGCAACACCCGAAACTACAGCAACGGCTACGGTGGCCTTGAACAGCTTTTTCATTACTAAGTCCTTTAAATGAATCATCTTCGACCATCGTCTGATGGCGGCGGGATGATACAGAAAACAGGCATTGGATCCAAGTCGCGCTTGGCAATGATGGATTGCGAATGTGCAACAACAGGTTGTAAAGCACGCGGTTGGCGACGATAGTCATGACTCTGCCTTTGCACTGCTCTACAGGAGCTCACCATGCTCGGCGTCACCGACTACGGCGCATTCGTCATCGCCTTCATCATTCTTCTGGCCATCCCGGGCCCGGGCAATTTTGCCCTGATCACTGCCACCGGCAAGGGCGGCATCAAGGCAGGCCTGGCCGCGACCTGTGGGGTGATCGTCGGTGACCAGGTCCTGTTGTGGCTGGCGGTAGCTGGCGTCGCCACCTTGCTGGCCACCTACCCTGCAGCCTTCCACATCGTGCAATGGGCCGGCGCCGCGTACCTCGCCTACCTGGGCCTGCGCATGCTGTTGAGCAAACCGGGTGACGCGCCGCGCACCAGCCGCATGGACAACGGCCAATACCTGCGCCAGACCCTGCTGATCACCCTGCTCAACCCCAAGGCGATCATGTTCTACATGGCGTTCTTCCCGCTGTTCATCGACCCGGTGAAGCACCAGGGGCTGGTGACCTTCGGTTTCATGGCCGCGACGGTGGCTGTGGTGACGTTCCTGTACGGGTTGATTGCCGTGGTACTGACGCACCGGCTGGCCGAACGCATGCGCGCCAACCCCCGGATTACCAACCTGTTCGAGCGGCTGGCAGGGGCTTGCCTGGTAGGGTTTGGCATCAAGCTGGCGGCAATGCGCTGAGTGGTTCGGGCGCAAGCTCGGGCCGCCAGGGTGCCAGGTGCTGGTAATACTGATTGCACCACTCAATGAAGACCCGCAGTACGGCGGAGTTGTGTCGGTGGCGGGGATAGTACAGGTAGTAGCCCGGGATGGGGTTACACCATTCTTCTAGCACGCTGACCAGCGCGCCGCTTTCGAGGTGCTCGGTGGCATAGGTCCGGTGCACGTAGGCCAGGCCGACGCCGCTGATCGCCGAACGGATCATCAACTCGTCGTCATCCAGCGTTAGCGGCCCCTGTACGCGCACGGTCATGAACGCGTCGCGGTGCTGGAACTCCCAGCCATACAGCACGCCGCTGGGAAAGCGCCTGCCAATGCACGGAAACTGGCGCAGGGCTTCAGGGCTGGCCGGGCGGCCATGGGCTTCGATGAAGGCCGGCGAAGCCACCACCGCGAAGCGTTGAGGCGGGCCAATGGGGATAGCAATCATGTCCAGCGCCACACTCCCGCCAAAACGCAAGCCGGCATCGAAGCCCTTGTCGACGATGTCGATGATGCTGTCATCGCTGACCATCTCAATCTGCACATCCGGGTATTGCGCCAGAAACCCGTTGATGATCGGTTCGATCAATACACGGCCGCCTGGGCGCGGCACGTTCAGGCGCAAGGTGCCTTTGACCGAAGCGGTGAACGCATGCACCTCATCCAGGGTTTGTGACAAGTGACGCAAAATGGGCTCGACTTTCCCAAACAGCAAGCCACCGGCCTCGGTCAGCACTACACTGCGGGTCGTGCGATTTAGTAATTTGACCCCGAGGCGGTCTTCCAGCGTACGCATCGAGTGGCTGAGGGTGGAAGGTGTAACGTTGCGCTCTTCGGCAGCCTTGCGAAAGCTGCGGTGCTTGGCGACGGCCAGAAAATTGATCAGTTCATTGATGTCAGCAAGCATGGGATTGATGATTTTTTTTCACTGAGGCATGCCCGGGAATTTCAGTTCTTGCCCGTTTAACCGTACGTTAAGGTTTACGCATCAACCACTTACAGGGGGCTTGGGCGTGAAAAGACGTGTATTGGGCAAGGAAGGACTGAACGTTTCGGAATTGGGCCTTGGGTGTATGGGCATGAGCTTCGCCTACGGCGGCGCTCCCGAGCAGGAGTCGATAAACACCATTCACCAAGCGGTGGAACGGGGCATCACATTTCTGGATACCGCCGAAGTGTATGGTCCCTATACAAATGAAGAACTCCTTGGAAAAGCGATAAAGCCTATCAGGTCGAAAGTTCAGATCGCCACCAAATTTGGCTTCAAGATCCTCCCTCACGGCAGCGGCCTGAGCCGCATGGCTGGCGTTGACAGCCGCCCCGTGCACATTCGCCAGGCCGTGGATGCCTCGTTGCAGCGCCTGGGCATCGAAACCATCGACCTGTTGTACCAGCACCGCGTCGACCCTGCCGTGCCCATCGAAGATGTCGTCGGCACCCTGTCGGAGCTGGTGGCCTGTGGCAAAGTCCGCTTTATCGGGTTGTCCGAAGTCTCCACCGAAACGCTGGAGCGTGCCCACGCTGTGCACCCCATCGCGGCAGTACAAAGCGAGTATTCGCTGTGGTCCAGGGAACCGGAGGCCGGCATGTTGGCGCTGTGCAAACGCCTGGGGGTGGGTTTTGTGCCTTACAGCCCGCTGGGGCGCGGCTTTCTGACCGGGGCCATCAAGACCGCGCAGACCTTGGCCGAAGACGACTTTCGCAAGACCCTGCCACGCTTCCAGGAGCAGGCCCTGCAAGACAACCTGACGGTCTTGCAGCAGTTGCAGACGCTGGCAACGCAAAAAGGCTGCAGCCTTGCGCAGTTGTCGCTGGCCTGGCTGCTCAGCCAGGGTGAGCACATTGTGCCGATTCCGGGAGTACGCAAACTGGCGCACCTGGAAGACAACGTAGGAGCTACGCAGGTAGTGCTGAGCGCCAGCGACCTGTCCGCCATCGATCGTGTATTCGCGGCAGCGCCAATCAGCGGCGCGCGCTACCCCGATGCAGAGCTGGCACTGGTCAACCAGTAGCTTCGAACCTGCATCTTCAGGGCGGTGTGCCTGCTCCACCGCCCGCCTTCTAATTTCAAGGGAATGACGGAACATGGTGAATACCCCTACCGGACGCGCTCGCATGACGATTGCGATCTGGGCCGACCATGGTGCGCAAACACTACGGCCGCTGGATTTCTAAAGATACTAAGAGCATGGCAGATATTGTATCCAAGATGATGGGATTTGAGATCATCTTAGCAATCCAAAAAAAATGATCACTTTCGACCCTGCCTGATACGCTCTACAAGCGCTTCAAACTCATCAAACGAAAAGTAAGGCTTCTTAAGCGAATCAAACAACGTCGGATCAATTTTTTCATATTTGAAACTAGAGGTGCCATTGATTGAAATTTTTTATCCAAGGCGCCACCTATTTCAGTCAATGCCAAGTCTAATGTTTGTATAGACTCATCAATAACCGTAACACTCAATTCGCTAATTCTGTACAGCGCTAACAATCTTCCAGGCTCAACCGCGCCGACCACTTGCTGAAAGGTGCAGTTCATTTCGGTATTTAAACCAGCAGAGCTCACTGCTTCGCGATAACCCTCTAGCAACTTATTTCTCTCTTTAAAATTTGAGAAACATGCAAAGTAACGTTGATCGCCTAGCAGAATTGATTCTATAGCTTTGGCCGCTTTCTCGTTAGCGAGCAAGTCCAATATTTTATTATCTACGAAGTCCCGAATTCCTGGGGACTCGGGAAGAGGTTCGATTGCAAGAAAACGAAATTGATTATCATCAAAAGGAAGCAGCGAAGTTTTTTACAGATACCAGCTCACTCAACTTATGTAAAAGTTGAAATTTGACTATCCGCAAAACCCTAAGCGAATCATTAAATTCTCTAGTTGCCTCGGAATTCTTTTGAAATGCGTAAGCAGCGAAAGCACCAAGCATTGCACCGCCGAGACCTGTAAAAATTGGGCCCACTACATCCTTAGAATATGAAATTAACACCTGGTCAACGAGGCTGGTGGCTGGCGGGTAGAACGCAAAAAAAAAAACAAGACCAATTGAAACGCGAAGAAGAGACCAAATAAAACACCGATGCCGATATCTTTCCACATCATACAATTTTGCTACCACCGCAGGGCAGCCCTCCTCCATAAGTGAACCGCCCAGCCAGCCTCCCCAAGAAACGACCCGGCGTCTTGGACTGACAAGGTCCAACGCGGCCTATCGAGGCCAAATTATGCCCTAAATCTGCCCTAAACATCTGCTCGAAAACGACGAAGCCCCCGAAAACATCAACGTTTTCGGGGGCTTCGGCTACTTCGCGTATGGCGGAGAGATAGGGATTTGAACCCTAGGTACTGTTGCCAGTACAACGGATTTCGAATCCGTCCCGTTCGACCACTCCGGCATCTCTCCAATGCCGCGCATCTTACCAGCGTTTTTTTAAAACGCAAACCTTTTTTTCAAAAAAATCGCGTGGTATCAGGCGCTTGCGTGAACGCGCCGCTTACAGCGGCACGCCCAGGCGCTTGGCAACTTCTTCGTAGGCTTCGATCACGTCGCCCAGGCCCTGGCGGAAGCGGTCCTTGTCCATCTTCTTGCGGGTTTCTTTGTCCCACAGGCGGCAGCCGTCCGGGCTGAACTCGTCGCCCAGCACGATCTGGCCGTGGAAGACACCGAACTCCAGCTTGAAGTCGACCAGCAGCAGGCCGGCGTCATCGAACAGCTTGCTCAGCACTTCGTTGACTTTCAGCGACAGCTTCTTCATTTCGACCAGCTGCTCGGCGGTGCCCCAGCCGAACGCGACAACGTGGGATTCGTTGATGAAGGGGTCGCCCTTCTCGTCGTTCTTCAGGAACAGCTCGAAGGTGGACGGCTCCAGCTTGATGCCCTCCTCCACGCCCAGGCGCTTGACCAGGCTGCCGGCAGCGTAGTTACGCACTACGCATTCGACCGGGATCATGTCCAGCTTCTTCACCAGGCACTCGTTGTCGCCCAGCAGCTTGTCGAACTGGGTCGGCACGCCGGCTTCTTCCAGTTTCTGCATGATGAAGGCGTTGAACTTGTTGTTCACCATGCCTTTGCGGTCGAGTTGTTCGATGCGCTTGCCGTCGAACGCCGAGGTGTCGTTACGGAACAGCAGGATCAAGCGGTCGGCGTCGTCGGTCTTGTAAACCGATTTGGCCTTGCCGCGGTAGAGTTCGTCGCGTTTTTCCATGATTGGGCTCCGCTTGCTTGAGGTGTTGGGCTAGGCGATTTCGCGCCAGTCGAGCCCGTGTTCCTGATTCGCCACCTGGAGCCAGTCCGGGTCGCACCCTAGGGTGTCGACGAAGCACTGGCGGGCCAAGTGTGGCAGGTTGTTCTTGCTGCTGAGGTGGGCCAGCACCAGGTGCTGCAGGTTGTTCCAGCCCAACTCGTGCACCAGGCGCGCGGCCTGGTGATTGTTCAAATGCCCTTGCATGCCACCCACCCGCTGCTTCAAGAAGGCCGGGTAGTGACCGCGTGCCAGCAGGTCGCGGCAGTGGTTGGCCTCGATCAGCAATGCATCCAGGCCCTGGTAACGCTCCAGCAACAGCGCGTCATAAGAGCCCAGGTCGGTCAGCATGCCGAAGCGCCGCTGGCCATCGCTGATGACGTATTGCAACGGCTCGTAGGCATCATGCTCGACCCGCGCGGCGGTCACTTCCAGGCTGCCGATACGCAGGCTTTGGCCACAAGCGAGAAAACCGGCCACCTCCACCGGCCTGCGCATACCGCGCAGCGTGCCTTGGCTGAGGTAGACCGGTACATTGTAGCGCCGCGACAGCAAGCCCACCCCATGCACGTGGTCGGCATGTTCGTGGGTCACCAGCACCGCACTGAGCTGAGCCGCCGACACACCGAGCAGCGCCAGGCGCCGCTCGGTTTCGCGCAGGGAAAAGCCGCAATCGACCAGGATGAACGTGTCACCACTGGCGATCAGCGTGCCGTTCCCTTGGCTGCCGCTTCCGAGTACCGCGAAGCGCACTTAGCCCAGGTGGTCCTGAATGGCGCTCAGCACGCGGCGGGCAACATCGGCCGGGGCCACGGTGTTGATGTTTTTCTCGACCGTGACCTGCACGCTCTCACCCACCTTGCTCAGGCGAACCTGATAGCGCTCGGCACGGGCTTCACGCTCTTCCTTGGTTGGCTCGCTGCCGAACATGCGGCTGAAGAAGCCAGGCTGGTTCTGCTTGTCGTCCGGTTTTTCCGACAGGTTGATGTAGTACAGGCCCAGGCTGCGGTTGATGTCTTCAACACGCCACTCGCCCCCCTGCTCCAGGGCACGGCCTACGCCAGACCAGGCACGGTCCAGGTCGGAACCCAGGTACAGCACCGGGTTGCCGCTGCCGTCTTCGCTCAGGCTGACGCGGCTTGGCGCGTCGAAATCGCGCGCAGCCAGGAGCGATACCGAACCGCCTTTCTCGGCGCTGCGGTTCATGCTGGCAAGCATTTCGTCGACCAGCAGGGCATCGGCGCCCGTGTTGCTGGAGGTGGACGGGAAGTCAGGCTCGGCGGTGCTGCCGGCCGGGCGCTCGACGCTAACCACATACACCTCGGAGGTGTTGCGCTGCACGCCCGGCTCCATGCGCACACGTACGCGCACTTCGCTGTCACCGCTGCTGGCGGTGCTCGCCAGGCGCTGGCCAAGCGATGCCGACAACTCGTCGAAACGCTGCCAGGTGGTGTTGAACTCACCGGTCTGCGGGCGCTCTTCAGCGATGCGGAAGCCGTTGTCCTCGAAGAACTGGCGAGCCACCGGCCACACTTCGGCTGGCGAGTGCTGGGCCAGCACCCAACGGCTGCTGCCGCTGCGTTGCAGGCTGTAGTCGGTGACCTGGGCGGCACCGCCAGTCATGGGTTGCGGGCGCGGCACTTCGAACTCGCCCGTGACGTGATCGTCGGCGACGTTACGCGGAATGGGCAGCAGCGGGTCAAGGCGCTTGACGTTGCTGGCGTCCGGCGGCAGCTGCATCGGCGCAGTCGGGTGCGCCTGCAGGTAGTCGCTGCCGCGGTCGCGGAAATAGCCATCCTCGCCCCACAGCCAGCCACACCCACTGGTGCTGGAGATAATCAGGGCAAGGGCGGAAAGACCAGCCAGTCGCTTCATGCGGTGTACTTCCTCTTAAACCAGTACGCCGGACTGGCGCAAGGCAGTACGGACTTTTTCGTGGCAGCCTTCGCTCAGCCAGGTCAGTGGCAGGCGAATACCCTTTTGCATCAGGCCCATTTCGACGAGCGCCCACTTCACCGGGATCGGGTTGGCTTCGCAGAACAGGTCCTTGTGCAGCGGCATGAGTTTTTCGTTGATTGCGCGGGCCTTCTCGGCATTGCCCTCAAGGGCGGCCTCGCACAGATCGGCCATTTCGCGCGGGGCGACGTTGGCGGTAACAGAAATGTTGCCCTTGCCGCCCATCAGGATCAGCTCGACGGCAGTCGGGTCATCGCCGGACAGGACGATGAAGTCCTTGCTGACGCCATCGAGGATGGCCTTGGCGCGGACCAGGTCGCCGGTGGCTTCCTTGATGCCGATGATATTCGGCACGGTCGACAGGCGGATCACGGTCTCGGCCTGCATGTCGCAGGAGGTGCGGCCGGGTACGTTGTAGAGGATCTGCGGAATCTCGACGGCTTCGGCGATGTGCTTGAAGTGCTGGTACAGGCCTTCTTGCGTCGGCTTGTTGTAGTACGGTACCACCAGCAGGCAGGCGTCGGCGCCGGCATTTTTGGCGTTCTGGGTCAGGTGCACGGCTTCGGCAGTGGAGTTGGCACCGGTGCCGGCGATGACCGGGATCGGTTTGTTGCTGCGCTTGACGCGCTCGACCACGTGCTTGATGACCAGGATGTGTTCTTCGACATCCAGCGTGGCGGACTCACCAGTGGTGCCGACAGCGACGATCGCATGGGTGCCGTTTTCCAGGTGGAAGTCTACAAGTTTGTCGAGGCTGCCCCAGTCCACACGCCCTTGTGCATCCATGGGTGTGACCAATGCCACCATACTGCCCGCAATCATGTAACTGCTCCTGCCGGAAAAAGAGAGCCGTAATGGTACTGGGGGCATCGGCCTTGCACAAGCGAAGCAGGCAGGCGGAGCATTCCCCTCGGCGCCTTATTTCGCTACCCTTGATCCTTTGATCGGTGCAGCGCGGCCCGCCGGGCCGTCGACCTTGCTCCCCGCCAGCGTCCACGACCTCGCATGCGAGCCCCGGGCCCTGCCGACAGGAGGCTTTCGCCCGTCCTGTACCGACCGCTCATCGCTTTAGGAACGCTGCATGTCCACCCCCACCGTCCGCGAACAATTCCTTGTCATCAGTGCCCTGGGCCCAAACCCCATGGAACTGGCCAACGTCCTCAGCCGCGCTGCCTTCGAAAACCGCTGCGCGGTGGTCACCTCGCGCCTGAGCCGCCACGGCGAGACCAGCGCCCTGGTGCTGCAAGTGGGCGGCAGCTGGGACGCCCTGGCGCGCCTGGAGTCCACCCTGCCGGGCCTGGGCAAAAAACATGGCCTGACCCTGGACGTGGTGCGCAGCGCCGACCAGGAAGTGCGCCCGCAGGCCCTGCCGTACGTGGCCTACGTCAGCGCCGCCTACCGCCCGGACATCATCAACGAGCTGTGCCAGTTCTTCCTCGACCACCGCGTCGAGCTGGAAGCCATGACCTGCGACACCTACCTGGCCCCGCAGACCGGCAGCAGCATGCTCAACGCCCAGTTCACCGTGATCCTGCCAGCCGGCACGCAAATCAGCTGGTTGCGTGACCAGTTTCTGGACTTTGCCGATGCGCTGAACCTGGACGCGCTGATCGAACCTTGGCGCCCACAGAACCCCATGTAAGGAAATCACCATGGCTGTAGCACTCGACCAACCTGTTGCCGACTTCCAGGCCCAGGCCACCAGCGGGCAAACCGTCAGCCTGGCCGAACTCAAGGGCCAGCAAGTGGTGGTTTACTTCTACCCGAAGGACAGCACGCCGGGCTGCACCACAGAAGGCCAGGGGTTCCGCGACCAGTATGACGCCTTCGCCGCCGCCAACACCGTGGTGTTCGGCGTGTCGCGCGATGGCATGAAGTCGCACGAGAACTTCAAGGCCAAGCAAGGCTTCCCGTTCGAGCTGATCAGCGACAAGGACGAAGCCCTGTGCCAGCTGTTCGACGTGATCAAGCTGAAGAAGCTGTACGGCAAGGAATACATGGGCGTTGACCGCAGCACCTTCCTGATCGACAAGAAGGGTGTACTGCGCCAGGAATGGCGTGGGGTGAAAGTGCCTGGGCATGTGGATGCCGTGTTGGCAGCAGCCCAAGCGCTGAACAAGGCTTGAGATCGTTTGGGGCCGCAACGCGGCCCCAATCACATCAAAGCATCGGTGAAACGCTAGGCTCCTGCCGCGGCCAGGCATCCAGCACGGCCTTGATCAGAGTCGCCAGCGGGATGGCGAAGAAAATCCCCCAGAACCCCCACAACCCGCCGAACAGCAGTACCGCGCAAATGATCGCCACCGGGTGCAGGCTTACCGCCTCGGAGAACAGCAGCGGTACCAGCACGTTGCCATCCAGCGCCTGGATGATCGCGTACACCGTCATCAGGTAGATGAACTGGTCGCCCCAGCCCCACTGGAACAGCGCAATCAGCGTCACCGGCACCGTCACCACCACTGCCCCCACGTAGGGCACCACCACCGACAGCCCCACCAGCAGCGCCAGCAGTGCGGCGTAGTTGAGCCCCAGGCTGATGAAGGCAATGTAGGTGGCAATACCGCAAATCAGAATTTCGATGCCCTTGCCACGGATGTAGTTGGCGATCTGCCGGTTCATCTCGCTGCCCACCCGGTTCAGCAGGGTGCGCTGGCGCGGCAGATAGCCGCTCACCCAGCGCCCGATCAGTTCGCGGTCCTTGAGGAAGAAGAACACCAGGATCGGCACCAGCACCAAATAGATCATGGCATTGACCAGCAACGGCAGGCTCGACAGCGAGAAGGTCAGCGCCCACTGGCCAAACTTGCCGATTTCGCCACGCACCGACTCGATGGCATGCAGCACCTGCTCGTCCGATACCAGATGCGGGTAGCGCTCGGGCAGCAGCAGCAACAGCGACTGCCACTTGCCGAGCATGCCCGGCAGCTCGTTGAACAGGGTAATAAGCTGGTGCCACAGCAGCGGCACCAGCACGAGCATGAACAGCGCCAGCGCGCCCATGAACAGGGCGAACACCAACATTACCGCCAGCCGCGTCGGTACCCGCACACGCTCCAGGGCGTTGACCAGGCCCTGCATCAAGAACGCCAGCACCATACCCGCCAGCACGGGCGCGAGCATGCCGCCCAAGGTGAGAACGGCCGTGAAAGCCAGAAACAGAAGGACCGCCAGCACCACTGCTTCTTCATCGGAGAAGTAGCGCTGCATCCAGTCGCGAAGCACTTTGAACATTGACGATCCTTGGTAAAGACTCAGGCCTTGCGCAGCCAGTACGTATAGGTGCCGGCCTCGGCCGTTTCCCGCAGCAGGGTATGACCGGCCAACTGGGCGAAAGTGCGAAAGTCACGCTGCGACCCGGCATCCGTGGCGATCACCTTGAGTACCGCGCCACTGGCAAGGCGGTTGAGCTCCATCTTGGCTTTGAGCAGCGGTAAAGGGCAATTCAGCCCGCTGGCGTCCAGTTCGGCATCGCAGGTCAGGGTGTCACTCATCGCAGGGTCTCCAAAAGCGTTGCCAGACTGCTTGCTGACAGGGTCGGCTAGGATAGCGCCACTGGTCGCCAACGTGTGAGCCCGCTACAGTAGGTATCTTTGACCGACGCGAGCTTCATGCATGAATCTACTGCGCCCTACCCTGCTGACGCTGGCCTGCCTGATGGCCCTTCCCGGCCATGCTGACGACCTGCCATCACTGGGTGACGCCAGTTCCGCGATCGTTTCGCCGCAACAGGAGCACCAACTGGGCCGCGCCTGGCTGAGCCTGCTGCGTGGCCAGGTCAACCAGCTGAACGACCCACAGCTCAAGGACTATGTCGAAACCAGCGTGTACAAACTGGCCGAAACCAGCCAGCTGCAGGACCGGCGCCTGGAATTCATCTTGATCGACAGCCGCGAGCTAAACGCCTTTGCCGCCCCGGGTGGCATTGTCGGGGTCAACGGCGGGCTGTTCCTCAACGCCCAGACCGAAGGCGAGTACGCCTCGGTACTGGCGCACGAACTGGCACACTTGTCGCAGCGCCACTTCGCCCGAGGCGTCGAGGCGCAGCAGCGCATGCAGCTGCCGATGATGGCGGCGTTGCTGGCCGGTATCGTGCTGGCCGCCGGTGGCGCCGGCGATGCGGGCATCGGCATGATTGCCGGTACCCAGGCGGCGGCAATCCAGGAACAGCGCCGCTTCTCGCGCCAGAACGAACAGGAAGCCGACCGTATCGGTATCCAGAACCTGGAAAAGGCCGGCTACGACCCGCGCAACATGCCGACCATGTTCGAGCGCCTGGCACGCCAGTACCGCTATGACGCCAAGCCGCCTGAGTTCCTGCTGACCCACCCGGTGACCGAATCCCGTATCGCCGATACCCGCAACCGGGCCGACCAGGCGCCCAAGGGCGGCATTGAAGACAGCATGCGCTACCAGCTGATTCGCGCCCGGGTGGCGCTGACCTACGAAGGTACACCGGGGCTTGCGGCCAAGCGTTTCCGTGCCCAGCTGGACGAAGACCCGAAGCTGGACGCCGCGCGTTACGGCCTGGCCTTGGCTCAGATCAAAGGCGGGCAGCTGAACGAAGCACGTGAAATGCTCAAGCCGCTACTGGCCAAGGCACCCAACGACATCACCTACAACCTGGCGCAGATCGACTTGGACATCACCAACAATCGCCTGGCCGACGCGCAGCAGCGGGCCGAGCGGATGCAGGGGCTGTACCCGGGCAACTACCCCCTGAAACAGGTCCGCGCCGATTTGCTGGTGAAGCAGAACAAGCCTGCCGAAGCGGAGAAGGTGCTGAACGAACTGGTCAAGAGCCGGCCGGATGACCCGGACGTGTGGTACGACATGGCTGAAGTGCGGGGCTTGTCGGGCAATACCATTGGCCTGCACCGCGCACGGGCCGAGTATTTCACCCTGGTGGGGGACTTTGACCAGGCGATCCAGCAACTGGATTACGCCAAACGCCGGTCGGGCAGCAACTTCCCGCTGGCTTCGCAGATTGACCAGCGCCAGCGCGAGATCATGGAGCAGCAACGCATGGTTCGGGAAATGATGGGGCGCTGAGGGCCCTTTCGCGGGCTCGCCCGCTCCCACAGGGATTGCACCGCCTGCGAGCGCGGCGCTGTATCTGTGAGAGCGGGCGAGCCCGCGAAGAAGACGACGCGGTCTGTCGTCAGGCGTTACCGGACAGTTTCAGCCTTGCAGCCTGGGTAAAGTCCAGCATTCGGTTCAACGGTTTGATCGCCTTGGGCACCAGCGCCGGGTCGACGAAAATCTCATCACCGCCATTACGCAAGCAGTGCAGCACGCGCTCCAGGGTATTCATCGCCATCCACGGGCAATGCGCGCAACTGCGGCAGGCCGCGCCATTGCCGGCAGTAGGCGCTTCGACGAATTCCTTGTCCGGGCACAGCTGCTGCATCTTGTAGAAGATGCCACGATCGGTGGCGACGATGAAGGTCTTGTTCGGCAGGGTCTGCGCTGCCTTAATCAGCTGGCTGGTAGAGCCCACTGCGTCGGCCAGTTCGATGACCGCTTCCGGCGACTCAGGGTGCACCAGGATCGCGGCGTCCGGGTACAGCGCCTTCATGTCGGCCAGCTGACGCGATTTGAATTCTTCGTGAACGATGCAGGCACCGTCCCACAGCAGCATGTCGGCACCGGTCTGCTTCTGGATGTAACGGCCCAGGTGCTGGTCCGGCCCCCAGATGATGGTCTCGCCGTTATCCATCAGGCTCTCGACAATTTCCAGCGCGCAGCTTGAGGTCACGACCCAGTCAGCACGGGCCTTCACGGCGGCGGACGTGTTGGCGTAAACCACCACGGTGCGTTCAGGATGCTGGTCGCAGAACGCAGAAAACTCTTCCACCGGGCAACCCAGGTCGAGCGAGCAGGTCGCCTCCAGGGTCGGCATCAGCACGCGCTTTTCCGGGGTGAGGATTTTTGCCGTTTCGCCCATGAAACGCACGCCAGCCACGATCACGGTCTCGGCCGGGTGGTTCTTGCCGAAGCGGGCCATTTCCAGCGAGTCGGACACGCAGCCGCCGGTTTCTTCAGCCAGCGCCTGGATGACCGGGTCGCAGTAATAGTGGGCAACCAGCACTGCGTTCTGGGCCTTGAGCTCGGCAGCGATGGCCGCACGGTATTCGGCCTCCTGCTCGGCTGTCAGCGGGTTGGGCTGCTTGGCGTCGAGGTGGGCCTGAACCAACAGGCGTTCGGAAATCTGGGTCATGATCGCTGGACCTGCAGGCGCGCGTGCGCGTCAAATCGAGTGTATCACCCGGCCCTGACAGATCGGCTAAGGGTGCCGGACGGCATACTGCCCGCCACGGCCCTCTGCGGGCACGGATTATTATCGGAGGCCGAAGGCTACAGACAATCCAGCGAATTCTAAAGTGGTTTTTGTGTTGGCTGCACCAGCCCTTTCGCGGGTTTACCCGCGAAGAGGCCAGTACAGGGTGGCGATCAACCCTGCGGCGACAACGCAGCCAGGTGCGCCGCCATCAGCATGGCGAACTCTTCCACGGTCATTTTCCTGCCGTTGAAGTCAACCATGCCATCGGCATAGTGCAGGCTGCTCACCACATCATTACCTTCGACAGTCGCCATGCCACTCTGCAGCGCCATCATGCCAACCATCTCCCCCGCCTGACTCGACTGCATGGCAATCGCCTGAGCGTCAGTCTGACCCTCCAGCAGGGCCTGCAAGGTCGCCAGGTCACCCATCATCGGCTTGGACAACGAGAGCTTGCTCTTCACCTCGGTGATCATCTGCTTGCTCAGCTGGTCCGGCGGCAGGTCGAAACTGACCGGGGCAGCAAAGTCCATCGACAGGTTGAAGCGGCTCTCGCCATTGGCGGTCTTGAACGACAGGTTTTCTATCGCCACCTTCGGTTTTGCCGCCAGCAGTTGCTTCAGATCCCCTTGGAACCTTGCCTTTTCCGCGTCATCCATCTGGATCTGCGGCACGGGTTGGCCCGCAGCAGAGGCAGCTTCAAATTCCGGCAGATGCGCCTGGTACCACTTCGACAATGCCTGCAGCGCCGGTGCATTGACCGAGGTAATGCTCACCGCCATCTGTGCCTTACCCACTGCACGACCATCCCAGGTGATGTCGCCAACCTTGTACTCCACGCGACCGCCCACGGTATCCGGGCCATCAAGGGTCTGCAGGGCATTTTGCTCAAAGCCCTTGATCAGCAGCACCTGCTGTTTGGGCCCCAGAGTGACCTTGGTTTCAGCCAGCACCAGGTCGGCATTACCGACATAGATGGCGTCGTGCGCGGTGGCTGTCAGGTTACCGCCAAGCTTCAGGCCTTTGAGCTCGAACGTGGCAGGCGGCTGGTCGTCACGCACCAGTTTCATCACAAAGCGGTCGGCCTGGCCGTGGAATCTGGATGCCTTGCCTTCCTTGTCGCCACTGACCTCCAGCTGCATACCCGAGAAGTCGAGGCTGTTGCCGTCCGCTTCGTCGAGCTTGACCGGCGCCAGCCGCACCTGGCTGACCACATTACCGCCGTAGCCCAGGCTGGTTTGGGCGCTGACCGGCGCCTGCTCACCCGCTGCGGCAAACCACGCTGCGGTGGCTTCGTCCTTTTGCAAACTACTGTTGCTGACCGCCAGCACCGGCATCAGCTTGAACGCCTTGACCCGCGACCAGGGGAACGGGCCGTGCTCGATCTGGTCGGTCACGCCCACGTCGAAACTCAACACCTCGCCGTCACCCACATTGATGTCGCGTGCCTTCAGGCGGTACTGGGCGGTACTGCTGAAGAAATGCTGCTCCAGCGACACCCGCTCGATGCTCATGCTGCCACCAGTGGTCACCAGGGCTTTCTTCAGCTCGGCGTTACTGCGGGCAAGGGCATTGTCCAGCTCGGCCGGCAGCTGCTTGCCGGTGTACCAGGCGCCAGCGGTGGTTGCGACGGCAATGGCGATAGCCAGGCCGGAAAGGATGCCAACTGATTTCTTCATGAATAGAACCGAATGCTGTCCGTAAGGGCTTGTTGGGCGACCAAAGGCCGCGCAGCGAAGATTACCACTGCAACAGGTGACACAGGCGGGTGCGGATCGAGAAATGGCATTTTTGGGAAGCGTCTGACACCCAGCCCAACGACGCTGCCCAATCGTTAATTTTTACGAACATTCAAGTTGATCAAAATCGCAAAAAACTGCGCAAAAACCGAACAAAACAGCCTTTAAATCGATAAATGTTTCAATTCAGTAACATCTTGTCATGTTTAACTTGACACCCACCTACCCATCGTTTTTTATTTTCACCACTTTGCGCGTCCCCCGCGCCTTCCGCCGCTCCAACATAAAAGGTGAACAACATGGAGCCCACCCGCTCGCCCTTGCCGCATGCGCAATACACCGTGCCCGCCGTTTACGCCCAGCCGCAGGAGCCATGCCAGCATGCAGCATGACCACAGCGCTACCGGCAACGGCCAACTTCGCAAAACCCTGCGTCTCTGGCATGTGATCATCATCGGCCTGGCCTACCTGACGCCGATGACCGTGTTCGACACCTTCGGCATCGTCAGCGGGATTACCGCCGGCCACGTACCCAGCGCCTACATCCTGGCGCTGGCCGGCATCCTGTTCACCGCCGTGAGCTACGGCACCCTGGTAAAGCGCTTCCCGCAGTCGGGCTCGGCCTACACCTACACCCAACGCGCCATCAACCCGCATGTAGGCTTCCTGGTCGGCTGGTCGTCGCTGCTGGATTACCTGCTGCTGCCGATGGTCAACGCGTTGCTGGCCAAGCTTTACCTCTCGGCCATGTTCCCGGAAGTACCAGAGTGGCTGTGGGTGGCCGGTTTCGTCACCCTGATCAGCCTGATCAACATGCGCAGCGTGAATCTGGTGGCGCACTTCAACCTGTTGTTCGTGGGTGTGCAGGTAGCCATCATCGCGGTGTTCATCTACCTGTGCGTGCGCGGCCTGGACCACGGTGAAGGGCTGGGTACCGCCTGGAGCCTGGTCCCCTTCGGCGACAGCCAGACCCAGTTCAGCGCCCTGGCCGCTGGCGCGACCATCCTGTGCTTCTCGTTCCTGGGGTTTGACGCGGTTACCTGCCTGTCCGAGGAAACCCGTGACCCGAGCAAGACCATCCCACGTGCCATTTTCCTCACTGCGCTGATCGGCGGCGTGGTGTTCATCACCGTGTCGTACTTCATCCAGGCTTATTTCCCGACCATGGCGCGCTTCCACGACCATGAAGCGGCCCTGCCGGAAATCGCCCTGTACGTGGGTGGCAAACTGTTCCAGTCGATTTTTATCGCCTGCACCGTGATCAACACCATCGCCTCTGGCCTGGCCTCGCAAACCAGCGTGTCGCGCCTGCTGTACGTGATGGGCCGCGACAACGTGATCCCGGCCAGCGTCTTCGCCCGCCTGCATTCACGCTACAAGACACCCGTGCTGAACATTGCGGTAGTGGGGCTGATTTCGCTGTCGGCAATCTTCTTCGACCTGGTGACCGCCACCTCGATCATCAACTTCGGCGCCCTGGTCGCGTTCAGCTTCGTCAACCTGTCGGTGATCAACCACTGCTACCTGCGCGAAGGCAACCGCAAAGGCCTGGCCAACCAGCTGAAATACCTGGTACTGCCTACCGTCGGCTTCTGCATCATCGTCTCGCTGTGGCTGGACCTGAATGCGCATTCGCTGATGTTTGGCGGCATCTGGGCTGCGCTCGGGCTGATCTACCTGGGCTGGCTGACCAAAGCCTTCCGGTCGGCACCGCCCAACTACGTCGCCGAATGACCCACGCTGCCAACAACGCCCGCGCCTGACTGCGGGCGTTGTACTTGTTCGAAAAGGAAAGCCCTCATGCCGCTGCGTCGCCTCTCCATCCAATGGAAGATCACCCTGCTCGCCGGCTTGTGCCTGCTGGCCATCGTCGCCTTGCTGGTGGCCACTTCGCTGACCCAGGCACAACGCAGTGCCGCGCTGGTCAACCAGGCCAACACCGCCATGCTCGACAGCAGCGCCCGCCAGCGCCTGCAGGCCCACGCTGAAACCCAGGCCCTGCGTATCCAGCGCTACTTCATGGACGCTTACCAGTACGGCAATGGCTTTGCCCGCCTGGTACAGGTACTGAAGGACCGTGGCGGCAGTGACCTGCGCGCCGAGCTGACCCGCCAGGCGCATGCCAGCCTGGCCGGCAACCCGGACGTGATAGGCCTGTACCTCGTATTCCAGCCCAACGCGCTGGACCAGCAGGACAGCCAGTTCGTCGGCCAGGATGCCGCAGGCAGCAACGACAGCGGGCGTTTCTCGTTGTACTGGTCGCAGCCAAGCCACGGCGCACTGGAACGTGAGGCCATGCCGGAATCGATGCTCGGCGATGCCAGCATCGGCAGCAACGGCGCGGCGAAGAACCGCTGGCTGACCTGCCCGCAGGACACCGCCAAAACGTGCATGCTCGAGCCGTATCTGGACGACGTCAACGGCCGCCAGGTGCTGATGACCAGCATCGCCCTGCCGCTGCTGGAGCACGGCAAGGTGATCGGCGTGGTCGGCCTGGACATTGGCCTTGCCAACCTCCAGCAACTGAGCGTGGAGGGCCGACGCGAACTGTTCGATGGCCAGGGCCAGGTGAGTATCGCCAGCGCTGCCGGCCTGCTGGCAGGCAACAGCCGCGACGACAGCGCGCTCGGCCAGCCCATGGACAAGGCGGTAGCCGACGGCCTGCTGCGCGTGGCCCACCCCTTCACGCCAATCCCTGATGCAGCGCCGTGGCAGGTTTTGCTGGAGTTGCCAGAAAGCGTGCTGCAGGCACCCGCCGTGGCCCTCAATCAACGCCTGGACGCACACAACCAGAGCGCCAACCTCACCAGCCTGCTGATCGGCCTTGGCGCGGCGGTGATGGGTTTGCTGCTGGTATGGCTGACCGCACGCGGCGTTACCCGGCCCATCCTGGCCGTGGCTGCGCGTCTTAAAGACATCGCCAGCGGCGAAGGCGACCTGACCCGCCGCCTGGAATACGCCCGCGACGACGAACTGGGCCAGCTCACGGGGTGGTTCAACCGCTTCCTCGACAAGCTGCAGCCGATCATCGCCCAGGTCAAAGGCTCACTGCAGGAGGCCCGCAGCACAGCCGACCAGTCAGCCGCCATCGCCAGCCAGACCAGCAACGGCATGCAACAGCAGCACCGGGAAATCGAGCAGGTGGCCACGGCTGCCAACGAGATGAGCGCCACCGCGCTGGATGTCGCCCACAACGCCTCGCAGGCGGCTCAGGCCGCGCGCGCCGCCGACCAGGCCAGCCGCGAAGGCCTGCAGCTGATCGACAGCACCCGCCAGGGCATCGACCGCCTGGCCGCCGGCATGGACACCGCCATGGACGAGGCACGTGCCCTGGAAGACCGCAGCGGGCGGATCGGCTCGGTGCTGGAAGTGATCCGCACCATCGCCGAGCAGACCAACCTGCTGGCGCTGAATGCCGCCATCGAAGCGGCCCGTGCTGGCGAGGCCGGGCGCGGTTTTGCCGTGGTCGCCGATGAAGTACGCGGGCTGGCCCAGCGCACGCAGGTGTCGGTGGAGGAGATTCGCCAGGTCATCGAAGGCTTGCAGCAAGGTACCCAGGATGTCGTGGGCGCCATGCACGAAGGCCAGCGCCAGGCACAGGACAGCGCAGCGCGCATGGAACAGGCACTACCGGCACTGCAGCGCATTGGCGAGGCGGTGACCGTGATCAGCGACATGAACCTGCAGATTGCCTCGGCCGCGGAGGAGCAGAGCGCGGTGGCTGAGGAAGTGAACCGCAACGTCGCCGGCATTCGGGATGTGACCGAGTCGCTGGCGGGCCAGGCCGACGAATCGGCACGCATCAGCCAGGCGCTGAACCGGCTGGCCAATCAACAACAGGCGCTGATGGAGCAATTCCGCGTCTAGTCTGTGAAGGCCAATGCACCTTCTTCGCGGGCTTGCCCGCTCCCACAGGTCCGCTGCCGACTTCAAGGTCTGTGCAAATCCTGTGGGAGCGGGCGAGCCGGCGCAGAGGCCACCACAGACTCCACAGCATTATCGTTTTTACTGAGCACACTTCATGCAAACCGCAACCCGATCCACCTTTTTCGACATCACCAGCGAACAGGGCCTGTTACGCACCTCGATTGCCGTCACCCTGTTCATCGCCAGCATCGGTATCGCCTTCGGCGTGGCCTCCGGCTCCTACTCCATCGTCTTCGACGGCGTCTATTCGCTGGTCGATGCCAGCATGAGTGGCCTGTCGCTTGTTGTGGTCAAACTGATCACTTCGCATACCACCAGCGTGCAGATGTCGCGCAAGCTGCGCGAACGCTTCACCATGGGTTTCTGGCACCTGGAACCCATGGTGCTGGCACTGAACGGCATTCTGCTCAGCGGCGTGGCCATCTACGCATTGATCAACGCCGTCAGCAGCCTGCTGCAGGGCGGCCGTCACCTCGAATTCGGCATTGCCATGATCTATGCGGTGCTGACCGTGATCACCTGCGTGACCATCGCCGTGGTCGAAGCCCGCGCCAACCGCAAGCTGAAATCAGACTTCGTGCGCATGGACGTCAAGGGCTGGGTGATGTCGGCCAGCATCACCGCCGCGCTGCTGATTGCGTTCTGCTTTGGTTACGCGGTGCAGGGCACGTCGCTGGAGTGGGTATCACCGTACATCGACCCGGCCGTGCTGGCGCTGGTGTGCCTGGTAATCGTGCCGTTGCCGATGTCGGTGGTGCGCCAGGCGCTGTCAGAAATATTTCTGGTCACTCCCGGCGACCTCAAGCTGCATGTGGATGAGGTGGCCAAGGCCTTCGTTGCCCGCCACGGGCTGCAGTCATACCGCGCCTATGTGGCCAAGGTCGGGCGCTCGCGGGAGATCGAGCTGTACTTCATCGTGCCAAAAGCCATGGCGGCGAAGACCATCGATGAATGGGATGCATGGCGCAACGAGATTGGTGATGCCGTAGGTGGCGAAGGGCCGGACCGCTGGCTGACGGTGGTGTTCACCGGGGATCCGGAGTGGGCTGAGTAAGCTGGGAGCGCATGACGCGCCGAGAACGAAAAAGCCCGCGACCGTTGCCGGTAGCGGGCTTTGACGTACAGAGTATGGTGGGTCGTGTAGGATTCGAACCTACGACCAATTGGTTAAAAGCCAACTGCTCTACCAACTGAGCTAACGACCCGTTGGATGGCGCGTATAATACTGATTTCTAACGGGAAATCAACACTCCATCAAAGGTTTTTTGTCAAACATACCGTGTCGGGTCTTCGACACCGGCTGCCTTGAAGCCATCTGCACGCAGGCGGCAGCTGTCACATTTGCCACAGGCACGGCCGTCATCGTCGGCCTGATAGCAGGAAACAGTCAAACTGTAGTCCACACCGCGGGCGATACCAGCCTGCACGATCTGCGCCTTGCTCATGTTCTGCAGCGGCGCCTGAATGCGGAAGCCCTGCCCCTCTACACCCGCCTTGGTCGCCAGGTTGGCCATACACTCGAAGGCCTCGACGAACTCGGGGCGGCAATCCGGGTAACCGGAGTAATCCACGGCATTGACGCCGATAAAGATGTCGCGCGCCTCCAGCACTTCTGCCCAACCCAAGGCCAGCGACAGGAATACGGTGTTGCGGGCCGGTACGTAGGTGACCGGGATACCTTCACTGGGGGCTTCCGGCACGTCAATGCTGCTGTCGGTCAACGCCGAACCACCAATACCGTCAAGGTTAAGGCCAATCACCTTGTGCTCGACCGCACCCAGGTCGCGGGCCACGCGTGCGGCAGCGTTCAACTCGGCACGGTGGCGCTGGCCGTAGTCGAAGCTCATGGTGTAGCAGCTATAGCCTTCTGCTTTGGCCATGGCGACCACGGTGGCGGAGTCCAGGCCGCCGGACAACAGGATTACTGCGCGCTTTTCTGTCATGTGTGCTTGCTCCTCAATCAACGTCCGGGTTCGTCGTTCCACAGCAGCTTGTGCAACTGCAACTGGAAGCGTACAGGCAGGTTGTCCGCTACGATCCAGTCTGCCAGGTCGCAGGCATTCACCTGATGGTGGCTCGGCGAGAACAACACCTCGCCAGCACGCTCGGCCAGGTTGTACTGGATCAGCTTGGACACCGCCCAGTCGTAGTCCTCTCGGGAACAGATGACGAACTTGACCTGGTCATTGCGGGTCAGCAGCTCGATGTTCTCGTAGCGGTTACGGTGCGACTCCTCAGAGCCCGGGGTCTTCAGGTCGACTACGCGGCTAACGCGCGTGTCGGTGCCAGCGATATCCAGCGCGCCGCTGGTTTCCAGCGACACCTCGTAACCGGCGTCGCACAGACGCTGCAGCAACGGCAAGGCATTCGGCTGGGCCAACGGCTCGCCGCCGGTGACACAGACATAACGGGGCTTGAAGCCGGCAACCTGCTCAAGGATCGAATCGAGGGTGCGAATGGTGCCGCCGGTGAAGGCATAAGCACTGTCGCAGTATTGGCAGCGCAGGGGGCAACCGGTGAGGCGCACGAAAACCGTGGGCAGCCCAGCCGTTCGCGTTTCACCCTGCAAAGAGTAAAAGACTTCGGTGATGCGTAGTGTGTCTTGCATGCTCGCCACGGGCGTGACAGCTAAACAGGCTGTCCGCCTCCGTCAGGCACTGTCGCGGACTCGACATAGCGTTATCCGCGGCAGCGTGTTTACGAAAAAAGGGCAGTGATTCTAACGAAAAAACCCGCGACTGGCGCGGGTTTCTTTCGAAAGGTACAGCTACAGCGCTTAGAGCTTCTGCAGGTCACGCTGAGCCAGTTGCGCGGCAGAGGTGCCGGGGTACTGGGTGATGACCTGTTGCAGGATGCCCTTGACCTTGTCGGTGTGGCCCATGCGGCGCTCGACATCGGCCAGCTTATAGAGCGAATCCGGCACTTTGCTGTGTTTCGGGTACTTCTGGCTGACCTGGGCAAAGGCCTGGCTGGCACCTTGCAGGTCGCCCTTGGCCAGGTTCACTTCACCCAACCAGTACTGGGCATTGCCGGCGTACTGGCTGTTGGGGTACTTGCGCAGGAAGGCATTGAACGCCTGGCTGGCCTTGTCGAAGTCTTTCTGCTTGATCAGGTCGAAAGCGGCATCGTAGTAGAGCTTTTCTTTCGCCGGATCACCGGGCTCGCTACTGGCGGCCGGTTGTTGCGCAGCAGCACCTGCTGCTGCATCGGGGGCGGCATTGGAAGCACCACCACCGGAGGAATTGTCAGGGGTTGCGGCAGGCGCAGCGCCACTGTTGATGCGACGGTCCAGGTCCTGGTATCGCTCCAGGTTTTCCTGCTTCATGCGCGACACATCGTTTTGCAGCTCTTCGATGATGCCTTGCTGGCGGGAAAGCTGGTCCTGCATCTGTTGCAGCTGCATGAACAGCTGGCCCTGTGCAGAGGCAGGGGCCGAAGCCCCCGACCCGGCATAGGCGCCGCTCGTGCCATAACCCGCAGGCGGATAAGCGCCTGCGTTGTCATCTACTACAGGGACCTCAGCCCAGGCCGCAAGCGGCAGGCTGAGTGCGAGGACGGTTACTACACGGCGGCACATACGCATAAGAACTTACTTACGCAGTTCTACGCGACGGTTCTGAGCCCAGGACTGCTCGTCGTTGCCGGTGGCAACTGGACGCTCTTCGCCGTAGGAAACCAGTTCCAGCTGAGCAGGGGAAACGCCCTGCAGAACCAGGTAGCGCTGAACGGCTTTCGCACGACGCTCACCCAGAGCCATGTTGTACTCGCGGGTGCCGCGCTCGTCGGTGTTGCCTTCCAGAACAACGCGGTTGCCGTTGGACTTCAGGTCCTTGGCGTGAACGTCCAGAGCGCGCATGGCTTCTGGCTTCAGGTCCGAGCTGTCGTATTCGAAGTAGAAGGTGGTGATTGCGCGCAGGGCAGCTTCTTCGCTCAGGGAGCCGTCAACTGCGCCAGTGTTGGCACCGTAGCCAGCGTTCGGGTCTACAGCAGCGCCTTCGCCTGCGTTGTCACCGCCCTTCGAGGAGCAACCTACAGCTACGGCCATGGCCAGAGCCAGCGCAGCAAATTTACCAAACTTCAGCATTTCCATCGTGAAACTCCTAATGAAACCCCAGTGTGTTAAGCAAAATGTATTACGCCGCAATCAGTTCAGGTAAGGGGACCAGGACGGTTCTCTGACTTCGCCTTGAGCGGTAGGAAGTGGGAGCCTCACGCGGCCATTAAGCGACACGAGCATCAAGACTCCCCGGCCCTGCTGGCGGGTGGCGTAGATTAGCATGGTGCCGTTAGGCGCAACAGTGGGAGACTCATCAAGACTTGTTTCAGACAGAATCTTTACACTTCCGCGCTGCAAGTCCTGTGCCGCCACTTTAAAGTTGGTAAAGCCCTGTTGGCGATGGATCATCACCAGGGTTTTTTCGTCTGCCGAAAGCTTCGGGTTGGCGTTGTAGTTACCCACGAAGGTTACGCGCTCGGCACCACCGCCACCGACCGACTGTTTGTAGATCTGCGGTTTGCCGCCACGGTCGGAAGTGAAGTAAAGCGTGTTGCCATCTTTACCCCAGAATGGCTCGGTATTGATACCCGGGCCTGCGGTAACACGGCTGATCTGGCGCGAAGCCACGTTCATCACGTAGATGTCCGGGTTGCCGTCTTTCGACAATACAAACGCCAGGCGCGAACCGTCCGGCGACCAGGCTGGCGCACCGTTCAGGCCTTCGAAGTTGGTCACCTGCTCGCGGCGGCCGGTATCGATGTTCTGGATGAAGATGCGCGGGCGCTTCTGCTCGAACGACACATAGGCGATACGCTTGCCATCTGGCGCAAAGCGCGGCGACAGGATCGGCTCACGCGATTGCAGCAGGGTAACTGCACGCGCACCGTCGTAGTCCGAACGCTGCAGGGTGTAGCGGGTGTTGTTAGTGGAGAAACGCTCGGCCGTCACGTACAGCATGCGGGTGGAGAACGCCCCCTTGATGCCGGTGAGTTTCTCGAACGACTGGTCGGCAATGTAGTGCGCCATGTCGCGCAACTGGTCGGTGCTACCCGCGACGCTGCCGGTCAGCACTTGCTGCTCGGTAGCGACGTTGAACAGCGCGTACTGCACCTGCAGGCGACCGCCTGCCGGCACGATGCTGCCCACCATCACGTACTGTGCACCCAGTGCTTTCCAGTCGCGGAAGATCACTTCGCTGGCCTGCGACGGCTGGCTGATCATGTTCTGCCGCGGAATTGGCGAGTAGTAGCCTGAGTTGCGCAGGTCGTTGCCGATGATATCGGCAATGTCTTCTGGCAACACGCTGCCGCCCTGCAGACCGAACGGCACTACCGCGATGGGCGTTGCCCGGTCGCTGCCGCTGGTGACCAGGATGTTCTTTTCCTCTGCCACGGCCATGCCTGCCACGCAGCACAGCATGACCAGCAGTCCTCTAAGACGTTTAATCACAACGCTAGATCCTCAGGTGTAAATGTCATCTTGAACGAACGATATTGGTTGAAATCGCTCGGCTTCATACCCTGCATCTCGGTCAAACGACCAATGTTCTTCACCGCAGCCACCGCCGAACTGTCGTACGGGCCGTCACCACTGGAACGGGCCACGCTGACACTGGTGATGGTACCGTCCGGCAACATGTTGATCTGCAGGACCACCGTCATGCCCTTGCGCGCGGAAGGCGGACGCGCCCAGCCTTCGGCCGCGCGCATGCGGATCAGGTCGTCGAAGTCGCCGGCCACCTGGTCACCCTGCTCGTCGGCCAGCGCTTGCTGCCGCTCGGTGGTGTCGGACAACAGCTCGGCCAGGGCCTGGGCTTTCTTGTCTTCTGCCGCCTTACGGGCCGCTTCCTGTGCCTTTTTCTTCTGGGCGTCTGCAGCGGCCTTTTTCTTGGCCTCTTCAGCTGCCTTCTTCTTCGCGTCCTCGGCCGCCGCTTTCTTCTTGGCGTCCTCGGCTGCTTTCTTCTTGGCCTCTTCGGCTGCCTTTTTCTTGGCGTCCTCGGCGGCTTGTTTCTTCGCCTCTTCAGCGGCCTCTTTCTTGGCCTCTTCTTCGGCTTTTTTCTTGGCTTCTTCCTCGGCCTTCTTCTTGGCGATGTCGGCCTGCTGCTTCTCGGCGGCCTTCTTCGCCTCGTCGGCCTTCTTGGCTTCGGCGGCTTTCTTGGCCTCGGCAGCCTTGGCGGCTTCGGCGGCCTTGGCAGCGTCCTCGGCTTTTTTTGCCTCGGCGGCTTCGCGGGCCTCTTCGGCCTTTTGAGCAGCGTCGGCTTTCTTTTGTTCCGCGGCCTTCACGGCTTCCTGCTCGACCTTCTTCTGCTCCAGCTGCTCGACCTCGGTCTGGCGCGAAGCCGTTTTCTTCGCTTCCCCGGCAATCTTCTGATTGGTCTGGGTAGTCGCCTGGCTCTTGGACTTGAGCTGGTAAAGGGTAGCCTGAACAATCGGCTTGGATGGCGGCAGCTCAGGCGTCATGGCAAAACTGACGAACAGCAGGGCGAACACCAACACATGCAGGCCGATGGCCCAGACACTGGGCCAGAAGTAGCTTTCCGAGGCGGATGGCTCTCGCTGTTGCATCAGGGCGCCTCGGTAATCAGGCCAACGTTACCGACACCGGCCTTCTGCAACCCGCCCATGGCACCCATGACCGCGCCATAGTCGACAGCCTTGTCGCCACGAATGAACACCTGGGTCTGCTTGCCCTGGTCACGGCCGGCAGCAATGATCTTGGTCACGGCGTCGGTCATGGCGGGCAAGGTCATGGCCTTGTCCATCTGCTTGTCGGTATCGACTTCGCTGCCGAGGTTCCAGTAATAGGTTTTATCGGCCTTGATGGAGATGGTGAGGATCTGGACGTTGTTGTCCTGCGGCAAGGCTTCGCTGGAAACCTTGGGCAAGTCGACCTTCACGCCCTGGTTGAGCATGGGCGCCGTCACCATGAAGATGACCAGCAGCACCAGCATCACGTCGATGTAGGGCACCACGTTCATCTCGGCGACGGGCTTGCGTTTGTGGCGAACTCGGGCCATGGGCTTCTACCTGATTACTCTTCGCTGGTGTGCACTTTGCGGTGCAGGATCGCCTGGAACTCGTCGGCGAAGGTGTAGTAACGACCGATCAGCACTTCACTGCGCGCGGCGAAACGGTTGTAGGCGATGACCGCCGGGATTGCCGCGAACAGGCCAATGGCGGTAGCGATCAGCGCTTCGGCGATACCCGGGGCAACGGTGGCCAGGGTGGCCTGCTGGGCGCTGGCCAGGCCACGGAAGGAGTTCATGATGCCCCACACGGTACCGAACAGGCCGATGTACGGGCTGGTCGAACCAACCGTGGCCAGGAATGGCAGGCTCTGCTCGAGTTTTTCTTCCTCGCGCGAAATGGCCACGCGCATGGCACGGCCAACGCCTTCCATGACCGCATCCGGGTCAACGCCCGGCTGCTGGCGCAGGCGCGAGAACTCCTTGAAGCCGGCACGGAATACCTGCTCTACACCGGAGTCCGGGTCTGGGTTGCTGCCTGCCTGGCGGTACAGCTTGGACAGGTCGATGCCCGACCAGAAGCGCTCCTCGAAGGCATCCAGCGCACGACGACCGGCGCGCAGCATGGTGCTGCGCTGGAAGATCATGATCCATGAAGTGACCGATGCGGCCACCAGGGTCAGCATTACCAGCTGTACCACCACGCTGGCATTGCTGACCAGACTCCACATGGAGGTATGGTCGACGACGTTAGCTTCCACGCTTATTCTCCTGCATTCGATTGATTACCCGAGCCGTCCGCCGCAAAGGCGTCGCGCAGCTGGGGGGGTATGGCTCGGGGTTTGAAAGTGTCGGCGCGCACGGCGGCCACCAGGAACTGCCCTTCGCAAAGCAGCGTTTCATCCTTTTCCCGCCAGACCTGCTGCACGAAACGCAGGCTGGCGCGATTGAGTTCAAGTACTTGCGCGGTTACCCGCAATTCGTCATCCAGCCGCGCCGGCGCGTGATAGCGCGCTTCGCTGGAATGGACCACGAACAGCAGGTTGTCTTCGGCCAGTTGCGACTGGGAAAAGCCCAGGTGCCGCAGGCGTTCGGTGCGCGCGCGCTCCATGAATTTCAGGTAGTTGACGTAATACACCACGCCGCCCGCATCGGTGTCTTCGTAATAGACGCGACAACGGTGTGCGAACGGTTCGAGCTGATTTTGCGCGCGCATACTCTAGTGCTTACTCCTCAGCTTGCCAATCCGCTGTGGCAACTGTTTTTTCTTCATTAATGTCTTATTGCCAGCGCACCCTGGGCATGCCAGCGGTAGGACCACGAAAAGTCGCATTCGATCTGTCATTCATCGCCTGGTTCCGAAAAATCACCGCCCTCCCCCAGGCGCCCGGGAATATTCAGGCCAAAGTGCAGGTAGGCATGCCGGGTAACCACGCGGCCGCGTGGCGTGCGCATGATATAGCCTTGCTGGATCAGGTACGGTTCGAGCACATCCTCGATGGTGTGGCGCTCTTCGCTGATCGCCGCCGCCAGGTTGTCCACGCCTACCGGGCCACCATCGAACTTCTCGATCATGGTCAACAGCAGGCGGCGGTCGGAATGGTCGAAACCGCGCTCGTCGACGTCCAGCAGGTTCAGCGCCATGTCGGCCACGGCCTTGGTGATCTGGCCCTTACCGCGCACCTCGGCGTAGTCGCGCACGCGGCGCAGCAGGCGGTTGGCGATACGCGGAGTGCCACGGGCACGGCGGGCAATTTCGTAGGCGCCCTGATCGTCGATGACCAGGCCAAGGATGTTGGCCGAACGGCTGACGATGGTGGCCAGGTCCTTATCGCTGTAGAACTCCAGGCGCTGGACGATGCCGAAGCGGTCCCGCAGCGGGTTGGTGAGCATGCCGGCACGGGTGGTGGCCCCCACCAGGGTGAACGGTGGAAGGTCGAGCTTGATCGAACGGGCGGCCGGGCCTTCGCCGATCATGATGTCGAGCTGGAAGTCCTCCATGGCCGGGTACAACACCTCTTCGACGACCGGTGACAGCCGGTGGATCTCGTCGATGAACAGGACGTCGTGCGGTTCGAGGTTGGTCAGCATGGCCGCCAGGTCACCGGGGCGTTCCAGGATCGGGCCCGAGGTGCTTTTGACCGAAACGCCCATTTCCTGGGCGATGATGTTGGCCAACGTGGTCTTGCCCAACCCGGGCGGCCCGAAGATCAGCGTGTGGTCGAGCGACTCGTTGCGCCCACGGGCGGCCTGGATGAACAGGGCCATCTGCTCGCGCACGACCGGCTGGCCGATGTACTCGTCCAGCCGCAGAGGGCGGATCGCCCGGTCCTGGACTTCTTCACGGTCGCGGCCACTGGCGGCGATCAGGCGGTCGGCTTCGATCACTTGGTAATCATCCCTTTCAGGCTGCGGCGGATCAGCTCTTCACTGCTCAGGCCGGCCTTGTCCTTGATCGCGGCGATTGCCTTGCTGGCTTCCTGCGGCTTGTAGCCCAGCGAGACCAGTGCGCTGACCGCATCGGCCTCGGCAGTGGACTCGCTGGCAACCGGCAACGGACCATCGGACACCAGGGTAAACATGGCGGGCGAGGTTTCCCAGGCCTTGAAGCGGTCTTTGAGCTCGACCAGCAAACGTTCGGCGGTTTTTTTGCCGACACCAGGCACGCGCACCAAGGCCGAAGTATCCTGGGCTTGCACGCAGCGCACCAGTTCGTCGACTTCCAGGCCGGACATCAGCGCCAACGCCAGCTTCGGGCCCACGCCGTTGAGGCGGATGAGCTCCCGGAACAGCTCGCGCTCGCGCTTTTCGGCAAAGCCGTATAGCAAGTGTGCATCTTCGCGCACCACCAGATGCGTGTGCACGGTGACGCTTTCGCCCACCTTGGGCAGACGGTACAGCGTGGTCATGGGAACTTCCAGTTCGTACCCCACGCCGTTGACGTCGATAATCAGGTGCGGCGGCTGTTTTTCCGCCAAGGTGCCGCGCAAACGTCCAATCACGTTCCGATCCTTCCTCTCGGGGAGCCGGTCAAAGACCGCTCAACCCTATCAGCAAATGCAGCGGGTGAACGCATCACCCGAACAAAATGTGTATCAGCGCATGAAGCGCCTACAGACGCAAGCGCCCGCCGCGTCGCCGTGCCGTGCTCAGGCCGTGCGGCACCAGGCTTGAGCGGGTATGGGCATGGCACAAGGCGATGGCCAGCGCGTCGGAGGCGTCGATCTGCGGCTTCTGCGTCAATTTCAGCAGGTGCATGACCATCATCATCACCTGTTCCTTGTTGGCCCCGCCCGTGCCGGCTACTGCCTGCTTGACCTGGGTGGCGCTGTATTCGGCGATTTCCAGGCCGGCTTCGGCGGCCGCGACGATGGCCGCACCGCGGGCCTGGCCGAGCTTGAGCGCCGAGTCGGCGTTACGGGCCATGAACACCCGCTCGATGCCCATGGTCACCGGGCCGTGCTGGGCGATGATTTCACTGACACCACGAAAAACAATCTGCAGCCGTTCGTGCAGCTCGCCGCTGCCGGTGCGGATACAGCCCGACGCCACGTACTCGCACCCACGGGCGGTCTGGCGTACCACGCCATAGCCGGTGATGCGCGAGCCGGGGTCGATACCAAGAATCAGAGTCATAGTACCTGTTTGTTCAAAATGTACCGGCCCTTTCGCGGGCAAGCCCGCTCCCACAAAGACCGCACGGCCCCTGTGGGAGCGGGCTTGCCCGCGAATAGGCCCTCAAGGCCAACGAAAGAACCTTAGCCGAGGTTTTCCATGATCTCATCGGAAATCTGGGCATTGGAGTAGACGTTCTGCACGTCATCCAGGTCTTCGAGCATGTCGATCAGCTTGAGCACCTTCTCGGCACCCTCCTGGTCAAGCTCGGCGCTGGTGGTCGGCTGCATGACGATTTCCGCGTCAGCGGCCTTGAAACCCGCCTCTTCCAGGGCGTTGCGCACGGCATAGAAGCTGTTGAACGAGGTGAACACTTCGAACGAGCCGTCGTCGTTGGCCACAACGTCGTCGGCATCAGCCTCCATTGCTGCTTCCATCAACGCGTCTTCGTCCACGCCCGGCGCAAAGCTGATCTGGCCTTTGCGCTCGAACAGGTAGGCCACCGAACCGTCGGTACCCAGGTTGCCACCACACTTGGTGAAGGCATGACGCACGGCGGCGGCAGTACGGTTGCGGTTGTCGGTCATGGCTTCGACCATGATCGCCACGCCGCCCGGACCGTAACCTTCATAGCTGAGCTCTTCGACGTTGTCGCTTTCGTTGGTGCCGGCACCCCGGGCCACAGCGCGATCGATGATGTCGCGGCTCATGTTGGCGCCCAGGGCCTTGTCCAGCGCCAGGCGCAGGCGCGGGTTGGATGCCGGGTCAGCACCGCCTTGCTTGGCCGCAACGGTCAGTTCGCGGATCCACTTGGTAAAGATCTTGCCTCTCTTGGCATCCTGGCGCTCTTTGCGGTGCTTGATGTTCGCCCACTTGGAATGACCAGCCATAACGACTCCGAATCCTTTGTTTCACAAACAGCCCCGCCCCTGTACGGGGCGGGACGGAAAAATACCTGCGCCGAAACGCAAAGGCGCATCCATGTGGATGCGCCCGGGACTGCTTACTCGACCTTGGTCTGTTCGCGCAGTCGGATGTGCAGCTCGCGCAGGGCCTTGGCGTCGACCATGCCAGGGGCCTGGGTCATGACGCATGCAGCGCTCTGGGTTTTCGGGAAGGCGATCACTTCACGGATCGACTGGGCGCCGGTCATCAACATGACCAGGCGGTCCAGGCCGAAGGCCAGGCCACCGTGAGGCGGTGCACCGAACTTCAGGGCATCGAGCAGGAAGCCGAACTTCTCTTCCTGTTCTTCTGCCTCGATACCCAGCAGGCGGAATACCGCCTGTTGCATCTCTTTGCGGTGAATACGGATCGAACCGCCACCCAGCTCGGTACCGTTCAGAACCATATCGTAGGCACGCGACAGGGCCGTGGCCGGGTTGGCCTCGAGCTCTTCCGGGGTGCACTTCGGCGCGGTGAACGGGTGGTGCAGCGCGGTGAAGCTGCCGTCTTCGTTTTCTTCGAACATCGGGAAGTCGACAACCCACATCGGTGCCCACTCGCAGGTCAGCAGCTCGAAGTCGTGACCCAGGCGAATACGCAGCGCGCCCAGGGCTTCGCTGACCACCTTGAACTTGTCGGCACCGAAGAACACGATGTCGCCGTCTACGGCACCGACGCGGTCGAGGATGGTGTTGAGGTTGGCCTCAGGAATGTTCTTGACGATCGGCGACTGTAGGCCTTCAACGCCCTTGGCGCGCTCGTTGACCTTGATGTAGGCCAGGCCCTTGGCACCGTAGATGCCAACGAACTTGGTGTACTCGTCGATCTTGCTGCGCGGCATGCTGGCACCGCCTGGCAGGCGCAGGGCAGTCACACGGCACTTCGGATCGTTGGCCGGGCCGGCGAACACCTTGAAGTCGACGTCTTTCAGTTGGTCGGCAACGTCAACCAGTTCCAGCGGGTTACGCAGGTCTGGCTTGTCGGAGCCGTAGCGGCGCATGGCTTCTTCGAAGGTCATGTGCGGGAATTCACCGAACTCCAGGTCCAGCACTTCCTTGAACAGCTTGCGGATCATGCTTTCGGTCAAGCCCATGATCTCGCTTTCATCAAGGAAGCTGGTCTCGATGTCGATCTGGGTGAACTCCGGCTGACGGTCGGCACGCAGGTCTTCGTCACGGAAGCACTTGGCGATCTGGTAGTAGCGGTCGAAGCCGGCCACCATCAGCAGCTGCTTGAACAGCTGGGGCGACTGCGGCAGGGCGAAGAAGCTACCGGCGTGGGTACGGCTTGGCACCAGGTAGTCACGCGCACCTTCCGGCGTGGCACGGGTGAGGATCGGGGTTTCGACGTCGAGGAAGCCGTTTTCGTCGAGGAAGCGGCGGATGCTGCTGGTGATGCGCGAACGCAGGCGCAGCTTGTCGGCCATTTCCGGGCGACGCAGGTCGATGAAGCGGTAGCGCAGGCGGGTTTCCTCGCCAACGTCGGAGTACTCGTTCAGCGGGAACGGCGGGGTTTCCGCTTCGTTGAGCACGTTCAGCTGGTAGCCGAGGATCTCGATGGCGCCGGAGGCCATGTTGGCGTTCACCGCACCGTCAGGGCGCTTGCGCACCTTGCCGGTGATCTGCACGACGTATTCGCTGCGCACGCGGTCGGCGGCGGCGAAGGTTTCGGCGCGATCCGGGTCGAACACGACCTGGGCCATGCCTTCGCGGTCACGGATGTCGAGGAAGATCACCCCGCCGTGGTCGCGGCGACGATGGACCCAGCCGCAAAGGGTGACTTCCTGGCCGTCCAGGCTCTCGTTCAGTTGGCCGCAATAATGGCTGCGCATCATGATGGTGGTTTCGCTTCTCGTGATTCGTGTATTCGGTGGAGGCCTTGGCCGCCCGGAGGGCTAATACTGCAAGACCCGGTCACAGCATTCAACTCAGTCGGCCTTGTCGCCGCCTGCCAGATTCTTTTTTGCCCCGGTCTTGAAGTCGGTTTCGTACCAACCATTACCGCTCAGGCGAAAGCCTGGCACCGACAGCAGCTTTTTCAGCGCTGGCGCCTGACAGGCCGGGCAATCGGTCAGCGGCGCGGCGCTGATCTTCTGCAGCACTTCCATGCGGTGCTCGCAGGATGCACATTGATAGTCATAAAGGGGCATGGGTGTCTCTCGTCAACCACAACGCTGGCTGCCGGGGCAGCAAAAAGCGGGATTATATATGGTTAACAGGCACTGCGCAGCCCGCCCGGCGATCAGCGCACACTTGGCGGGTTTTGCAGCCAGGCGACGCAGATGACCCGGATCAGCCCACTGAAGTTACGCACCCCACCCTGGCGCAAGTGCACTTCGCGGTCCACGTAGGACAACACCGCACTGACCGAACAGCGGTTAGCAGCGGCGATACGCTCCAGGATACCCCAGTAGACGGCCTCCAGGCGCAAGCAGGTGGAAAACCCGTTCAACCGCACCGAGCGCGACACCGGCTGGATCTGCAACATGTCGAAATCCGCCTTGAACGGATCAATGCACTGTTTTCCTGGCCAACCACCCTGACCAGCCACACGCTTGCTTGCTTGCGTCATGCGCCCAACTTCCTCGTCACCGGTAACAGGCGATCAATGAAGCGCTGACGGGCGATCTTAAAGCAGCGGCAAAATCTTCCTGCACAAACACCTAACCACTTGGCGCGACATAGAGCCTGTGGGAGCGGGCTTGCCCGCGAAGCAGGCAACGCGGTGGATGGCACCGGCTGCGCCGGTGTTCGCCGGCACGCCCGCTCCCCCGGGTTTATGTCACGGCTCAGGGCAATTATTTGCCGTCGAGCAATACCCGCAGCATCCACGCGGTCTTTTCGTGAACCTGCATGCGCTGGGTCAGCAAGTCGGCGGTAGGTTCGTCACTGACCTTGTCCACCACGGGGAAAATGCTGCGCGCCGTGCGCACCACGGCCTCCTGCCCCTGCACCAGCTGGCGGATCATCTCGTCTGCCGGGGGTACACCTTCCTCCTCCTTGATAGACGAGTGCCGCGCATAGAATGCATACGACCCCGGCGCCGGGAAGCCCAAGGCCCGGATCCGCTCGGCGATGGAGTCGACCGCCAGCGCCAGCTCGTTGTACTGCTCTTCAAACATCAGGTGCAGGGTGCGGAACGACGGGCCGGTGACGTTCCAGTGAAAGTTATGGGTTTTCAGATACAGCACGTAAGTATCCGACAACAGGCGGGACAGCCCGTCGACGATGGACTTGCGATCCTCTTCGCTGATACCGATATCGATTGCCATGAAGCTCCCCTTTCCATAAGGCTTGAGACTCAAGCGGACGTGGACCACTGTAGCAACACTTCCCCCCTGCCGCATGTGACATGGCGCAACACATTGCCCGCCGGGCGGCCTGCGGTTTGAGTAGCCTGCGGCTTTACTGTTAAATAGGCACCGTGCCACCCGTGCGGACTGTCATTGCCGGGTGCATAGGCTGGCCTGCCACGTGTTCGCGCTCTACACCTCATGCGCACCGTGCTGCCCGCTCTTCCTGTGATCGGCCTTATCAACTGTGAGCCAACCCCATGTTCAAGATCGTCCATCTGGTGACGGGCGTGGCAGCCTTGCTGCTATCGCTCATACCCAGCCTGAAAACCGACGCGACACCCTTCCTGCAACAACCTGACGCGGTCTACCTGACACTCCTCGGCCTGCTCAACCTGGTCCTGGCCCCGGTCGTGCCCCTGTACTACCGCGGCGCGCGGCAGCAGTTGCAGCACCTTGCCTGCGCCCTGCTGGTGGTGGCGGTGGTGCTGCAAACCCTGACATTGCTGGCCCGCCCGGAAATGGGCAACCTCGCGGCACTGGTCTGCGCGGCACTAGCAGTGGCAGTGCACCTGGCCGTGGGCTTTGCCCGCAGCCCGCGCAAGGCACGCAACAGCCAGCATGCCGTTCAGGATGCCGGCAACCGCGATACCGGCACCGTCAAGTGGTTCAACACGTCGAAAGGCTTTGGCTTCATTTCCCGAGATTCGGGTGATGACATCTTCGTGCACTTTCGCGCCATTCGCGGCGAAGGCCATCGCATTCTGGTCGAAGGCCAGCGCGTTGAGTTTTCGGTAATGCACCGCGACAAAGGCCTGCAGGCCGAAGATGTGGTTGCGGTCACCCGCCGCTGATTGCCGCTTCATCCAGAGGCATATTTACCGGCATACCGGTGAATATGCCTCAGCAACGCATCAATAATGAGGCGGTGGCGCCTCCTCCCCTTCGCTGCCGTACTGGCCGACCATCTCTTCATAACGCTTGATCAGCTCGGCCATCTGCGACTGCAGCCGCTCGATCACTCGCGCCTGCTCGACCACCACGTCATTCAACGCCTGGATAGTGTCATCCTGGAACGCCTGGCGGGTTTCCAGTTCGACAATACGTAACTCCAGCGACATCTCAGGCCTCCTGATAACCAGCAAGTTGCAGCCCACGCAGGCGCTGGCGAATGGCATTCAGCTGATCGTCGCTGTAGGCCACCGCCGGGCACTTGCCCCACACCGGTGCCGGCCAGGCAGCGTCGTCGCGCTGGCGCACGATCACGTGCATATGCAACTGACTGACCACGTTGCCCAAGGTGGCCACGTTCATCTTGTCGGCGCTGTAGCTGGCTTTCAGCGCCTCAGCCAACAGGGTTGTTTCCTGCCACAACTGCTGCTGCTCCGCCGCATCCAGCTCGAACAGTTCGCTGATACCGGCGCGCTTGGGCACCAGGATGAACCATGGGTAGTTGGCATCCCTGCTCAGCAGCAACTGGCACAGTGCAAACTCCCCCAGCACCAGGGAATCCTGCTGCAAACGCGAATCGAGGACGAACACGGCATATCTCCTTCAGGCAAAACCAACCCGCTTTAAGCGGAAATCAGGCCTGCAAGGATACCTTGCACACTCCCGGTAACACAGCGCTACTTTTCGCACCAAAATGAGGCCTTCTGCCCACGCTCTCCACACCTGTCACCCCACAAACGACTCTGGATGAACAATTTACGGTAACACATTGACTTTAATGGCAGCTTTTTAAATTTTAATGATTCTCGACTCCAACATGAGCGCAAGCCGGCTTCACCCCGTGTTTACGGGACTTTCCGACCCTCGGTAGTAGGTTTTGTGAAAATTTCATGAAGTGTTGCGAATTTTGAGCACGCTTGTTGCATTCCCTTCACGCCAAGTCGGCACGACATCTGCAATGGCAGGTGAACGCGACAAATAACAACAGCGGCATTGGTTACCAGGGAGTTCCCCTAACCGGAACCGGTAGTTACAGGTTTGTTACGGTGACAGGAACAGCGCTGGCGTTGTACGACCCTTAAACCGGGGGCGTGATTTGCGACATGGAAATACCTAAAAGCGACAGGGTGAAAAAGTTCCGAAAAGAGTGCTTATAGCCATATCGCCAACAACAGTCAGCGTGCTATACATTTTCGCCGACATAACAAGAAAGAGCTGCACCCTATAACTAAAAGATTTGGGACGCAGCAGTACTCTTCCTAAAAACCAAAGGAGCAAGTCACGATGCGCGTGATGAAGTGGAGCATGATCGCCCTGGCCGTTACGGCGGGGACCTCGCAGTTGGCAATGGCCTCGGCACAAGACGAGTCCAAAGGTTTTCTCGAAGACAGCAAGCTGAGCGTCAAAACCCGCATGCTGTACTTCAGCCGTGACTTCCGAAACAACCCTGCGGGCACCCAGAGCCGTCGCGAAGAAACCGGTCTGGGCTTCCTCGGCACCTTCGAGTCCGGCTTCACTCAAGGCACCGTGGGTGTGGGTGTGGATGCCATTGGCATGCTCGGCCTGAAACTGGACAGTGGCAGAGGCCGCGTCAATACCGGCCTGTTCCCGAACGACTCCGACGGTCGAGCGCAGGATGATTACTCCAAAGGCGGCGGCGCGGTTAAGTTCCGCATCTCCGATACCGTGCTGAAAGTAGGTGACCAGTTCACCGCTCTGCCGGTCTTCGCCACCGACGACAGCCGCCTGCTGCCAGAAATCGCTCAGGGCACTCTGATCACCAGCAACGAGATCAAGGGCCTGACCCTGCACGCTGGCCATTTCACCAGCCTGACCGGCCAGGAGCAGACCAACCGCGACAGCCTCCGCCTGAAGGAAGCCAACGTTGTAGGTGGTACTTACGCCTTCACCGACAACCTCAGCACCAGCCTGTACTACTCGAAGGTCGAAGACTACTGGCGCAAGTACTACGCCAACGTAAACTGGGCACTGCCGATCTCGGACAAACAAGGCCTGGTGTTCGACTTCAACATCTATGACACCAAGAGCGAAGGTTCGGCCGAGTATCGCGCATTCGATGGAGACAAACTGGACAACCGCGCGTTCAGCCTGTCGGGCGCCTACAACATCGGCGCTCACACCTTCACCCTGGCCTACCAGAAAGTCACCGGTGACGGCGACTATGGCTATGGCGTGGACGGTGGCGGCACCATCTTCCTGGCCAACTCCGTGGCGCGTTCCGACTTCAACGCCGAAGACGAGAAATCCTGGCAGGCTCGCTACGACCTGAACTTTGCCGAATACGGCATCCCAGGCCTGACCTTCATGACCCGTTATGTACGCGGTTCCGACGCCAACGTCGCCGGCACCAGCAACGGCAAAGAGTGGGAACGCGACGTCGATATCAAGTACGTGCTGCAGAGCGGCCCGGCGAAAGACCTGAGCTTCCGCGTGCGCCAAGCCACCTACCGCTCTTCCGATGGCACCTACTACGATTCCCCATCGATCGACGAACTGCGTCTGATCGTGGAGTACCCGCTGAGCATCCTGTAAGCCTGGCTTGCAGTGCCCCGCACCTGAAAAGCCCGGCGATCACGCCGGGCTTTTTCTTGGCTGACAAGTGTCACGCCCTGGGGCATCCTGTACGCCTTCGTTTCACCCCCGTACAATGCGGGGCTATTTCAACGTCTTAGGCAATCGACACGGCTAACCATGCGCACCAGTCAATATTTGCTCGCCACCCAGAAAGAAACCCCTGCCGACGCAGTGGTCATCAGCCATCAGCTCATGCTGCGCGCCGGCATGATCCGCAAACTGGCCTCCGGCCTGTACACCTGGCTGCCGATGGGCCTGCGGGTAATGCGCAAGGTCGAGGCCGTGGTACGCGAGGAAATGAACGCCGCCGGCGCCCTGGAAGTGCTGATGCCGAGCATCCAGCCTGCCGAACTGTGGCAGGAGTCCGGCCGCTGGGAACAGTACGGCCCAGAGCTGCTGCGCCTGAAGGACCGCCACCAGCGGGATTTCTGCGTTGGCCCGACCCACGAAGAAGTCATCACCGACCTGGCCCGTAACGAGCTGTCCAGCTATAAACAGCTGCCGCTCAACATGTACCAGATCCAGACCAAATTCCGTGACGAGATCCGCCCGCGCTTCGGCCTGATGCGTGGCCGCGAGTTCATCATGAAGGACGCCTACTCGTTCCATGCCGACCAGGCTTCCCTGCAGGAAACCTACGACCGCATGCACCAGGCGTACAGCAACGTGTTCACCCGCCTGGGCCTGGACTTCCGCCCAGTGCAGGCCGACACCGGCTCGATCGGTGGCAGCTATTCGCACGAATTCCACGTACTGGCCGAGTCCGGCGAAGACGACGTGATCTTCAGCGACAGCTCCGACTACGCCGCCAACATCGAGAAGGCCGAGGCCATCCCGCGTGAAACCGTGCGCCCTGCCCCTACCGAGGAGCTGCGACTGGTCGACACGCCAAACGCCAAAACCATCGCCCAGCTGGTGGAAAACTTCGGCCTGGCCATCGAAAAAACCGTCAAGACCCTGATCGTGCGCGGCGCCGAAGAAGGCAAGCTGATTGCCCTGGTCGTTCGTGGTGACCACGAGCTGAACGAAATCAAGGCCACCAAGCTGGAACAGGTTGCCGACCCACTGGTCATGGCCACCGAAGCCGAACTGCGCGACGCCATTGGCGCCGGTGCCGGCTCGCTCGGCCCGTTGAACCTGCCACTGGAATGCATCATCGACCGTTCGGTTGCCCTGATGAGCGACTTCGGCATCGGCGCCAACATCGACGACAAGCACTACTTCGGCGTCAACTGGGAGCGCGACCTGCCAGTTCCACAAGTTGCCGACCTGCGCAACGTGGTCGAAGGCGACCCAAGCCCGGACGGCCAGGGTACCCTGGTGATCAAGCGCGGCATCGAAGTGGGCCACATCTTCCAGCTGGGCACCAAGTACAGCGAAGCGCTGAAGTGCCAGGTACTGGGCGAGAACGGCAAGCCGGTAACCCTGTCCATGGGCTGCTACGGCATCGGCGTGTCCCGCGTGGTCGCCGCTGCCATCGAGCAGAGCTATGACGACAAAGGCATCATCTGGAACGACGCCCTAGCCCCGTTCCAGATCGCCCTGGTCCCGCTGCGCTACGAAACCGACGTGGTCCGCGAGGCAACCGACAAGCTGTATGCCGAACTGACCGCCGCCGGCTTTGAAGTGCTGCTGGACGACCGCGACAAGAAAACCAGCCCAGGCATCAAGTTTGCCGACATGGAGCTGATCGGCATCCCGCACCGCATCGTCGTCAGCGATCGCGGCCTGGCCGAAGGCAACCTTGAGTACAAGCACCGCACCGAGCAGGACGCGCAAGCATTGCCGCTCAGTGAAGTGCTGAGCTTCCTGCAGGCCCGCGTTCGCCGCTGATAACCAATGCACGAGTGATCATGTTCAAGCGAAGTACCTTTACCCTGGGGGGCGCCGCACTGTGCGGCGCCCTGCTCGTCAGCGGCTGCGCCAACCAAATGTCCCAGCGCAGCGACCATGAGGAGCGCGTCGAGCGCAAACTGCTCGAGCACACCCTGCAGATCGATGTCGGCGAGCCGAAGGTGATGGAGCTTCCGCAACGACGTGTGCGTGTGCATGAGCAGAAGCGCTTCGAAGTCACCGAGTTCGAAGTTACCCGTCGTTACGACCGCTACACGCCGTATCAGCCCTGGCGCGAGATCTACGAGATCCCGCTGGGTGCAGTGGCCGTGGTGGCGGGCGTCGGGGCCAACGTGGTCAACGTCTTCGCCTTGGGCAACCTGCCGCAAAGTATCACTCACGACTGGCTCAGCTACGGCGTGGACGGGCTCAACCCGTTCATGAACGTGCCGTCCAACGGCCGCGCCCAGCAGAACCTGGCCGGGATCAGCGAGGTGCAGAAAGGCAAGCGTGAGGAATCGACCAGCGTGCCCTGGAGCGAACGCCTGGTCGAGGTCAAGGCTGGCAAGATGACCCACGAACTGACTACCGACAGGAACGGCGTGCTGCGCCTGAACCTGCTCGACAGCCCGTTCTCGGAGCAGAACCTCAACCACATCGGCACCCTGCACCTGCAGGTACTCGACGAGGACAACGCGGTGCGTGGCGATGCCAGCCTGCTGGTCAGCGCCACCCTGCGCAACAAGCTGCTCGAAGCCCATGAGCTGATCTTCGATGACCTCGAAGATGACGATGTCGGCCAATGGGTCCACCGGGTCAAGCGCCTGTCCGAGCTCGGCCTTGAAGAAGAAGCCAGTGAAATGGAACAAAGCCTGATCGAGCTGACCCGCAACGATCCAGAACTGCAGCAGGAGTTTCTGCAGTCGCTGACCAAGGCCACTGGCCGTTTGGTGGCTGATCCGGGCGCGCAATAACACACTGGGGCCGCGTCGCGGCCCCTTTCATTTGGGCGGGAACAGTTCCAACTGCTCATGCGCCCCGCGCAAATCGCGCAACCTCACCCCCACGCCCAGCAAGCGTACCGGCTTGCCTCCACGGGCGAACGCCTGCCCCAGCAACTGTCGATAGCTTTCCAGGTCTCTGCCCGCCCCGGCCTGCTCCATGGTTGTCTGGCTGAAGTCGTGGAACTTCACCTTGACGAAGGGTTTGTCCGGCCGGTAACTGCTGTCCATGCGGGCGATGCGTTCGTTCAGGCTTTCCAGCAGCTCGGGCAGCCGCGCCAGGCAGCTGGCCAGGTCTGGAAGGTCGGTGTCGTAGGTGTTTTCCACACTCACCGACTGTCGACGGCTGTCGTTGTGCACCGCACGTTCGTCGATCCCCCGCGCAAGCCCCCACAAGCGCTCGCCAAAACTGCCAAACTCGCGCACCAGCGCCAGGCGCGACCATTCGCGTAGTTCCAGACAGGTTTCAATACCCAGCCGTGCCAGTTTGTCTGCCGTCACCTTGCCCACCCCGTGCAACCTGGCCACCGGCAAGGCAGCCACGAACGCCTCCACTTCACCCGGGGTAATCACGAACAGGCCATTGGGCTTACGCCAGTCGCTGGCGATCTTGGCCAGGAACTTGTTCGGCGCCACCCCCGCCGATACGGTGATATGCAAGGTACGGGCGACCCGCCGGCGAATATCCTCGGCAATACGCGTGGCGCTGCCCGAGTACCACTGGCTATCGCTCACGTCCAGATAGGCTTCGTCCAGCGACAACGGCTCGATCAACTCGGTGTAGTCGCGGAAAATGCTATGGATTTCGCGCGAGGCCTCCCGGTAAGCCTCGAAGCGCGGCTTGACGATCAGCAAGTCGGGGCACAGTTTAAGTGCATGGCGCGACGACATGGCCGAGCGCACACCATAGGCACGCGCCTCATAGTTACAGGTGGCGATCACCCCACGGTGGTCGGGTGAACCTCCCACCGCCATGGGGCGCCCGGCCAGACGCGGGTCGTCACGCATCTCGATCGCAGCGTAAAAGCAATCACAGTCGACGTGGATGATCTTGCGCAAGGACATGGATGACCGTCAGCACTGTAAATTCATACAGATAGTATCGCATGCGCCCTGCCCTGAAACAGCTACCCGCGCCAGCATTCGACAATTGGCCTGAAAGCCGCGCCGCGCCTGAGCTGCATCTTGCCAACGAGTGCTAAGGGTTTGAACAAAAAAGGTTTTTCCTGAATATTTGCTTGACAGCAGGAAGTAAATCCGTAGAATTCGATCTCACAGGCGCGGGATGGAGCAGCCTGGTAGCTCGTCGGGCTCATAACCCGAAGGTCGTCGGTTCAAATCCGGCTCCCGCAACCAGATTCGAGAAAAGGCCACTGTTAACGCAGTGGCCTTTTTCTTTGCCTGCTGAAAGGCAACTTTAAAAAAAGCTCGAAAAATCAAAGCGTAGCGCTTGACATACACATTACAAACTGTAGAATTCGCCCCACTGACGCGGGATGGAGCAGCCTGGTAGCTCGTCGGGCTCATAACCCGAAGGTCGTCGGTTCAAATCCGGCTCCCGCAACCAGATTCAAGAAAAGGCCACTGTTAACACAGTGGCCTTTTTCTTTGCTCGCTCAAAAGCACAGCGAATAAAAACGCTCAAACCGAAGCCGAATGCTTGACATTCAATTGGCAGACTGTAGAATTCGCCCCTCTGACGCGGGATGGAGCAGCCTGGTAGCTCGTCGGGCTCATAACCCGAAGGTCGTCGGTTCAAATCCGGCTCCCGCAACCATATTCGTCAGAACAAACCCCGCCTGTTTAACAGCAGCGCGGGGTTTGTTGTTTCTACGCCCCTGCATTTCATCGCTTCATTTTCTCCGCCCCTCCAGCCATCCCGCAGGTTTGAGGCATCGTCCCCAGGATGAACTATCTTTAACCCTGCCAGGCCGCTGAAAGCGCCTGAGGCCGGAGTAATATTGGATACGTTTTCCTAAGGGACTTTCACTTGGCCGCACCTTCCCTCTACCTCGCGCAGCATGCCCGGGGCAACTCATGACTTCCCATAACCCCGAACCTCAGGTGCCGCTCGCCTCGGCACTGCCCGGTGCCGTGCAACGCCTGCCCTTGCTCGAACGCCTGAGCCGCTACCGCCAGCCCATCGGCCTGGCAGTGACCTTGGTGCTGTTCACCATGGCTTTGATTGCCTGCCGCCACCTGCTGAGCGAGCTGGATATCTATGCCTTGCACGACGCCATGCTCAGTGTGCCGACCCAGTCGTTGCTGGGCGCCTGTGTGGCGACGGTTGCGGGCTTCGTGATCCTGCTGGGTTACGAGTGGTCGGCCAGCCGCTATGCCGGGGTGAAGTTGCCAGTGCACAGCCTGGTGCTGGGCGGCTTCAGTGCCTTTGCCATCGGCAACGCCATCGGGCTGTCGATGCTGTCAGGCGGATCGGTGCGCTACCGGCTCTATGCACGCCAAGGGCTGGGGGCTGGCGAAGTCGCTCGCATGACGGTGTTTGCCAGCTTGTCGCTGGGCTGCGCGCTGCCTCCCCTGGCAGCCTTGGCGACCTTGAGCGACCTGCCGGCAGCCTCGGCTGCACTGGGGTTGGCGCCGGGCTTGCTGGCAGGCATCGCCACCGCCGTGCTGGTAGCCTCTGCCCTGCTGGTGTTCGGCTTGTACCGCCGGCGCCTGGCCGAGCAACCGCTGTCGAACAACCTGCTGGTACAGCTGGGCCGCCGCACGCTACGCCTGCCAGGCACACGGCTGGCGGCCCTGCAACTGCTGATCACCGCGCTGGATGTGACAGCCGCCGCCACCGTCCTGTATCTGCTGCTGCCCGAAGCACCACCTTTCGGGGCATTCGTGCTGGTGTACCTGCTGGCGTTGGCCGCTGGCGTACTCAGCCATGTGCCGGGCGGCGTCGGGGTGTTCGAAGCGATCCTGCTGGCAGCCTTTGCCGACCAGCTCGGTGCTGCACCGCTGGCGGCCGCCCTGCTGCTGTACCGGCTGATCTACGTGGTACTGCCATTGCTGCTGGCCTGTGTACTGTTGCTGGCCAACGAAGCCCGGCGCCTGCTGTTCGCCCAGCAGGCCATCAAGGCAGCTTCCGGACTGGCCGCACCGATCCTGTCGATTCTGGTATTCCTGTCCGGCGTGGTGCTGCTGTTCTCGGGCGCCACACCCGAAATCGACACGCGCCTGGAACACATGGGCTTCCTGGTGCCGCACCGGCTGATCGATGCCTCGCACTTCGGCGCCAGCCTGATCGGCGTGCTGTGCCTGCTGCTGGCCCAGGGCCTGCGTCGGCGCCTGTCCGCCGCCTGGTTGCTGACTACCGTGCTGTTGTTGGTGGGCGCCCTGCTGTCGCTGCTCAAGGGGTTTGACTGGGAAGAAGCGTGCCTGCTGACCTTTACCGCGACCCTGCTTGCCCTGTTCCGTCGCTCGTTCTACCGCCCCAGCCGCCTGCTGGAGCTGCCCTTCTCGCCGGTGTTCCTGGTGGCCAGTGCCTGCGCAGTCGGCGCTTCGGTGTGGCTGCTGCTGTTCGCCTACCAGGATGTGCCCTACAGCCATCAGCTGTGGTGGCAGTTCACCCTCGATGCCGATGCCCCACGCGGCCTGCGCGCCGCCATGGGCAGCGCCTTGCTGCTGGCCGCGGTGGCGCTGACCTGGCTGCTGCGCACCGCCCCTCCTGTGATCCACCTGCCCGACGAAGCGGAACTGCAGCGCGCCAACCGTATCTTGCTGGCTTCCGACCAGCCCGACGGCGGCCTGGCCCTGACGGGCGACAAAGCGTTGCTGTTCCACCCGCGTGGCAATGCCTTCCTCATGTACGCGCGGCGTGGCCGCAGCCTGGTGGCCCTATACGACCCCATCGGCCCGGCCCAGGAACGCGCCGAGATGATCTGGCAGTTCCGCGATCTGTGCGACCTGCACCACGCTCGCCCGGTGTTCTACCAAGTACGTGCCGAAAACCTGCCGTTCTACATGGACATTGGCCTGACAGCGCTGAAGCTGGGTGAAGAAGCCCGTGTCGACCTGCGCCGCTTCGATCTGGAAGCCAAAGGCAAGGAGATGAAAGACCTGCGCTACACTTGGAATCGCGGTGGTCGCGACGGCCTGAGCCTGGAAATCCATGAACCCGGGCACGCCCCGCTGGCAGAGCTGAAGGAAATTTCCGATGCCTGGCTCGGCGGCAAGAACGTGCGAGAGAAAGGCTTTTCGTTGGGGCGCTTCAGCCCGGACTACCTGCAACACTTCCGCATCGCGCTGATTCGCTTCCAGGGCCGCCCGGTAGCCTTCGCCAACCTGCTGGAAACCCATGGCAACGAACTGGCAAGCCTCGACCTGATGCGTGCGCACCCCGAGGCCCCCAAGCTGACCATGGAGTTCATGATGATCGGCTTGATCCTGCACTACAAAAGCCATGACTACGCCCGCTTCAGCCTTGGCATGGTGCCGCTTTCCGGCCTGCAACCGCGGCGAGGTGCTCCCTTGACCCAGCGCCTGGGTTCGATGGTGTTCCGCCGGGGCGAGCAGTTGTACAACTTCCAGGGGCTTCGCCGCTTCAAGGACAAGTTCCAACCGGACTGGGAACCCCGCTACATGGCCGTGCCGGCCGGGCTCGACCCGCTGGTAGCACTGGCCGACACTGCCGCCCTGATTGCAGGCGGCCTGACTGGATTGGTGAAACGTTGATGACCCGACGCTATTGGCTGTACCTGCTGGTTCCCCTGCTACTGGCCGCCCTGGGTGGCGCGCTGGCGTTCTGGCTGTGGACGCGCCCGGCCCCCGAGGCGCGCCTGGAGCAACTGAGCCTCAATGACACCCACATCACCCGGGTGACACCTGGCGTGCACGCCAAGGCCCGGGTGGCCATTGGCGTACCGCAGGACCAGGCATTGACCGACAAGCAACTGCTGGACCTGAGCCAGGCCGGCGAAGCCCAGCTGGTGCAGGTGGTGCTGCCGCCGAACGACTGTAGCAAACAGCAGCAGGCCATGGACCAGGCCCTGGCAGAGCTGTCGGAAAAGCCGACGCTGGTCGCCGGCATAGGCCCTGGCGCCGCCCAGGCCTGGCGTTGGCTGGCCAGCCAGAGCGATGACAAGGCGCGGGCCATTTCAGTGGACTTCAGCCTGGAGCAACCCGGCTGTCAGGCCCCACTGCCCAAGGCGGCACCTCATGGCCACTGGAACGTCGCCTGGAACGACAACCCGGATGACGCCAGCGCCGCTTTCGTACGTGACCAGGCGAACGCCGAAACCAGCATCAGCGACTACGACATTCACCTGCCACAAGTGCTCAAGGCCCAGCTGACCCAGGCCCTGGTTGGCCGTGACGGCAACGCCCTGGCTATTCCGGTGGTCGAGGTACCGGCCGGGCAGACGACCGACACAGTCACTCTGTTCCTCTCCGGTGATGGTGGCTGGCGCGACCTGGACCGTGATGTGGCCGGGGAAATGGCCAAGCTGGGCTACCCGGTGGTAGGCATCGACACGCTGCGCTACTACTGGCAGCACAAGACCCCGGAGCAAAGCGCCGCCGATCTGTCCGAGCTGATGCAACATTACCGGCAGAAGTGGGGCACCAAGCGCTTCGTGCTGACAGGTTATTCGTTCGGTGCCGATGTGCTGCCAGCCATCTATAACCGCCTGCCGGCAGAGGACCAACAGCGTATCGATGCCGTAATGCTGCTGGCGTTTGCCCGCAGTGGCAGCTTCGAGATCGAGGTCGAGGGCTGGTTGGGCAAGGAAGGTCAGGAAGCACCGACCGGGCCAGAGATGGCCAGGCTGCCGGCGTCCAAGGTGGTGTGTGTGTATGGCGTTGAAGAAACCGATGAAAGCGGTTGCACGGAAAAGACGGCGGTGGGTGAGCGCCTGAAACTGCCAGGCGGGCACCACTTCGACGAGAACTATCCGGCGCTGGCCAAGCGCTTGATTGGTGAGATCGAGACGCGCCAAGGCAAATCGAGCGTCGCCGAACAGAACTGACAATAATTGGGGCCGCTTTGCGGCCCCTTGACCATTAGATCTCGACCTGGGTCCCCAGCTCGATCACCCGGTTCAGCGGCAGGTTGAAGAAGCGCAGGTTACCGTTGGCATTCTTCAACAGGAATGCAAACAGGTTGCCCCGCCAGCGCGACATCCCCTCCAGCCGTGAAGCAATCACCGTTTCGCGGCTGAGGAAGTAGGTGGTGCGCATCGGGGTGAAGTCCAGCTCATCGAGATGGCACAGTTTCAACGCAGCCGGCACGTCCGGTTCGTCCATGAAGCCAAAGTGCAGCAACACGCGGAAGAACCCGTCACCGTAAGCTTCCACTTCGAAACGCTCCTGCTCCGGCACGCGCGGCCGGTCTTCGCTGACTACCGTCAGCAACACCACTTGGCTGTGCAGCACTTGGTTATGCAACATGTTATGCAGCAGCGCATGGGGTACAGCGTCGGCCCGCGCAGTGAGGAATACCGCCGTACCTTCGACCCGATGTGGCGGCTGAATACGGATACTGCTGATGAACAGCTGCAGCGGCAGCGCGCCTTCGTCGATACGCTCGACCAGTATCTGCTTGCCGCGCTTCCAGGTACTCATCAACAGGAACAGCACACCACCCGCCAACACCGGGAAGGCACCGCCCTGGACGATTTTCGGCACGTTGGCAGCGAAGAACAGCCCGTCAACAAACAGGAAACCCACCAGGATCGGCACCGCCAGCACAGGGGGCCATTTCCACAGCAGCAACATGACGGCCGACACCAGAATAGTGGTCATCAGCATGGTGCCGGTCACCGCCACACCGTAGGCCGCCGCCAGGGCGCCGGACGACTCGAAACCGATCACCAGCAGCACCACCCCGACCATCAGCGTCCAGTTCACCGCCCCAATGTAGATCTGCCCCTGCTCGTCGCTGGAGGTGTGCTGGATCTGCATGCGTGGAATGTAGCCCAGCTGGATGGCCTGGCGGGTCAGGGAGAACGCCCCCGAGATTACCGCTTGCGAGGCGATCACCGTGGCCATGGTCGCCAACCCGACCAACGGCAGCAACGCCCAGCCCGGTGCCAGCAGATAGAACGGGTTACGAGCTGCGTCCGGGTTTTGCAGCAATAGCGCACCCTGGCCGAAATAGTTGAGCACCAACGCGGGCAGTACCAGAATGAACCAGGCCCGGGCGATCGGCTTGCGGCCAAAGTGGCCCATGTCGGCGTACAGCGCCTCGGCACCGGTCAACGCCAGCACCACTGCGCCGAGAATGGCCACGCCCATGCCGGGGTGCACGATGAAGAAATTGATCGCCCAACCTGGGTTGAAGGCCTTCAGCACTTCCGGGCTCTGCGAGATGCCATGTACGCCCAGTGCGCCCAGCGCCACGAACCAGGTGACCATGATCGGGCCGAACAGCTTGCCAATCTTCTCGGTACCGTGCTTCTGCACCAGGAACAATGCCACCAGCACCACCAGCGAAATCGGCACCACCCAGTGGTCGATACCGTCAAACGCCAGGCCCATGCCCTCCACCGCCGACAGCACCGACACCGCCGGGGTGATCATGCTGTCGCCATAGAACAGCGAAGCGCCGATCAGGCCGCAGATCACCATCAGCGTACGCAACCGCGGGTAGGCCGCCGTGGCACGCCGCGCCAGCGCGGTCAGCGCCATGGTGCCGCCCTCGCCCTGGTTGTCGGCACGCAGGATGAACATCACGTACTTGAACGACACCACCCACAACAGCGACCACAAGATCAGCGACAGGATCCCCAGCACGCCATCATGGTTGACCGGCACCCCATAACCGCCGGTGAAGACTTCCTTCAGGGTGTACAACGGGCTGGTGCCGATATCGCCATAAACCACCCCGACCGCCGCCACGAGCAGGCCCAGCGACCGCGCCGCGCCCTGCTTCCCCTCGTGCCCGCCCTCGGCGTGACTGCTTGCCTGAACCATCGACCACTCCCGCAGACGGCCTTTTAGGCCAGTAGAATTCTCACCTGCGCCGAGGTAACACTGACACCCCGGACGCAATGGCGCGAAGCATAGCGCAGCGTTCGTCGATTTTCTGCTGGTCCACCTTTGTCAGAGCGAGATGGCGGCAAAAACTAAAGGTCCAGACACTGCATGGGTATGCCCAAGGCAGCGGCAATCTTTTCGCGAGTAGCCTTACGCGGGCGCTCTGCTGTTTCTTGCTGGGCATAGGCTGACTGCGAGATCCCCAGGCGCTGGGCGACTTCAGCCTGAGTCAGGTCAAGATGCCTGCGCCAGGCAGCAATGGCAGTCATGCCGTCCTTCACCATATAGCCAACCACCTCGTTGGGCACCAAGTCCGGTTGCGGGCGGCTGGCGATGTAATCGGCATAGGGCAACACGACAAAGGCAGGACGACCGTCGGCGCCATTGATGATCTGTACATTAGTAGGTGTGCTCATCGCGCTTCTTGACCTCCTCGATGCTGACAATTTTCACGCCTCCATCCCAGTCGAACAGAACCCGGTAGTTACCTACCCTTAGCCGGTAACCATAATGGTGGTTGACCAGCGCCTTGACGCTTTGAGCGTGCGGCATGTGCGCCAACGCCTGAACGGCGTCGTAGACCTTGGGTTGATCAACCTTGTCGATTTTCCTGAGTTGCTTCACTGCGTTGCGTGACCAGTTGATCGTATTCATATCCACGCCAGTCTTATAAGAAAACTATAAGAATTGAATAAGTTCAAGAAAAGGTTTCATAGGCGTGAAAGAGGGTGATGACAGGAGCTCATCGGTTCAAGGGGAGGCATTGCCTGGCTGTGTTTCGAGGTTTTACCAGTCGTGCACAGTCCGGTTGGCTTGCATAGCGCAGCGTTCGTCGTATTTCTGCTGGTCAAGCGACGTCACGCTCGCTAGAATTGCGCACTTTTTGATCAGAGGCGCCCAAAGCGCCCGTCAAGATCGCCCCCGATTCCGGCCGGGCGACCTGCATTCAATACCGAGGTTAGTCATGTCCACCACGCCCGCCACCCCCAAGGTAGGTTTCGTAAGCCTGGGTTGCCCTAAAGCCCTGGTCGATTCCGAGCGCATCCTGACCCAGCTGCGCATGGAAGGCTATGAAGTCGTGCCCACCTACGAGGACGCCGACGTGGTGGTGGTCAACACCTGCGGCTTCATCGACAGCGCCAAGGCAGAATCGCTGGAAGTGATCGGCGAAGCGATCAAGGAAAACGGCAAGGTCATCGTCACCGGCTGCATGGGTGTCGAAGAAGGTAGCATCCGTGATGTGCACCCGAGCGTGCTGTCGGTCACCGGCCCGCAGCAGTACGAGCAGGTGGTCAACGCCGTGCACGAAGTGGTACCGCCACGCCAGGACCACAACCCGCTGATCGACCTGGTGCCGCCTCAGGGCGTCAAGCTGACCCCGCGCCACTACGCGTACCTGAAAATCTCCGAAGGCTGCAACCACAGCTGCAGCTTCTGCATCATCCCGTCAATGCGCGGCAAGCTGGTCAGCCGCCCGGTGGGTGAAGTGCTGAGCGAGGCCGAGCGCCTGGTCAAGGCCGGGGTGAAGGAGATCCTGGTGATTTCCCAGGACACCAGCGCCTATGGCGTCGACGTCAAGTACAAGACCGACTTCTGGAACGGCCGCCCGGTCAAGACCCGCATGCTCGAATTGTGCGAAGCACTGAGCAGCCTGGGCGCCTGGGTACGCCTGCACTACGTGTACCCGTACCCGAACGTCGACGACGTGATCCCACTGATGGCCGCCGGCAAGATCCTGCCGTACCTGGACATCCCGTTCCAGCACGCCAGCCCGAAAGTGCTCAAGTCGATGAAGCGCCCGGCCTTCGAAGACCGCACCCTGGCGCGCATCAAGAACTGGCGCGAACAGTGCCCCGAGCTGGTGATCCGTTCCACCTTCATCGTCGGCTTCCCGGGCGAAACCGAGGAAGACTTCCAGTACCTGCTGGACTGGCTGACCGAAGCCCAGCTGGACCGCGTGGGCTGCTTCCAGTACTCGCCAGTAGAGGGCGCACCGGCCAACGACCTGGGCCTGGAAGAAGTGCCGGACGACATCAAGCAGGACCGCTGGGACCGCTTCATGGCCCACCAGCAGGCCATCAGCGCCGCCCGCCTGCAACTGCGCATCGGCAAGGAAATCGACGTGCTGATCGACGAAGTCGAGGAGCAAGGTTCAGTTGGCCGCAGCTTCTTCGATGCCCCGGAAATCGACGGCAGCGTGTTCATCGACGGCGATCATGGCTTCAAGCCAGGCGACAAAGTGCGCTGCCGTGTGGTGGATGCCGACGAGTACGACATGTGGGCCGAGCCTATCTGAAGCGGCTGAAACACTGAAAAGCCCCTGCCCCGGTAAGCCGGCGCAGGGGCTTTTTTGTCAGAACGTGCGAAACAGCATCAGCCCCCCCTCTGCATCCGGGCTGGCGTCCGAAAAGCCTTTGACCGCATACAGTTGCACTTTCCATTGCGGGTTGAGCTTGTGGGTCAGGAACAAGGTCAGTTCCTTGATCTGCGACCCTGTCGAGACCACCTTCTGCCGCCAGTCGTAGGACGCGCCCGCCGACGTGCCCGTAGCCACAGGCATGGCAAAGCCGAGGCTGGCGAATACCGGGTCGTCGAAATCGCTGTTGGGTGGGTCGCCGAACTTCTTCCAGCCCAGTGTCGCGAAGCCGGTGACCGAGCCAAAGCCCTTGGTGATGTCGACCTGGGCAGTGTAGTCGTATTCGCCGGTACCCAGGCACTGGTCTTCATCAGCGGTGGGGAATTTGACCTTGCCGATCAGGTCCAGCATCAGGCCGCCGTCGATGCCATCGAGCAGGGCGTACCCGGCGCTGGCAACCGTGTCGCCCAGCCCGCTTTCCACATCCCGGCAACCGCCGGGCAAGGGGTCACCATTCGGGCCGACTTCCGGGTTGGTGATGCGTAGCCAGGGAACGGTGACCTTGTAGGTCATGGGGCCGGTTTCATACTTGCCGACCACGGGCACGTACCAGATTTCCGACGTGGTGCCCGTGCCATAGTCGCCGCTTGAATAGTCCATGCCGATGGCCGCGCTGAAGGTGTCAGCCAAGGTTGATACGCTGGTGCATGACAGCAGGCAGGCGAGAAGCGGGAGGGTCGGTCTCATCGGCACCTCGGTATCCCGTCGGGAAGTGTGAGCGGACATACCCAGCCTAGTTGCCTAACGCCCGGAACGCTCCGGATGCTCGACTTTTTCGGCGGTCTCTATCCTCTCCGGTTTTTCGACTTTCTCGACTTTTTCAACCTTCTCGACCTTTTCAGGCTTTTCGACTTTCTCCACCTTTTCGACTTTCTCTACTTTTTCGGGCTTCTCGACTTTTTCAACCTTCTCGACCTTTTCAGGCTTCTCGACTTTCTCCACCTTTTCGACTTTCTCTACTTTTTCGACCTTCTCAACCTTCTCAACCTTCTCAACCTTCTCAACCTTCTCAACCTTCTCGGCCTTTTCTACCTTTTCGACTTCGACCCGCTCTACCCGGTCAGAACGGCCACTGTTGCTGCTTTCAGGCTGCTCTACCGTTTCGACAGGCTCTGCCTTGCCAGACTTGTCCACGTTGTCTGACTTGCCGTGCCCGCTGGCGTCCTCAATGTCGCTGCCACCGCTGTGATCCTCACGGCCTTCGGTGCCAACAGCGGTCGCTTCGCGTGTGCCATGGCCACTGTTGCCTGAACTGCCGGAATCACTGCTGCCGTGCTCGCTGCCACGCCCCGAATGGCCTCTGTCCGGGTTGTCGGCGCGGTCATCCTGGAACTCCACACGCGTTGCCCGCAGTTCGTGAGCGCCATTGAATACACCACTCACCCGCACACGCTGATCGAGCGCCAACGCCGCCGCCGGTTTACCAACGATCACGGTGCCCTGCCCCAGCGTCACATTGATGCCTGCAACCACCAGTTGCCGAGCCTGCGCGCGCTGCACCAGCCCTTCGACCACCGCCTGCTGCACACGGCCAGCAAACGGCAGGCTAGGGTCAGGGCGGGTTTGCGCCACTTCCAGTTGACGCCCGGTCCACTGGCCGCGCACCAGCAGTTCCCGTGCCGGAGCTACGCGGGTACCCAGTTGCAGCCCTTGAAGGCTACCAGGGCGATCAATCGCCCCAATGGCACTGGCCTCTCGCAGCCCCGGGGCCCGTTCGATACGGGTCGCCACCACTTCGCCCCTGGCATCGCGCAAGCCGCTGACCCGGACCGGCTCGCCCGGGCGCAGCCCTTGCGCCACCCGCGCGCCTGCGGCAAGGCGCACCGGTTGCCCCATCACCCGCAGCGGGGCCGAAGCGCTGGGGAGCGCCGTCAGCGGCCCTTCGTAAGCGTTGAGGATCGAGATACGCCCAGCCTGCAGGCCGCGCTGGGTGGCAATGGCCTCCACCGCCACAACCTGCCCGATGGCCAGGTGAGCACTGCTGGCCGGTGCACCGTTCTGACTCACCGGTACGTCTTTGCCATAGTGCACTTCCATGCCATTGACGCAGATCGAGGCAAACCCGGTGATGGTGCCGACAATGCCGGTACCGCCCGGGCGCAGGATTGGCGCACCGGTACCGCCAACACCGCCACTGCTGTGATCAAAGTAGGTGCCGTCCACACCCTCCGCCACTGCACCCGTACCGCCTGTGCCACCGGGGCGCTGCGGATGCGGTGCGCCAGTGCCGCCAACACCACCGTTTTCACTGCGCACACCGGTGCCGCCCGTCCCTCCCGGAAACTGCACGCCTGCGGCACCGGCCATCCCCACTTCATCACGGCTGACACACACCGGCGCTGCGGCCACCTCGGCAGGCGCCATCAGGTTCAACCCGAAAACCAGGGCGAGCGTGATAGCACTGAGGCAGCGCGCAAGAGAAGTCATGGGCCGGGTGTCTTCGACAAATCGGGCTGGGTAGCTTCAGTGTAGAAATAAAGCCCTACGGTGATGCGCTGACGCTGCTCGACGGCGGGCTCATCAGCGCCCTCCAGCTCTGCTGCAAGCCGGCTGAAAGCAAGCAGCGTCTGCATGCCATTCGTGGAAACCACTTCACGCACGTGTTCGACGCTGGCCAGGCTCAAGGCATCATAGTGAACGCTGCGCTCAAAGAACGGCTGGCCTTCGCCACTGAGGTTGTGCACCGCTGCGCAGGCATGGTCATGCAGGTTGTGGCCAAAGTAGGCGGCTTTTTCATCGAAACCCGTCTGCGGCACGAATGCCTGGGCCTCCAGGTGCACACAATCCTGCTCGTCGAGCCGGACGATGCCAAGGCGTAACCACTCATCCAGCACAACCCGGCCACGGATATCGGTGCTGACCTTGGCCACCAGGGCATCGAATGAACAGTCGCCGCCGACACTGGCCAAACGCGGCAGTGCCAGCGCCTGGCCAGGTGCCGAGCAGAACGGCGGGCTGGTGGTCCATACATTGACCAACTGTGCACCCAGGGTGATGTTTGCCGGCAAGGCTGCGAGCGCCGTGCCGCCTTCACTGCGAATCCGCCGGACATCCTTGCGGTGCACGCCTGTGAGCAGGCTGACACGGCTGTCGGTGGGCGGGGTGCCGTCCAGGCGAAACTCGCGGTGGGCTACGTCGACGAACACGTCCTTGAGCAGGTCGGCGAACACCGTGTAGGTCACCCCCTTGCGCAACATCAAGCGCACCAGCGGACGCATGACACGCCGCAGTGCGCTTAACATCGAAGGGGGAGAAGTTGGGCTGATCAACGCCTGTCAGCTCCTGCTGTTGTCATCACCCGGTTCGCCACCCACAGGGTTGCCGCGATCGTCACCAGGTTCACCACCCACGTGATTGCCGTGATCATCGCCAGGCTCGCCGCCGACATGATTACCATGATCATCCCCGGGCTCACCGCCAACATGGTTGCCATGATCGTCACCGGGCTCACCGCCAACGTGATTGCCGTGATCGTCACCGGGCTCACCACCCACGTGATTGCCATGATCGTCACCCGCCTCAGCATGGTTGCTGCTGCGACCAGCGTTTGAATTGCCGTCGTGGCCGCTACCACTGTTGCCGGCATGGCCGCCACCGTCTCCGCCACTGCCATGGCCACCACTGCCACTTCCGCTGCCACCACCGTGGCCACCACCACCACCACCGCCACTTCCGCCACCACCACTTCCACCGCCGTGGCCTCCGCCTCCGCCACCACTCCCACCACCGCCGTGGCCTCCGCCGCCACCGCCACTTCCACCACCACCGTGACCGCCGCCTCCACCGCCGCCGTGACCACCGCCACCGCCACCATCTTTGGCATAGGCGCTGGAGCTGTGAGAAATCGTGTCAGGGATCAACACAATGGACGTCGAAAGCACGCCAGCTACGGCAACCGCCAGTAAGGCCTTCTTGAACAGCAGGTGGATTTGCATAGTCCGTCTCCAGGTTGTCGCCACGAGAACGCCAAATCAGTAAAAGTCTTGTTGTCAGTTTTAGTTTTTCTTTGCGTGGGATTTTTTCCCACGCTTAATTAATAGACCCCTACCCCCCGCCGTTCAAGCGCTACACAGACAAGCCGACCGGTGGTTGGGCTGCTATGTTTTCCCTATCGCCATGGAGGACCACCGGCATGCCTGCGCCACTGACGTTGCAAACGCCGCGCTTGAGCGACTACAGCGAGCTGGTACAGGTGTGGGAGGACTCGGTACGCGCCACCCATCACTTCCTGCCAGAGGGCTATATCCTGCTGCTGCGCGACCACGTGCTGCGCCGCTACCTGGATGCGGTGATGCTGGTCTGCTGCAAGGACCGGCAACGTATCTGTGGCTTCGCCGGGGTCGCCAACGGGCGCGTGGACATGCTCTTCGTCGCACCTGAGTACCGCGGCCAAGGGGTTGGCAAGCGCCTGCTGCACTATGCGATCGACGAACTGAACGCCGAACGCCTGGACGTCAACGAGCAGAACCCGCAAGCCCTGGGCTTCTACCTGCATGAAGGTTTCGAAGTGTTCGGCCGTTCAGACACCGATGGCCTGGGCCAGCCCTACCCGCTGCTGCACATGCGCCTGCGCAAAACGGCGTAAATGACACAGATTCCCAGCCCCTGCGCCGCGCAGGCAGGTACAATGCGGGTCTTTCCCTGCCTTTGCGAATTACCGTCATGTCTGAACCCGTCCGCCTGTCCAAACGCCTCATCGAGCAGCTGGGTTGCTCCCGTCGCGAGGCCGAGTTGTATATCGAAGGCGGCTGGGTGACGGTCGATGGCGTGGTCGTCGAGCAGCCGCAGTTCAAGGTTGAGCAACAGCGCGTCGAGCTGTTACCGGGCGCCCGCGCCGAAACGCTGGAACCGGTGACCCTGCTGATGAACCAACCCGCCGGTATCGACAGTGAAACCGCCCGCGCCAGCATGAACCTGGGCAACCTCAGCGAGGCTCACCGCGAAGGCGTGCGCGCCCTGCACGGGCATTTTGCCCGGCAGGAGTGCGTGGCGCCGCTGGAGCGCGGCGCCACCGGCCTGCAGGTATTCACCCAGGACTGGCGGGTAACGCGCAAGATCAACGCCGACCTGCGCCGCCTGGAGCAGGAGTTCATCGTCGAAGTGCGCGGCGAAACCACGCCCCAGGCGCTAGAACGCCTGGCGCGCGGGGCCACGCGCAATGATCGCGAACTGCCTAAGACCAAAGCCAGCTGGCAAAACGAGACCCACCTGCGCATGGTGCTGAAAAACCCGCAGCCCGGGCAAATCGCCGAGCTGTGCGCCTACCTGCGCCTGGAGCTGGTAAGCATGCGCCGTATTCGCCTGGGTGGCGTATCGATGGGCAAACTGCCGCTAGGCCAATGGCGCTACCTGGCCACTACCGAACGTTTCTAAGCAATACGCCACGCACACGCGTGGCACCTGAACAGGATTCTGCAGCAATGAACCACAACGATGTCCTGCGCAGCCTGCGCTACATGCTCAAGGTGAACGACGCCAAGATGGCTGAAATCATCGGGCTTTCCGGCCTCGAAGTGCATCCTCTGGTGCTGGCCACCTACCTGAAGAAAGAAGAAGAGGAAGGTTTCGTACGTTGCCCTGAGCGGGTGATGGCGCACTTCCTCGATGGCCTGGTGATTCACCGCCGTGGCAAGGATGACAGCCGCCCACCGCTGCCGGTCGAGCTGCCGGTGACCAACAACCTCATCCTCAAGAAGCTGCGGGTGGCCTTCGAGCTCAAGGAAGACGACCTGCACGCGATCCTCAAGTCGGTCAACTTCCCGGTCAGCAAGCCAGAGCTCAGCGCGCTGTTCCGCAAGGCCGGCCACGACAACTACCGCCCGTGCGGTGACCAGCTGCTGCGCAACTTCCTCAAGGGCCTGACCCTACGCGTGCGCGGCTGAGTGGCCATGCAGCACACGGTTGCCCCGGTCGGTATTGTGCGCTCCTGCTTCAAGGAGAAGTTCGCCATCCCGCGCCAGCCGCAGCTGGCGCCTGCGGCGCGCGGCGTGCTCGAACTGCTGCCGCCGTTCGACCAGGGTGATGCGGTCGAAGGCCTGGAGCAGGTCAGCCATGTCTGGCTACTGTTCCTGTTCCACAAGGCCCTGGAAGACAAACCCCGCCTGAAAGTGCGGCCACCGCGCCTGGGCGGCAACAAGAGCATGGGTGTGTTCGCGACCCGCGCCACCCACAGGCCCAACGGCATCGGCCAGTCAGTGGTGCGTCTGGAGGGGGTAGAGCCTGGCCGCCTGTTGCTGTCCGGGATCGACCTGCTCGATGGCACGCCGGTACTGGACATCAAGCCCTATGTGCCCTACGCCGACAGCATCCCGGGCGCCAGCAACCAGATGGCCAGTGAAGCACCCGCTGCGATTGCCGTGCAGTGGGGTGAAAACGCCCTGCCCCAGGCTCGCGAGCACGCACTACGCCTGGCTGAGCCACTGGTAGAGCTGATCGAGCAGTGCCTGGCCCAGGACCCACGACCGGCCTATCAGATACCACCGGCCGAACGGGTGTATGGGGTGAAGTTCTGGGATGTGCAAGTGAGGTGGCATTACCCGCAGCCGGAGGTGATCCGGGTGCTGGAAGTGGTGCTGGCCTGAACGCGGCACGAACATGAAAAAGGCGACCTCAAGGGTCGCCTTTTTCATTTAACCATCCCGCGATCAGCGAGCCGGGCCTTCGGCCACGCCCAAGTCATCGGTAGGACGGGTATCGACCAGCGGAGCACCACCGGAAGCCAGCTCCGAAGCGAGCTTGTCGTTGTCCATTTCCTTGACCCACTTGGCAACCACCACGGTAGCAACGGCGTTACCTACCAGGTTGGTCAGGGCGCGGGCTTCAGACATGAAGCGGTCGATGCCGAGGATCAGCGCCAGGCCAGCAACTGGCAAGTGGCCAACAGCCGACAGGGTGGCGGCCAGCACGATGAAGCCCGAACCGGTAACGCCGGCAGCACCTTTGGAGGCCACCAGCAGCACCAGCAGCAGGGTGATCTGGTGAGTGATGTCCATGGTGGTGTCGGTGGCCTGGGCGATGAACACCGCGGCCATGGTCAGGTAGATCGAGGTGCCATCCAGGTTGAACGAGTAACCGGTCGGGATCACCAGGCCGACAACCGACTTCTTGGCACCCAGGCGCTCCATCTTGGCCAGCATGCGTGGCAGTGCCGATTCCGACGAGGAAGTACCCAGCACGATCAGCAGCTCTTCACGGATGTAGCGGATCAGCTTGAGCACGCTGAAGCCGTGGGCGCGGCAGATACCGCCCAGCACCACCAGCACGAACAGCAGGCAGGTGATGTAGAAGCAGGCCATCAGGTAGCCCAGTTGCACCAGCGAGCCAACGCCGTACTGGCCAATGGTGAAGGCCATGGCGCCGAAGGCACCGATCGGAGCCAGCTTCATGATCATGTTGATGATGTTGAACATGACATGGGCAAAGCGGTCAATCATGTCCAGCAACGGCTTGCCATAGCTGCCCAGGCGGTGCAAGGCGAAGCCGAACAGCACCGAGAACATCAGCACTTGCAGGATGTCGCCGTTGGCGAAGGCGCCGACCACGGTGTTGGGGATGACGTTGAGCAGGAAGCCGACGGTGGTCTGCTGCGCGCCGGCGGCGGCGTAGGCAGCCACGCTGCTGGCGTTCAGGGTGCTGACGTCGATGTGCATGCCAGCGCCTGGCTTGACCACGTTGACGACGACGAGGCCGATGATCAGGGCGATGGTGGAGACGATTTCAAAGTACAGCAGCGCGTAGCCGCCGGTCTTGCCGACCGACTTCATACTCTGCATGCCGGCGATGCCGCTGACCACGGTGCAGAAGATGATCGGGGCGATGACCATCTTGATCAGTTTGACGAAGCCGTCACCCAAAGGTTTGAGGGCGACGCCCGTTTCCGGGTAGTAGTGGCCGAGCAGAATGCCGATGGTGATGGCGACCAACACCTGGACATACAGGGATTTGTACAGCGGCTGACGTGTCGTCATGGCTCATTTTCCTCAAGTGTGCCGGCCCACCCTTCCCAGGGTGATGGGGCACCTGAATCGCTAACCCTCCTGCACCCGGAGGGATTTGTCGTTGTGTTCGAGCTGCCTGGGCAGGCCTCTGAAGGGATCAATAGCAAGGGTGGTGCCAAAATGCCCACGAAGGGTGCAGAGGCCGTATTTGCTAGGGATAAATGCCCAACGACGGGGCGATTTGCCTGAGGAAGGCTGGCGGATTTCCGCCCGGTGGCGGGATTTGTACAGGGGGTATGGCGGGAATCCGCCCGATACGATTTGCCTGTGCCGGCGAATCAATCGAGGTTGAAGGTGATCCGGAACGCGGCCCCACCCAAGGGCGAATCCCCAAGGCTCAGCTCGGCGTCGTAGCTGTCGACGATATCCTTGACCACCGCCAGCCCGATACCCTGCCCCGGGTGCTGGCTGTCCAGCCGTTCCCCCCGCTCCAGGATGCGCTCACGCTGATCGGCCGGCACCCCCGGCCCATCGTCCTCGATACACAAGGTCAACTGCCCGGGCGCCTGCTCCAGGCTTACCCGCACCTGGCCCAGGCTCAGCCGGTAGGCGTTTTCCAGCAGGTTGCCGAGCATCTCCAGCAAGGCGCCCTGCTCCATCGGCACCTGTGCCGCATCAGGCACCTCCAGGGCCACGTTCACCTGTTTGTCCCGGTAAACCTTGGCCAGCGTGCTGCACAAACTGTCGAGCAACGGCAGCAGCCTCACGCTGTGGCGCACCAGGCCGCTCTTGCGCAGGCTGGCGCGTTGGAGCTGGTAGTCGATCTGCTGGCTCATGCGCTCGATCTGGCTTTGCAGCACCCGCGCCTGCTCGCGCTCGCCGCTGCGCTGCTGCAGGCTCTCGCCCACACCTTGCAACACCGCCAGCGGCGTCTTCAGGCTGTGGGCCAGGTCATCCAGCGAATCGCGATAGCGCGTGCGTTGCTCGCGCTCACTGCGGAGCAGGCGGTTGAGCGAACGGGTCAAGCGCAGCAACTCGCGAGGGTGCTCGCCGCTCAGGCCGTCGCGTGCGCCCGATTCCACCTCATCCAGCTCGTGGCTGAGCCGCCGCAAGGAACGCAGCCCCCAGGTCAAGCCCGCCCATAACAGCACCATCAATGCCAGCAAGGCAGCACCAAAGCCCAGGTAGAGCTTTTCTCGCAGGCCATTGAGGGTGGCCTTGTATTCGCTCACCGGCTGCAGGGCGACAATGCTGTAAGCGGCACTTTGGCCGCCCAGCAGCTTGATCTCGACGTCGTAAACGAAGAATTCTTCGCCGTCGGACTGGTGAATGCGGGCAAACTCGTTACCCCGCCCGTCGTAGCGCGGGCTGTAATTGATGTGCCGATCGGCAGTGGCCCGCGACTGCCAGACCAGGTTGCCGTCGCGGTCGAAGATGTAGCCCAGCAGGCCGGTATACGGCAGGTTGTAACGCTCGTCCGGCAGCAGCGTCGGCATCTGCAGTTGGCCATGCTCGATGCGCGCGGCGGAAATCAGTGTGGTCACATCCGAGGCCAGCCGCTGCTCGATCGATTCCTGCAGGGCCAGGCTGAAGGCTTTCTGCAAGGCCGGCAACAGCGCCAGCATGAACAGCAGCGCCAGCACGGCGGCGGCCAACATCAGGCGTACCCGCAGGGAGCGGATCATCGGCAGCGCTCTGTGAACAGATAGCCCAGGCCGCGCACGGTGTCGATGGGTTTGAAGCCGTGCTCGCCCTCAAGCTTGCGGCGCAGGCGGCCGACCAGCACCTCGATGACATTGGGGTCGCGCTCCTCGTCCCCCGGGTACAGCTGCTCCATCAGGCGCTCCTTGGCCACGACCTGCTGATGATGGCGCATGAGGTATTCGAGAATGCGGTACTCGTAGGCCGTCAGCGCCAGGGGGTGTTCGTCGAGGGTGGCCTGTTTGCGGTTGAGGTCGAGCACCAGGGGGCCGGCGGCGATGGTCGACTGGGTGAAGCCGCTGGATCGGCGCAACAGGGCATTCAGGCGAGCCTCCAGCTCTTCGAACTGGAACGGCTTGACCAGGTAGTCGTCAGCACCGGCCGCCAGGCCCTCGACCTTGTCCTGCCAGTTGCCACGGGCAGTGAGGATGAGGATGGGGAAGGTCTTGTCCTGGCTACGTAGGCGCGTGATCAGCTCCAGGCCACTGATGCCGGGCAGGCCCAGGTCGATGATGGCCAGGTCGAAGTGGTATTGCCCGGCCTGGTACAGGGCCTCTTCGGCGTCGGCAACGGCCTCGACCACATGGCCGCTTTCGCCCAGTCGGGTGTAGAGGTGATGGCGAAGCAGAGCTTCGTCCTCGACCACCAGCAGTTTCATGTGCAGCTCCTTATGTGTATTGCCTGTAGCAGCCCTTTCGCGGGCAAGCCCGCTCCCACAGGTACCGCACAGCTTTTGAAGCCTGTGCAG